>NZ_JAATJA010000001.1:0-104924 GCF_011927665.1 Desulfobaculum xiamenense
CTGTCACGCCAGAGGCCGCGAGTTCGAGTCTCGTCGGCTCCGCCACAGATTGAATTGCCCTTCGAGGGCGTTATATGATTAGGGCCGGGGTGAAAGCCCCGGCCATCTTGACAAAAGTTGCGAATAGCTGCATCTACGGATGCGGAATTCATAATGCGGAGCTGTAGTTAAGTCGGTTATAACGCTGGCCTGTCACGCCAGAGGCCGCGAGTTCGAGTCTCGTCGGCTCCGCCACGACGATCAAAGGGAGCACACAACAGTGTGCTCCCTTTTTCTATGCCTTCCGCCCGCTGAGGGCACGAAGTGCCCGATGTTGAAGTCCCCCGCCATGCGGGGCGCTGGTTGATATTCCCCCTCGCGAAGCCTCTTCTTCGTGAAATTGAAAACCTCCTGCGTTAGGGCTGTATCCTTCGTTGCGCGCGTGTGCTCTCTGCACTTCGCTCGACTGTCGTGGCGACTTTCCCCTTGTTTTGGTTGTGCCGTTTCATTGGCCTTTCAAGTCTGCGATGGTAGTGTTCAAGTATAATCATCAAGCCTGCGTTCGCCCGACAAAGAGAGGAGGAAAGCATGAACACGGGGAATGCGACGGGGAGCGCGCTAAATCGGGTTGCCACGGCCATGTTGAATCATGTTCGGCATGATGGGCCGATAGACGCCCCACTGTGCTATCTGACGATGGAGGACGGGTCGTCGGACAGGGATATGGGCGAGGATTACCCTTTGGATGATCCGTTAAAACTCGAGAAATGCTTCATAAAGAGCGGGCACTGGGAACCGAAGACTGTAGATGATTTGGCTGTTGACATCGGTCAGAATCGCAATGGCTTGACCATGAAGCTCTCCAAGATGTCGTGTTCCATCCTTTTCGGCGATATTTCAAGGCACACTGAATACTCGCGATCCTGCCTGTATCTCCACAACGAACACAATATCAAGTTCTATCCGGTGGGCAAGAATAACGCGAACAGTTGGTCTATAGCCGCCACGAAGGCCTTCGGCATGTGCTTGTGCCAGTATCGCAGGGCGTGTCTGGAGTGGCGCAATGCGGCATTTTTCCGGAGCAACGTTGGGCTGTCTGACGACAAGTTTCTTGTCATGGTTAACCATGAGTCCTGGATGCCTGTCGTGAAAGAACTCGTGAATGGCGTTCGCGTGGTCGACCACGGCAAGTACGGTCGCCAGTCTACCAAACTTCTTCGTCTTAACGATCGCCTCGTGGGGTGCGTCATTCCCTTGCTTGCCTATATCTCCGATCAGGCCATTTCCGACCTCGGGCAGTTCATACGCAAGGAGCGTCCGGATATCGTCCGCATCGCGATGCAGGCTCCGCTCCCGAAGTGTTCATGAACAGGAGCGCTAGCTTTTGCCGGTCTGTCGTGCCGTTCATCTCGGTTCCTGTCCGGGCATGACTCCGTTAACTGTGGGCAGCGAGAGGAGGGCTTTGACGCTCGTTGCACCACTCCTTGACTGTATGCCCAATCAGCCGTAACCCATTGCCAGCATGCCCCCGGCAGGTCAGTATGCCGGGGTGTCCGGATGGTGCTGGCCGCTATGACGGCTTCGGGTTCAACTGCAAGGATGGATGGTTCGCATGACACCGGCAATCGACGTGGCCAAGAAGGCCAAGGTGCATTACGAGATTCATGAATATACGCATGACCCGTCGGCGGATTCGTTCGGCGGGGAGGCTGCCGAGAAGCTGGGCGTGGAGGCCGAACGGGTCTTCAAGACTCTTGTCGTCGCTTTTGACGGCAAGCTCGCCGTGGCCGTGGTTCCGGTGACGGGACAGCTCGACCTCAAGGCGTGCGCCAAGGCGCTTGGTACGAAGAAGGCCGCCATGGCGGACGGGAAGGTCGTCGAGAAGACCACTGGCTATGTGTTGGGCGGTGTCAGTCCCCTCGGGCAGAAGAAGCGCCTGCCCACCGTCATCGACGAGTCTGCCACCGAGTATGAGACCATTTTTGTGAGCGGTGGACGCCGTGGGCTCGATATCGAACTGGCTCCGGCCGATCTCGCCGCGCTGACCGGCGCATCCTTCCACCCCCTCGGGCGCTAGTCTGGAAGGGGCGAATGAAACGGCCCCGGAGTGGAACCATCGTGGTTCCACTCCGGGGCCGTTTTCATATGATATGGGGTGCGGGTGCCTCCGGGCGTTAGTCCTGCGTGAGCATGGCGCTCTCGACGAGTTGGTGCGGCAGAGGCGATTTCGGCTTTACGCCGAGTTCCCGGAGCATCTCCGCCTGCCGGATCAGGTTGCCCGTTCCGGTGCAGAGTTTGCCCCGCGCCTTGTCGTAGGCCCTTCTGGCCTGATCGAGGCGGGTGCCCATGTCGTCGATGTCGTCCACGAAGCCCTTGAACTTGTCGTAGAGCAGCGCACCGCGCTGGGCGATTTCCTGCGCGTTTCTGGTCTGCTGCTCCTGCCGCCACAGCGTGGCCACCGTGCGCACCACGAAGAGCAGGGTGCTTGGGCTGACGAGGAGGATGTTTCTGTCCCACGCCTCGCGCCAGAGGGTGGCGTCCTTGGATATGGCCAGCAGGTACGCGGGTTCGACCGGCACGAACATGATGACGAAGTCCGGCGAGGTCATGCCGTAGAGCGCCTGATAGTCCTTGGCGGAGAGTTCGCGGATGTGTGTGCGCATGGCGGCGATGTGCCCCTTCAGCGCATGCTCGCGTTCGTCGTCGGCCTCGGCCCGCGTGTGTTCCAGATAGGCGTTGAGCGAAACCTTGGAGTCGATCACGAGGTGCTTGCCCTGCGGCAGGTGGATCACCACGTCGGGTTGCAGCCGTCTGCCGCCGTCCGTGGTGTGGCTTTCCTGCACGGTGAATTCCTCGCCCTTACGCAGGCCGGAGCTTTCGAGGATGCGTTCGAGGATCAGCTCGCCCCAGTCGCCCCGCGTTTTCGAGTTACCCTTGAGGGCGCGGGTGAGGTTGTTGGCGTCGTCGGAAAGCTGGCGGTTCAGGTCCATCAATTGGCGGACCTGACTGGTCAGTTCCGCGCGGTCCTTGCCTTCCTGCACGTAGGCCTTTTCCACCTGCGCCTGAAATTCCACGAGCTTCGTGCGCATGGGGTCCAGCAACTGCTTCATGGTGGTTTGATTCTGCTCCGTGAAGCGGCGGGATTTGTCGTCGAAGATCTCGTTTGCGAGGGTCTTGAACTGGTTCGCAAGCTCTTCGCGCGCCTCGCCGAGCAGGGCGAGCTTTTCCCGGCCGTGGGCGCGTTCGGCGTCCAGTTCCGTTTGTAGGCTCGCCACCTGCGCGCCGAGTTGACGTTCCTGTGCCCGCATGGCGTCGTTGGCCTTGCGCAGGGCGTCGATTTCGGGGAGCCGGGCGGCCTGTTCCCGCAGGCGCGCGATGTCTTGCCCTGCGGCGATAAGGCGCGTGCGAAGCGTGTCGCGCTCGGCGTTTGATTCGTCGAGCGTTCGTCTGCACGTGTCGAGTTCGTCTCGCAATGCGCGAAGCTGTTCGTCGAGAACGGCGATTCGTGTCTGCTGTTCTGCGGCGCATTGCGTGCGTAACGCCTTTATCCTGTGCGCAAGGTGCAGTGCGAAGGGCGCTGCGCATGTCGCGAATCCGGCAAGAAATGCAGTGATGAGCGTTGCGTCGATGTTCATTTCGTTATCCTGCTCGCTGTGTGGAGAGGTGAAGCGTTTGGCGTGTAGGGCGCGTCATGGCGATGTTGTGTTGTCGTAACATCTAGTCGCCAAGTGCGATTCTGTCCAGAGAGGCGGGGAAACGGTGCCGTTGGCTGGGGGCGCTCTCTTGCGCTGATGCGCGCGGTGGAATCCATGGTTGATGGGCGTGACGGGATCGGCTATGACTCGTTGCAATCGTTGATGAAATTCGGGTGCCCCTTTGGGGGTATCCGGCAGACTCTGGAGTTCGCAATGAAAATGATCAGGAATATCTGCCTTGTACTCATGCTGGCGGCCGCCGCGGCCATGCAGGGTTGCGCGGTGATGGCCGTGGGAGCCGTCGCCGGTGGCGGAACCTACGCCTATGTGACTGGAAATCTGGAACGCTCCTACAATGCCGATGTCGATTCGGTCTACGAGTCCACGCTGCGTGCGGCTCGGCGGCTGAACCTCACCGTGGAGGACAAGGAGATCAATCTGAGCTCCGGTTCCATCAGCGGTAAGGATCAAGACCGCTCCTACTGGGTTCGCTTCAAGGCGACCAATCCTCATGTGACGCTTGTATCCGTGCGCGTTGGCCTTCTCGGCGACGAGATCGCTTCGCGGCGCATCCACGAGGCCATCGCCTCCGGGCTGTAGTCTTCGGACGTGAAGGACATGGCCCCCGATCCGTGTGTGCGGATTGGGGGCTTTTTTGTCTTCCTTTCGGTGCGCGGTTCGTGCGATGGTGGAAAGTGGGAAATGCCGCGTGTTGTGGGCCTTCGGCGGAACACGGCGTGTGGCGGAGGGTTGATTGGGTTGCAGGGCGTGTCGGTTTTTTGCCGCATCGCTTGCGTGCGCAGCATATCATGCGGAAATGCCCGACCAAACGCGATCCGGTATCGGACTTGCTAGGTTCCTGTCAGGAAGACGGCCTGCACCAGTCGGCGTGGAAAGGCGTTTTCATGACCCAAAGGAGGGCGCGATGGAACACGTAACCTTTAACGAAACGCGTCTGGGGCAGGATGGTCTGGAGCTTGATGGACATCGCGACGAGGCCCATGAGGTTCAGCTGGCCGATGTGGAATTCACCACCAATGCCAAGTACACCATCGGTCTTGCGGTCAAGGAGATCGCTGCGCACTGCGGCATGCTCCCCCACGAGCTGACTCGGCGCATGCGCGGCCGGATGTTTTGGCAGGAGGCGACAGAGGACCTGATGATCGTCTTTGCCGTCCCGGAGCTTGAAGCTGATATGATGATTGAGATTCCCAAGGGGCATTGGCGTTTTCGTGGCGCGGACGGTGATGCTTCGCAATAGTCGGGGCGCGCCGGGTAGGCGTGCCCGCGCGGAAAGGACGTTCGCAGTTGAAGGGCCCGGCTTTGGCCGGGCCCTTCGCTTTTGCGCGTCGTGCACGCGTTTGCGGGAAAATGATGGGTTAACCGATAACCGATCAAATTCATTTGAAACAATTGCGGGAGTGGGATAATGTCCTTTCCGTGTCCGATTCGCCGGGAAGCGGCGGAGGGCGTAAAAAAAATGGTTGTACTATGAATGGCAGGGCCTTTCTGCTAGACTTCCCTGGTGGAGCCGTGCCCGACGCCCGGTTTCCGGGAGTATCGGAACGCAGAAGGCAAATTTCAAGAACAGGAGTGAGATGTCATGATTCGTTTCAGATTGAAATCATTGGCTATTCTTGCATTCGTTGCCGTGTTCCTGCTGGGCGCGGCGGGTCAGGCAAGCGCCAAGACGAGGCTCGTGCCCAAGGCGGACAGCTTTATCGTCTTCCTTGACTATTCCGGTTCCATGGCCATGAAGCATCAGACGCTGGGCGAGGAGAGCATCGTCCTTGCCAAGCAGTTTCTGAAGAAGTTCAACGCCGCCGTGCCGGAGAGGGAATACGAGTCCCGTTTCTACACCTTCGGTCCCTTCGAGTGGAAGCTCGGCGGAACCTATGACCGTGCGATCATGGATCGCGCCATCGACGGCATCGCCACCGGTTACACCGTGTCCGGCAGGCTGACCCCGATGGGCAACGGCCTCATGAAGCTCGACACCGCCGTCGAGAACATGAAGAAGAACATCGCCGTGATCGTCGTGTCCGACGGTAAGAACAACCTCGGTCACGATCCGGTGGAGGAGGCGAAGAATATCTACGCCGCCCATCCCGGACAGGTCTGCTTCCATGTCGTGTCCTTCGCCGATACCGAGGACGGCCAGCGCGTGCTTGACGCCATCGCTGGCCTGAACGCCTGCTCCGTGTCCGCTTCCGGACCCGAACTGCTGGCGAGCGACATGGCCCTGAAGGACTTCGTCCAGAAGGTCTTCTTCGACGAAGAGGAGATCATGGAGGAAGTGAAGAAGGAAGAGCCCATGCAGGACATCATCCCCCTGCGTGTGAACTTCGACTTCGACTCCAGCCGCATCAAGGAAGAGATGACCCCCATCCTTGACGAGGCCGCCGACATCATCAAGGGCAAGGACAAGTCCGTGCTGCTTGAGGGCCATACCTGCAACATCGGCACCGAGGAATACAACAAGGGTCTGTCGGATCGCCGCGCCAAGTCCGTCCAGAAGTATCTGAAGGACAAGGGCGTGCCCGCCGAGCGCATGAGCACCATGGGCCTTGGCGAGTCCCAGCCCAAGTACGACAACAACACCCGCGAGGGAAGAAAGCTCAACCGTCGCGTTGAGATCATCTTCCAGTAGTGGACGAATGACCAACGGGCCGCGGTCCTCCTTCCGGGGGGGGGCCGCGGCTTTGTGGTTGAAGATGTCGCCGCCTGCGGGTATGCAGGAAGCGTGAGCGATACATTCATGAAAAGAACGACCACGGCAGGATTTTCGGTGCTGCTCGTGCTTCTGGGCATGGCAGCCGTCGTGCTGGCGTGGGTTGTGCTGGACGGCGGACCGGACGAGCCCGTCCGTGGAACCGAGGCGGAAGTCGCCGTCTTGGACACTCGAACGGAACCTGCGCCCGACGCTAACGCGACGTCCGCCGAGCCGGACGATTCCGCCTCCGTCATCTGCGACGCCCCCGATTATCCCGAACCGCCTTTCCCCGCGCCCGTCCCCGAATCCATTGCCGAAGCCGGGAGTCCTCCCGTCCTTTCCACCGCACCTGCCGTATCCGAATCCGCGCTCGCGCCCGACGCATATGCGTCGTCCGTCGCGGTGTTTCCTTCCGATGTCGCAGGGGGGAAGACTGAAGCTCCCGCCGTCACGCAGCAGGCCGCCGTTGCCCCGCGCAAGGCCGCTGCCCGTCCCCGCGCCCCGCGCAAGCGTGGCCCCGTGACGCTGGAGACCGCCACGACGCAGTTCGAGACCTTTGCCCGGTCCTGGGTGGATAGGGTGGGGCGCAATTTCAAGGACCGGCAGGGACACGTCTGCGTGCGGCAGGAGGGCGGCGAGTGGGTGGCCAGCTATGTCGCCGTCGAGGACACGTCCCTTGAGACGACGGTCAAGTCCAAGGACTCCAGGACGTGTCCGTACGTTGGCGTGCTACGCTATCAGGAGCATCATTTTGAGGCGCGCGGCGCGTCGTCCGATGCCGTGCGGCAGGGACCGTTCGAGCGCGTGCGACGGGTGCGCGTCACCGAAATCTTCCGGTACGACACCGGGCGCTGGGTCAACTAGTCCTCTTATCGTGCAGGAGCCAGCCATGTCCGAATCAGCATCATTCCCCCACATGGATGGCGAGTCGCCGCACGACTGCATCATTCTCTGCGTCATTCCCGATCATTTTCAACGCGAGCAGATTGCCCGTGTGCTCGAACGCGTGGCCGTGAACGTCATCGTGGCCGAGAACGGCACGCAGGCGATGGGCTTGTGCGTTGCGGCGGCACCGGATGTGCTGCTCACGGACATCGACCTCCCGGATATGGACGGCCTCGAATTGGTCGGACGCTTGCGCGACGCCTTGCCCGCCATGGACGTGATTGTCGCGGTGGGTGTGGACGAGGCCGCCGAGGTTGTCCGCGCCGTCGATCAGGGGGCGGATGGCGTGTTGCTCAAGCCCGTGCTGCCCGAGGCGCTCATGCGTTGCGTCCACCGCAGCGTGGAGCTTGTGACGTTGCGCCGGCACGCGCACGGGGCGGAGGTTTCCGTACGCACCATCCTCGATGCCAATCCGGATTTTGCCGTGCTGGTCGAGGACGAACGGGAGCTGTACGTCAACGAGCCGATGTGCCGTTTTTTGGGCTACGCGGATTTCGCAGAGCTTGTGGCGTCCGGACGCTTCGTGTCGGACTTCGTGGCCGAGGTGGATGGGCGCGCTCTGGAGAGCCGGGAGAGCTGGATTCGGCAGGTGGTGGACGATTCCCTCGACCGCAGGCACGTGCTGCGCATTCCGCTCTCCCACGATCCCGAGGGACGGGGGCACAGCTTTGTCGCTACGTATCGTGCCTTTCCCGTTGCCGGGCGTTTTCTCATTACACTGACGGACATCACCGAATTCGAGGCGGAACGGCGCAGCCTGCATGATCAGGCATCGCTTGATCCGCTTACCGGCATTTCCAACCGTCGGCGCTTCGGCGTTCTTGCGCAGGACGCGTGGCGCGCGGCGGAGAAGTCTGGAGTGATGCCGACGCTCATCATGTTCGACATCGACCACTTCAAGCGCGTGAACGATACCTACGGGCACGACGTGGGCGACGAGGTGCTTCGTGCGCTCGCCTCGGCCGTGGCGGAAGCCGTGCGGTCGCAGGATGTGCTGGCGCGCTGGGGCGGCGAGGAATTTATGTTGCTTGTGCCGGACGCGGTGGGGGAAGACGCCGTGTCCATGGCCGAGCGGCTACGCATGCGGATTGAGAAGTTGTCCATCGACGGCGTGCCGCGCGGTGTGACTAGCAGCTTTGGTGTGGCCGTGGCCGTTCCCGGCGAGGACTGGGAGGCCGTGGCCATTCGGGCGGATGAGGCGCTCTACAGGGCCAAGCAGGGCGGTAGGAATTGCGTGGTCGCCGCCCAGATGCCCGTCGTTTCCGGCGGGAAATGAGTCGCGAGACAGTGTCGCCGTGAAACAACTGCATATGCAGTAGTCGGCTTTTTCGCGCCTTGTCACATCGTTTCGCATGGCGTAAGGTTGACCATCGGCTTAACTTGAATGAATTCAAGCAGAAAACATCGGAGGATTCATATGAGCGCAGCAGAAAAGATCCATCATATTGGCAAGGCCAACGGCGCAAAGGTCGAGCGCATCGCCGAACCGGCTCCCGAGGCTCAGGCCATCATGGACAGGACCAACCGCGACATGGGCAAGGTTGCCCTGCTGGTTTCCATCATGTCCGTTATCCTGTTGGTGGTGTTCTTCTTCGGACTGAACCAGAACCTGACCAGCCTCACCGAGCAGGTGAGCGTGATCCCCGGCATGCAGCAGCAGATTCAGGGCATTGACGGCAAGATCGCCGGCATCGAGACCGAGCTTGGCGCGCTGAAGGATCTGCCCGCCAAGACCAAGAAGATGGTCGTTGGCACCATGCTTCAGGAGATGGCCCAGAAGGCTGGCTACCTCGGCTCCCAGATGGAGAGCGATGCCCAGAACGCCAAGCTCCAGCAGGCCATGCAGCTCATGCAGGAAGTTCAGGCGGATATGCAGAAGTAGGTTGATTCGGACAAGTCGATTCGAGGCGGGGGGCGTTTTGCCTTCCGCCTTTTTCTTTTCTGTGCGATAACGGATGAAGGTGGCGTAACCGGCCGTTACGGGGCGGGAAATGCATCATGGAGAGCACATCCGAGGAACGCATGGACGAGCGCGATGATCAGGCCGAAGGGCGATTGGTGGCCAGAGCCAAGCGCGAGGTCGTCTGGGACGAGCGGCGCAGTACCGTGTTTCGCTATGGCCTGCATCGTGGGAGCGACGGCGCGTTCGTCCTGCATCTCGATTCGTATGAGATGATTCGCGGCAAGAGCTTTCGCTTGCAGTTTCGTAGCGAGGACGATGTGCGCGACTATCTGCGTGGCGACGGCGGCGAGGATGTGCTGGTTCAACTGTTTGGCGAGGAAGAAACCGGGGGCTGAATCCGTGGCGGGCCGGGGAGCCTGCTGGAGGACACTGGATATGTCGGCTGGCACCTCGGCGTGCTATGGGAGATGTACAAGACGCCTTTGGGGCCGGAAACGGGAAGCCCCGGACGGATTAATCCGTCCGGGGCTTCCCGTTTCCGGCGTGTGACGCGGGGATCAGCCGCCGGGGAAGACCATCTTGCCGCTTTCGGAGAGGTCGTAGCCGTCGAGGCTTGCGCTCAGCGCCTTGAATTCGGGGTCCGTGAGCATGTTCAGGAACTGCTGGACCGGCTTTTCGAAGAAGCGGTCCTTGGGGATGAGCAGGTCGAAGCGCTCCCAGCCTACGTGCAGCGTGTCGAGCCCCAACAGGCCCGCCACGGCGCGGATGCCGGGGCCGCAGTCCGCCCGCCCGGCGAGGACTTCGAGGCCCACGTCCATGTGGCGGGGGAATTCGCGCTCGTAGCCGGGGATTTTCGATGTGTCCGCCTCCACCTGCGAGAGCAGCCGGTCGAAGAGCAGACGGGTTCCGGTGCCGAGCGGCCGGTTGGCCACTTTCAGGCCGCGCTCGGGAATGTCTGCCACGGTGGTGATGCCGAGGGGGTTGCCCGGCGCGAGGTAGAGAATCTGCTCGCGGCGGCAGAAATTGACCACGGCCGGAAGTTCCTTCAATTCCTCGGCGGCGTAGGAGAAGTTGTATTCCTCGCGTTCCTCTTCGGCCAGATGGCTAGCGGCCATGTGGCAGGTGCCGCGCTTGAGGGCCTTGATGCCGCCAAGACTCCCCATGTTGCCGAACACGGCCAACTCGTCGGGGAAGTGGCGCATGTATAGGCCAAGCGCCTTGTCGAGCAGGATGTCGTTCGACCCGGCCACCACGAGCAGGCCGTCGAGCGAACCCGGCTGGGCCGTGGAGGGGTAGTTGATGGTACGGCCTTCCACCCACTGCTCCACGAGGTGGCTGGGGAACAGCCACTTTCCCGTGACCTTCGAGGCGGGTAGGCCCTTCTCGGAGATGAGGGTGTAGATCATCTTTTCGTTGACCCCGAGGAACTGGGCCACTTCGCGTGTGGAGAGGAGACGTTTCATGCCGGCTTCCCTTCGTGTCGATGGACTCATGAGTATACCTGTTGGAACTGTTTGGATTTGCGGGAGAAGTGTAGCCGGGAACGTGCGCCATGGCAACATCGCACCCGGCAGGTCATGGCGGCCGGGCGCTACCGGGGCAAATGTCGGCCGCCCGTCATGAATCCTTGACCCCGGGGGGGAGTATGCTATTTTTCAGCGGACTTTCCGTTGAATGACCCGCCGTGCAGAGTTGGCGGACGCAAGGGGGACGAGGTGTGAATGCGAAAATCTGCGTGAGGATGATTCTGGCCTTGGCGTTGTGCGCCCTCGCAGGCTGCAGCGACGGCCACTCTCGCGGCGACGCAGGCTCCTCTTCTGCACCCGGCGTTACCGACACTGAAATACGCATCGGTTCCTCTCTTGCCCTGTCCGGGCATGCCAGCTACCTCGGCTTGCAGACGCTTCGCGGCGCATTGAGCTACATCCGCCACGTCAACGAGCAGGGCGGTGTGCATGGCCGCATCATTCGCATCATTTCCTACGATGATCTCTATGATCCGCCGCTGTGCGTCAGCAACACCCAGCGTCTCATCATCGACGACAACGTCTTTAGTCTGTTCTGCTATGTGGGCACACCTACGACGGTAAAGATCATTCCGCTCGTGGAGGAGGCGCGCGTGCCGCTGGTCGGCATGTTCACTGGTGCCAACGCCCTGCGCGAACCGTTCAGGCGCTACATCATCAATGTGCGTGCGTCCTATTATCAGGAGACGGAGGAGGCCGTGCGGCGTTTTGTCGAAGACCTTGGCATCCGGCGCATTGCCGTCTTCTACCAGTACGATACCTACGGATTCGACGGCCTCAAGGGGACGGAGCTTGCCCTCAAGAAGTACGGGCTCGCTCCCGTTGCGCGCGGTTCCTACAAGCGCGGGACGCTCGACGTTGAGGACGGGTTGGCGCGCATAGCCGCGTCCGACGCCGAGGCCGTGGTCATGATTGGAACGTACGAACCCTGCGCGCGATTCATCCGCCTGTGCCATGAGCGGAATTTCCGGCCGCTGTTCCACAACGTGTCATTCGTTGGCGCGGAGGAGCTGGCCCGGCTTCTGGGGCGTGAAGGCGAGGATGTGCTCGTGACGCAGGTCGTGCCGCCGCCGGACTCTTCGGAAACCACGGGGGCTTCGGACTCGCAGTCGCGGTTGTGGGGCGCGAGTGAATACGTCGAGTTGCTGCGTCGCTACTATCCTGACGACACGCCCAATTCTGTCGGCCTCGAAGGGTTCATCAACGCCAAGGTGCTGGTCGAGGGGCTGCGTAGGGCCGGACGCGATCTGGACCGCGAGGGCTTCATCGACGCCATCGAAACCATCCGCGACTGTTCGCTGGGCATTGCGAATACCCTGTCCTTCAGTCCCACGGATCATCAGGGGTTCGACCGCGTGTATTTTACGCGATTCAGGCAGGGCCGCTTCGTGCTCATTTCGGACTGGTCCGACATTCACAAGGGACGCGCAGCGTCCGAGGCTGCGCGGTAGGCCAGCCTGCCGGGCGATTCGGCAGAGAGCGAGCGAATGAAACGGTTCCGCAACATAAGTCTCAAGAATAAAATATATTTTTCGATTCTCGCGGTCATCATGCTCATCAGCGTTGCCATTGCGCTCTTGGCGCGCGGCATTCTGTTGGAGAGCCTGACGTCGGAGTTGGAGCACCGTGGCGTGGGCATTGCCCAGTCCATAGCGGACCGTGGCAGCGGCTTCGTGCTCGACAACGACCATCCGAGTCTCACCGCGCTGATCTTCGATGCCAGTCTGCTGGGTGAACGGCGCAATCTCGTCTCCTACATCTTCATTTCCGGCCCCAATGACGAAATACTCGCGCATACCTTCGTGCGTCCCTTTCCACAGAACCTGAGCCGCTCCAATCCGCTGCCTCCGAACGGTGAGGGTGTTCCGAGCGTGCGGCAGGTCAAGGTGGACGGCGAGCCTGCGCTGGACATCGCCGTGCCCATGCTGGAGGGCATCTACCGCGTGGCCACGGTGCACGTGGGGCTCAACAAGCGGCATATCGACACGCTGGTGGGGCGGTTGCGGATCATGTTCCTCGGCTTCATTGCGCTGGTGTGCACCATCATCTTCTGGATCAGCCACAGGATTTCGGGGTACATCACGCTGCCCGTGACCAAGCTCATCGAGATGTCCGACGAAATTTCCAAGGGCAATCTGAATTTCAAGCTCGACCTCGGTTCCCAGTACGAGGATCTTTTGTCCGATCAGGGCAAGTTCGAGCGTTGTCCGGCCTATCACAATTCCGACCTGCCCTGCTGGCACGTGGACAAGACCATGGGGCCTGTCTCCCCAGACAGCCCGCCCCCGGCAAAGCCGCCCTACTGCCGCGAATGCGTCATTCGCCATCGGCAGATTGGCGACGAGGTGCTCCAGCTTGCGGACTCCTTCGTATACATGGTCCGTTCGATCCGCCTGTACCGCAACCGGCTGCGCGAATCCGAGGCCAAGTACCGTTGGCTCTTTGACGCTGGTCCGGACCCGATCTTCGTGCTCGAAGCCGGAACGCTCAAGATTCTCGACGTGAATCCGCGTGGCGAGGAAGTCTACGGCTATCCCACGCGCGAACTGCTGCGCATGAATTTTTCGGAGTTGGAGGCGCAGGACGGCATGGGGTCGCTCGCGAACTTTGCCAAGCGCGCCAAGCCCGGCGAGCGGGTGCTCTATCCCAAGGCCATCCATCGTCGTAGCGACGGGCAGCCGCTGTTCGTGAACATGCACGCCTGCGGAACCCGCTATGGCGACAGGGAGGCCATTGTCGTCTCCGCCACGGACATCACGGATATCGTGGAGAAGGACGCGCAGCTCGTGCAGGCCAGCAAGATGGCGACGCTCGGCGAAATGTCCGCAGGCATCGCCCACGAGCTTAACCAGCCGCTCAACGCCATACGCATGGGCAGTGATTATCTGGGCATGATGGTCGAGAGCGGGCGTGAGATTCCCGGTGCGCACTTGCGGCAGGTCACGTCCGAGATCGGCGCGCAGATCGATAGGGCGACGGAGATCGTCAACACCCTGCGTCAGTTCGGGCGCAAGTCCGCCATTACGCTTGAGCGGGTGGACATCAACGACCCCGTGCGGGCCATCCTCAAGATCATCTCCCAGCAGCTCAAGCTTCAGAACATCACGCTGGACCTCGACCTCGCGTCGGAACTGCCGCCCGTCATGGCGCATGGCAACCGCTTGCAGCAGGTGTTCTTCAACCTCGTTTCCAACGCCCGCGACGCCATCAATATGTGGTCCGACGAGGAGGGCGACCCGCGTGACCGCGTCATTGCCATTAGGACCTTCACCGAGAGCGGGCGCGTCATCATGACCGTTTCCGACTCCGGCACGGGCATCGACAAGAGTCTCGTCGACAAGATTTTCGAGCCGTTCTACACAACCAAGGAAACCGGACAGGGAATGGGCCTCGGGCTTGCGATTTCGTATGGAATCGTGAAGGATTACGACGGAGAGATCGCCGTTGATTCCAAAGTGGGGGCGGGCACGACGTTCCGGCTGAGCTTCCCCCCAGCGCCATGAGGCGACAAAGGAGCGTTATGAGCAAGATACTGGTCATAGACGACGAAAAGCCCACGCTTTCCATGTTTAAGCTCTTCCTCGGGGCCTATGGCTACGAGGTGCTGACCGCGGAAAGCGGCGAGGCGGGACTCGAAGTCTTCGTGCGCGAGCATCCGCCCATCGTCCTCACGGATATCAAGATGCCGGGCATGGACGGTCTGCACGTCCTCAAGCGCATCAAGGAGATCGACCCCTTCGCGGAGGTCATCGTCATCACCGGGCATGGCGACATGGACATCGCCATCACGGCGCTCAATCTGAACGCCACGGATTTCATCAACAAGCCCATCCAGCGTGGCGATCTCGACGCCGCGCTCCGGCGCGCCGAGGAGCGGTTGCAGCTCCTGCGCGACAAGGAGGAGGAAGTGGCCTCGCGCGACCTCGGCTATGCCGTGGTCATCGACGTGAAGGGCAACATCACTTCCCGCTCCGAGCCGTTTCTGATAGCAGAATATGAGAAGGCCGCCGCCTCGGGCGGGAGCATCGTCATGCGCTTCGACGATAATTCGTCCATCAACGGCGCGGGCATCGCGGTGCTCATCCAGCTTTTTTCGGAAAGCGAGAAGCAGGGGCAGGCCGTGGCCATTGCGGGGCTGTCGGAGAACTTCCGCAAGGTCTTCGACATGGTCGGCATCACACGTTTCGCCGCCATCTACGACACCGAGGAGGAGGCCCTGACCGCACTCGGCGCGTGAACACGGCGGCTTCGAGGGAGGAGCCATGCTATCCGCGACCTCTTGGAAACGAATGCTTGCGCACGGATGCCTGTGCGCCATGCTCGTGAGTTGTCTCTTCGCCGTGGCTTTGGCCGCCGAACTTCCCGTGGAGGGCGGCTCCCTCGGCGCACTTCGTCTTCCCGCACCAGCCATTCCCGCCGAGAGCGCCTATCTCGGTGTTCCGTCCGGTGAATCCTTTGCCTTTTCCGACCTCAAGGCTGATCTTGTCGTCATTGAGGTCATCGGCGTGTACTGTCCCATCTGTCATGAGCAAGCCCCCGCATTGCGTAGCCTTTTCCGGTCGCTCCAACGCGACGGCGCGCTGAATGGACGCGTGTGTTTTTTGGCGCTGGCCAGCGGAGCCACGGAGCTTGAGGTCGCGGCCGTGCGCAAGGAGCACCGCGCGGAGTATCCCATCCTGCGCGACGAGGACTATTCGGTGCACAAGAACCTTGGCGAACCCAAGACGCCGTTCCTGATCCTCGCCGACGCTTCGGGCAAGGTGCTCCATACCCATCTCGGCAGGCTGGAATCTCCCGAGGCGTTCCTGAAGATTCTGCACGAGCGACTGCCGTAGGGGCTTTGCATGGACGAGGGTGCGCGAAGACAGGATTGCGGGGATTTTCCCGACACACCGGGGGCCTCGCGCGAGCGCCACATGGCGCATCTGCGGGCCCTGTACGATCTGTCACGTGAACTGGCGGCCATCTCCGACATGCGCGGGGTGGCCGCTTCGTTTCTCGGCCATGCCCTGCGGGCGCTTGGTATGTCGCATGGTGTGGTGCTGCTGCACGGAGCCGAGGGGGCGGAGAGTCTCTTCGTTCAAAAGGGCTTCGAGGATGCCGAGGGGCGGCGGCTACTGCAAGGGCGGGATGCGCTTCTGGCGTACGCCAAGGACCGGGAAGCCCTGCCCGGAGAGGACGTTCGCCTTTCCCCATCTGAATCATCATTTCCCCTTCCTGCCGACATCTGCATCAGCTCCTCGTGGCTTGGAGCCGATGGCGAGGCGGGGTTCTTCGCGTTCGGTCTGCGTGGCTGCGCTTCGCCGCCCGGTCCGGACGACGCGGAATTCATCCGCAATCTTACGCTGGTCCTCGCGGGTGCGCTCGACCGAGCCGCGCAGGGGGGCGTCATCGAGCGTCTCAATCGCACGCTCGAAGCTGGGAATCGGGAACTTGCGGATTTGAATTACGATCTTGAGCGGCGCAACAGGGAACTGGTGGAGCTACTGGAAGAGGTGTCGCAGTGTCGCATCGAGGTCGGCAGCATTCAGGAATCACGCGAGCGCATCCTGTCCGCCGTCCGCCGTGAAACGTCGCGCCTCGGCCGTGTGCGGGCCATGGATTTCGTCTTCGTGCTCATTGTCTCGCTGTGTCTGGGGCTGCTGTTCAACAGCGTCAGCCCGAACCGTGTGGATATCCTGCCGCAGTCATGGTTCCGGTCGGAGGCGATGCGCATGGACGTTGACGAGGCAAAGGCCACCCACGATGCGGGGGTGCTGTTCATCGATGCCCGCCCGGCGGAATTCTTTCGCAAGGGGCGCATTCGCGGAGCGGTCAACGTCCCTGCGAATCTGTTCGATTTCATCTATTCCATGCGCCTTGCCGCGCGCTCGCGCGATGAGCGGATCGTCGTCTACGGCCACACGGTGAGTAGCGCCTACGACGATGATGTGGCGCATCTGCTTTTCGGGCGGGGCTTCACGAACGTCAGCGTTCTGTCCGGCGGGCTTTCCGGCTGGGCGGAGCGGGGATATCCGGTGGAGCCATGAAGCGTGTCGCCGCCTTTGTTGCTTCCCACGGGAACGCCCTGCTTGCGCTGGTTTTCCGGCTGTATCTCGGCGGACTGTTCATCTACGCCAGCATCTACAAGATCATGTATCCCGCCGTGTTCGCCCAGTCCGTCGCCAATTATCAGCTCGTACCTGAGATGTTTGTCGGCCTCATGGCCGTGACCCTGCCGTGGATGGAACTGGTGTGCGGCGTGCTACTTGTCGTCGGCGTGCGCGGACGCTCGGCCTGTGTGATGATCGCGGCGATGCTCACGGTATTCATGCTGGCGCTGGTCTGGGCGTTGGTCATGGACATTCCCATTGGCTGCGGCTGTTTCGACAGTCAGGAAGCCGAGGTGGGGTGGCGCACGGTGCTGCGTGATCTTGGCTGGCTACTCATGGCCGCGCACGTCTATTTCCGTGATTCCCTGTTCCATCTCGAAAACAGGTTTTCGTGGATGATTGGCGAGGAGGTGCGATGAAGGCCCGTCTGTGTGTTCTGCGGCGTCGGATCGTGGCGACGCTGATTGCGTGTCTGTGCATTGTCGCGGTCGGGTGTTTCGATGCCTCGTCGGTGGAGGGGGAATATCGCGCCGCGGGGGATGATGGCGAAGTGCGTCTCGTTCTTGAGCCGGGTGGAAGAGGGACATGGTCCACGAGCGACGTGGATGTGTTCTTCGTCTGGGATCGTCGTGGGGACCAGATCTGGCTGCATACTCGTGGCGGCGGGGTGCTGGTTGGGCGTCTGGGAGCTTCCGGGGGCATTGCCGTGGATATGCCCGACGCCGGTCGGCTGGAATTCGTCCGTGGCGAATAGCCCGGATGCCGCGTGCCGATGGCACGTGCGCGTCGGTCAGGACGCCGAGGGGCCGTCCTCGGTGGGAATGGGCAGGCTGAGGATGAAGGTCGTGCCCTTGCCGGGCGTGGATTCCACCTCGAAGCGGCCAGCGTGATTTCTGGTGATGATGGAGTAGGACACGGAAAGCCCAAGCCCCGTGCCCTCGCCCGGCGGCTTTGTGGTGAAGAACGGCTCGAAGATGCGCGAGCGGGTTTTGTCGTCCATGCCGGGGCCGTTGTCCGTGATGGTGATTCTTCCATATCTGCTGGCGAGTTCCGTCTCGATGACGATGCGCGGCGTTTCCCCGTTGGAGCCGTGTGAGGACATGGCCTGCGCCGAGTTGCGTAGCAGATTCAGCACCACCTGCTCTATCTCCGTTCGCGCAATGCGAAGCGGCGGCATGTTGTCGGCATAGCGCCGTTCGATGGAGATGTTTCTGAAATCATACTTTTTCTTGAGGTCGTAGTCCGTGGAGGCCAGCGACACGGCGTGGTCGAGGACCTCGTGCACGTTGACGATGGCCATTCCGGCGTCGCTTTTGCGGCTGAAGTCGAGCATGTTCTGGATGATGGTGGCCGCGCGTAGTCCTGATTCGCGGATACCGTCGAGCAGGCGGTCGATTTTGCGCTTTTCCATGTAGGTGTGGATGCCGTCGAGGCTGACGCCCGCTTCCTGCGCGGCTGTGACGTTGGCCGGGAAATCCGGGGAGAACCGGCGGCTGATGTTCTGCGTGCCCTGTACGATGGCCCCCAGCGGATTGTTGATCTCGTGGGCGATGCCCGCCGCGAGGCTGTTGAGGGACATCATCTTTTCCGCCTGAACCAGCGTCTGTTCCATGCGCATGAGGTCGCCGACGTCGTCGATGCGGATGACGGCGTTGGCGCCGATCTGATGCGGGAGCGGATAGACGGTCAGGTCGTACCAGCCGGTGGTTCCCGTCATGTTGAGCTGGAGCTTGTGGATGCGGATGGGGTCGCCGCTTTCCAGCGCCCTGCGGATGAGGACGTCGCTGTCCGCGAGGGCGGGGAGGGCTTCCTGCAGGTTCATTCGTTCCGCCGCCTCCTGTGTCAGCCCGGTCTGTTCGCTGGCCTTCTGGTTCCAGTGCGTGATCTTTCCGTTTTCATCCACGCCGATGAGTATGGACGGCATGGCGTTGATGACGCTTTCAAGCATGTTGCGAAGCGAAGTGAGTTCGCTTCGCGCTTCCTCGTGCATGCGGACTTCACGGGCGAGTTGCGTATTGGCGGCGGCCAGCTCGGCGGTGCGCCGTTCCACCCCGCGCTTGAGGCGGGTGTTGAACAGGGCCAGCGCGCCCGCGACGATGAGTGCGAGCAAAAGCAGTGCGCCCGTGCCGACGATGAGGCCTTTGATCCGGGACGGAAGGGGTGGCTCCAGATAGTACGAGAGAAAGAATCCGTCGATGGTGAAATCGCCCGCCACAAGGCCGAGGCGGCGGTAGGTGTTCGCGATGTTCTTCCAGCGCCCTTCATTGCTGTGCCCTATTTCCACGAGCTTGGGCTGGGTGATTTCACGCAGACGCCCGGCCTCGAAGAGCAGGGCTTCGCGCGTTTTCTGCGGATTGTACTTTGTGATGATGAGTTCCGACATCTCTTCTGGATGGTCGAAGGCGTATTCCCAGCCGCGGATGCTGGCGCGCCGGAAGGCCTCCACTCGCTTCGGGTATTCCTTTACCTCCCGCTCTGTCGTGAAGAGGCAGTCTCCATAGAAATCGATGCCATAGTCGATGGGACGGATGAGCCGCGTCAAGTGTCCGGATTGGATGAGTGGCCATGCCTCGTTGCCGATGCTTCCGACAAAGCCGTCGAGTTCGCGCCGCATGAAAAGCGCGAGGGAATCCTCGCTCTTGTTGCGGAAATCCATGTCACCGGGGGGGAGACCCTCGTTAAGCATCATGGCGAGGATTTCGGCGGATTCCGTCTGGTTTATGGCGATGCGGCGAAAGGCGAGATCCTGCGGAGAGCGGATGGTGGAGTCCTCGTGGACGAAGAGCACCCGGATGGAATGTTGGAAGATGGGGGCCACGCAGACGAGCGGTGCTCCGGCTGCGCGTTTGACGAGCAGTTCCGAGGCCAGCACGCCATAGTCGGCCCGTCCAGAGGTGACCTGATCGGCGGGATCGATGGTCGGTCCGCCGGGGACGATACGCACGTCCAGCCCTTCTTCGGCGTAGAAGCCTTTTTCCAGTGCCGCATAGTATCCCGCGAACTGGAATTGGTGGTGCCATTTGAGTTGCAGGGTCAGCGGTGGCGATAGTTCCTTCGCCAGAACCGGACGCGGGATGAATGCCGCGAGTAGTGTCGCGAGAAGCGCCGCGATCAGTACAAGGTCCGGCCAGTGCCTCACGTCGCGGCGATGCTGGGACGAGTTTTTCTTTTCGGCATGGACGTTCTGCCGAAGGAGAGAGGCGTCATGCCGATCACGAGGCGTGGGACTGGTCATTATGAAACTGTACAATTGGCGAGGGAGCGTGGCAAGGCGCATTGTCCCAATTGCCGCGGCGTTGTCATGTGATGGACGGTGCGCGGCTGGCGGACTTTCGTCGATCGCGGGCGCATGCGCATGGCGGCAGATAGGGTCTGCGGCCCGGACGCGTGGTCCGGGCCGCAGGGTTTATGGTTCAAGGTGTCTTACGACAGGTTCTTCAGCGGGGACAGCAGCTTCGCAAACATCTGCTTGCGGGTGATGCCCTTGGGATCGTGCGCTCCGGCGTCGGCGGCAAGGAACTCGTGGTAGAGCTTGGGATCAGCCTCCACGAGGTAGATGACGTTGACGTCGTCGGGGTCCACGAGCATGGCGTTCGGCTTGGACTTCTTCACCTGGGCGAGCCGCTCCTCGGCTAGCGCCAGCATGTCCTCCCGGTCACCGAAGTTCATGGTGCCGGTGGGGCAGACCTGAACACAGGCCGGAAGCAGGCCGTTGTGGACCCTGTCGATGCAGAAGTCGCACTTGGCCATGAGGCCGGTTTCGGGGTCGAAGCGCGGGATGTCGTAGGGGCAAGCCTCCCGGACTTCCTGCTTTTCGTCGTTGCCGAATGCGGCGAGGCGGTCGGTGAAGAGCACCGCGCCGGTGGTTTCGTCGCGCAGGATGGCGGTCTCGTCGTAACCGTCGGCCACCTCCTTGCAGGGCGCGATGATGCAGTGGCGGCACTGCTCGGGGAAGAACAGCCACTGTACCTTGTGCCCATTTGCGTGTTCACTGAAGCGGACGAGCTTGTAGGTGTGCACCGACAGGTCGGCCGGGTTCTGATGCGAGCCGAAGTTTCTGGTCTCCTCGGCGGGCAGTTTGTGCCACTGCTTGCAGGCCACCTGGCATCCCCGGCAGGCCGTGCAGCGAGTGAGGTCTATGAAGAATGTCTTTTCCATCCTAGTCCTCCTTTGCCTTGCGCACGTTCACCATGAATGCCTTGGTCTCGGGAATGCCCGTGTTCGGATCGCCGACGGAGGGCGAAAGCAGGTTCGCCGCGTCGCCGCCGTTCTTGGGGAATACCCAGCCGTAGTGCCACGGGATGCCGATCTGGTGGACGGTATTGCCCATGACCTTGAAGGGCCGCAGGCGCGGCGTGACGATGGCGATGGCCCACAGCTTGCCGCGCGCGCTTTCGAGGGTGACCTTGTCGCCGTTGGCGATGCCGCGCAGCTTGGCCAGTTCGGGGCTCATTTCGCAGAAGATCTGCGGCTCGGCCTCGATGAGCCATGGGGTGAAGCGGGTCATGACGCCGCTTTGCCAGTGCTCCGTGACACGGTAGGTGGAGCACACGAACGGGTACTTCGGATCGCATACGGCCTTGTATTCGTTCTTGAATTGCAGGGCCGTGGGGTTGTGGAGTTGCTTGGAGAACGGATGCCGGGAAACCGGGCACTCCATAGGCTCGTAGTACTCGGGGAACGGACCGTCGGCACGGCCGGGACCGAAGATGTGGCCGTGACCCTGCGGCTTCATGATGAAGGCGTACTTGGTGCCGGGCTTCCAGCCGCCGTCCGGCACGTCGCCGATCCACTTCTCGCCGTTCCACTGGATGACGGGCTTGTCCGGCGCGTAGGGCTTGCCTTCGAGGTCCACCGACGCGCGGTTGTAGATGATGCGGCGGTTGACGGGCCAGCACCATGCCCAGTTCGGATACAGGCCGATCTTTTCCTGCTCCGGGGTCTGGGTCTTGTCGCGGCGGGCGGCCATGTTGCCCTTGTCCGTGTAGGACTGGCAGTACAGCCAGTTGCCGGAGCAGGTGGAGCCGTCGTCCTGCAGGAAGGCGAAACTCGGCACCTGTTGGCCCTTCTTGTAGAGGGTACCCTTGATCTCCACGTCCTTCAGGAAGAAGCCATTGATGAGCTTGGCCACGGCGTGGGGGTCGAAGATGCCGTGCTCGCCGCCCCAGAGGTGGGTGCCCAGCCCGAGGATGGGCTGAACGAACTTGCCGCCTTCCTCGGCGTACAGCTCGCGGACCTTTTCCATGAGTTCAGTGATGATCTCGCCGTCGGGTCGGGTGTCGCCCCAAGGCTTGGGCCCCTGATAGCGCCACTGCATCCAGCGGCCGGAGTTGGTGATGGAGCCTTCCTTTTCGATGGACACCGCGCAGGGCAGGAAGAAGACCTCGGTCTTGATCTTCTTGGGGTCCATGTCCGGGCCATGCCAGAAGCTGCCGGTCTCGTTGTCGAAGATGTTGACGTTGACCATCCAGTCCAGCTTGGCCATGGCGTTGCGGGTCTTGTTCGAGTTGGCACCGCCGCATGCGGGGTTCTGGCCCCATGCGAAGAAGCCCTTGAACGCGCCTTTGTCCATCTCCTCGAACATGTTCAGCCACGAGTAGTTCTTGCCGTCGTCGCACTTGGGCAGCCATTCGTAGCCGGTCTCCGGCGTTGCGGAGGGGTACATGGCCTTGAGCAGGCTCACCGAGTATTTCGGGAAGTTCTGCCACCATGCGGCGCTCATGGGGTCCTTGGCACCCTTGAGGTGCGGGCCGGACATCTTGGCGTTGTAGGCGGCGAGGTCGCCGAGCGACCCCGTGGGGATGCCGAGGTAGCCGGGCAGGATGTGCCACAGCAGGCACTGGTCCGTGGAGCCCTGCACGTTGGATTCGCCGCGCAGTGCGTTCACGCCGCCGCCAGCCACGCCGATGTTGCCCAGCAGCAGCTGGATGATGGCCATGGAGCGGATGTTCTGCACGCCCACGGTGTGCTGGGTCCAGCCCATGGCGTACATGATGGTGGCGGACTTGTCCGGCTTGCCGGAGGCGGAGTAGGCCTTGTAGACCTTCAGGATGTCCGCGCGCGGGGTACCGGTGACGGCCTCCACCTTGTCCAGCGTGTAGCGGCTGAAGTGCTTCTTCAGCAGCTGGAACACGCAGCGGGGGTGTTTGAGGCTCGCATCCTTGCGCGGAACGCCTTCGGACTCGTACTCGAAGTCCCACGTGGACTTGTCGTACTTGTTGCCGTCGAAGCCGGAGAACAGGCCGTCGTCGAACTTGAAGTCCTCGCGCACGATGAAGGACGCGTTGGTGTAGTTGACGACGTATTCCTTGAAATACAGCTCGTTGTCGAGGATGTACTTGATCATGCCGCCGAGGAATCCGATGTCGGACCCGGAGCGGATGGGGGCGTAGATGTCGGCCTTGGTGGAGGTTCTGGTGAACCGCGGGTCCACGTGAATGACCGTGGCACCGTTGTCCTTGGCCTTGAGCACCCACTTGAAGGAAATCGGGTGGTTTTCGGCAGCGTTGCTGCCCATTATCAGAATGCAATCACTGTTCTTGAGGTCGATCCAGTGATTGGTCATCGCGCCGCGTCCGAACGACTCTGCCAGAGCCGCAACAGTGGCGCTGTGTCAGATACGTGCCTGGTGCTCTATGTACACCAGGCCGAGTGCGCGCAGGAACGACTGGTAGGCCCAGCATTCCTCGTTGTCGAGCGCTGCGGAGCCAACGGAGGCGATGCCGTCGCAGCGGTTGACGGTCTGTCCCTTGGCGTTGACTTCGGTGAAGCTCGCGTCGCGGGTGTCCTTGATGCGGCGGGCGATGCGTGAGAGCGCCCAGTCCCAGCCCTTCACTTCCCACTTGTCGCTGTAGGGAGCGCGGTAGAGGACGTTCTTCTCGCGGCGGTCATTCTCGCCGAGTGCCCAGATGGACGCGCCCTTGGCGCACAGGGCACCTTCGTTGACGGGATGGTCGGGGTCGCCCTCGACGTTGATGGCGCGCTGGCTCATGGTGTCCGTATGGACGATGAGTCCGCAGCCGACGGCGCAGTAACAGCAGACGGAGGTGGTCTGCTTGGCCCAGCGGGTCTTCAAGTGCTGCGCTCTCGCGGTGGTGGGCGCAAGGGATACGCCAAGTCCGCCGAATGCGGTGGCGGCGGCGCCCACGGCGGAGAGCTTGATGAACTCTCTGCGTTTCATTCCGTGTCTCCTTGTTCCGGTGTGATCGTTCAACGTCCTCGAATTTCTCGGGAAAGCCCGAGAAGCAGCCTGTAGCCCGCGGGTGCGGGCGCGCAGGTCTCATGCCATGTCGGATGCGTACGAGGTCGCACGTGGCGCACGTAGCGTGGCATGAGCAGCCTGGCCCTGGCTGCGACCGGACCAAGATCGAGGCCCAGTCCCGCAAAGGGAATCGCAGTCGGGCGGGTTGTCATCACGGCCATCACCTCCTTTCGCATAGCTATTCATAAGCCTTCAAAGGCTGTTAGGACTTATATCCTCTATAGCTACAAGCTGGGGTGGGGGCAATGCTATAGAACTTGGGTAGGGTTTGACACTACCCAGGCGGAAGCGGGCCGCACGAAAGCCGTGCTGGATCGGGGAAAGGAGTGGAAAGGTCCGGGTTGCGACGTCAGTCGATTTCCGGCGCGAAGTCGCAGAGGAAGCCGGTGAGCAGGGGGAAGAGGTCCTTGTGGCGCGAGTTGTAGCGCAGCTCCAGTTCCTTCAGATAGAGCGGGAAGCGCTGTGGCGTCACGCCGTGGAACTTGGTGAGCCGCGAACTGACGTAATGCCAGAAGCCGGGATTGTTCTCGTCGATGGGCAGCCCGTGGGGGCCGACGCGGAAGTAGTCCGCCGCCGGGTCGTTGCCCACGCAGCAGATGAGTGTGTCGTAGCGCTGGTAGCGGTCCGTGTAGATCACGTTGCCAAGGCGTACGGTCTTGAGCTGGAAGCTCAGGCTGAAGTGGAGGAGCGTTTCGAGGTCGAAGCCGGGAATGAGGTCGACGAAGGCCCACGTGCCGCGGTCCATGATGCCGAAGACCGGGGTGACCTGCTTTTCCTCGGTTGCGGAGGGAGACTGGAAGGCGCGCCCGTTCAGGGACAGCCCGAGGGGGGAATTCGGGCCGAGAAGCTGCCGTGCGTCCAGCGCATGGGCCACGATGGCGAAGCGCAAGGTGGACATGGCCTTGTAGGCCGTGTTGTATGAGATGCCCAGTTCCTTGGACGCCGTGCGCGCCGTGGTTTCGGTTTCGAAGAGCTGGACGAGGCGCAGCCACTGCGTGCAGGAGAGGTTGCAGTTGTTGATCCAGCGTCCGCTGAAGTCGTGGAACGTGTAGCGGCAACGGGCGCAACGTCGCCTGCCGTTGTTCAGACGGTAGTTGCGCCGACTGCGGCAGCGCGGGCAGAAGCGCTGGTGGTTCTTCCAGCAGAACTTCAGCAGATAGCGCCGCGCCGCCGCCTCGTCGACGAAGATTTCGTCCGGGATTGCCGTTTCCAGTTCCTGCTGCACGCTAGCCGCCGATGGATGACATGACCTTGGAGCACACGGAATTGCCGAGCAGACGCTTTTCGAGGAGCTTGTAGCCCAGCGGTTTGTGCTGCGTTGCCAGCCGCATCACGCGCAGGAGCGCCTCGTTGCCGAGGCGGGGAGAACGCAGGATGGGGCGCAGGCGGTATTCCTTGTCCGAGAACAGGCAGGTGCGCAGCCTGCCGTCGGAGGTGATGCGCAGCCGATTGCAGGTGTCGCAGAAGTGGTCGGACATGGCGGAGATGACGCCGATGCGGCCGAGGCCGTCCTTGATCTCGTAGATGCGAGCCGGGCCGTCGTTGATGGCGTGCTTCGGCACGGGGGTGATGTCCGCCACGGCGGAGACCGCCGCGATGATGTCGCGGGCGGGCAGGGCGTATTCCTTCTTCCAGTGCGAACATCCGCCGATGGGCATGAATTCGATGAAGCGCACGTCCACCGGGCGGGTCTTCGCGAACTCGGTGAAGGCGGCGATTTCGTCGTCGTTGATGCCCTTCATGGCCACGGCGTTGATCTTGACCGTCAGCCCGTAGTGCAGACAGTCGTCGATGGCCTGCAGGACGCGGTCGTGGAAGTCGCGGCCCGTGACATGCGCGAAGCGCTCGGGCTTGAGCGTGTCGAGGGAGATGTTGATGCGCTGGATGCCGAGGTGCTTGAGCGCGGGCACCTTGCCGCCGAGCAGTGTGCCGTTGGTGGTGATGCGCACGTCAAGGCCGGGACACTCCTCACGCAGCATGCCGAGAAAGGCGAGGAAATCCCGGCGCACGAAGGGCTCTCCGCCGGTCAGCCGGAGCTTGGTCACGTCCATGGTCTGCGCGGCCTGAACGAGACGGAGCATTTCCTCGTAGCTCAGGATGTTCGAGTGGTCGATGAAGCATTCCTCGCCGTCGGTGCGGCAGTAGAAGCACTTGAGATTGCAGCGGTCCGTCACGGAAAGCCTGATGTAGCTGACTGTGCGGCCGTGACCGTCGTGGATCATGGTGGACTCCCTCTTCCGTATCGTTCGTTCCGGCGCTGGCCGGAGGGCATTGTCTGTTCGCGGATGGTCGTTTCAGTGTGTGGTGACGTCCGTGAAGGAATCTGTCGCCCGCCGGGGGCGTCATGTCAATCCCGGTGCCGCCGTCAGCTTGGTAGCCGGTGGTTTTCCACCTGTCGCAGCATGGCGAGATCGGCCGGGAAGTTGATGTTGAAGAAGACGGCGGCTTCGCTGCGCGAGTAGGGCACGTGGTGGCGAAGCTCCGGCGGGATGGCCCGGCTGAGTTTGTAGATGCCGTCGCGCATGGCCTGCTCCAGCAGCGGTATGGCCTGTGGCGTGTACACGGACACCAGCGACTCGATGTAGCCGGTTTCCTCCTGACGGAAGGTGGTCATCACCGCATGTGGCGGGCGTTGCGCCTCGGCCGCCAGCAGGCGCGCCACGGTCGGGGCGTCGAGCATGGGCAGGTCGCAAGCGAGTACCAGCAGTGGACGGCCAAAGGCGCGAAGGCCTGTGAGGATGCCGCCCATGGGGCCAACTCCGGCCGTGTCGTCCGGTAGCCACGGGGCGCAGACGCCGAGTTCCGCCGGGTCGCGGCCCGAGACGCAGACCTCGCGGCACAGGCTGCCCGCCAGCTCGATCATGCGCGAGAGCATGGTCTTCCCCGAGAAGTGTAGCCCGACCTTGTCCAGCCCCAACCGGGTGCTCTTGCCGCCAGCGAGGACCAGCGCGGGAATGTCGCATTGCGTCATGGCCTGCCTCCGGGGTGTTGCGGGTCGAGGATGCGGCCCGCCGGGTCCGTGAAGACCGTGAAGCGTATCTCGCGGGCGAATCCCGCCAGCGCCATGCCTGCCGTGCGCGCGGTAGCGAGGCCAGAGGTGGTTACCGCGCTACGGCTGACCATGGCCGCAAAGCCGCAGGCCGTGGCCTTGTGCACCAGCGAAGCCGTGGCCCGTGCCGAGACGAAGAGAAACATGCCGTCGAGGCGGGTGGCGTTTTCCACGCTCCAGCCCGCGAGGCGGTCGATGCAGTTGTGCCTGCCGATGTCCTCGGCCTGCGCGACGAAGGCCTGCGTGGCCGGATTCCAGACCGCCGCGCGGTGGAAACATCCCGTGGCCTCCCAGCGCCCTTCGCCCGCGATGAATTCCGTCATGCACGCGAGGATGCGTTCGGCATCGACGGATGCGGGCGGCGCATCGGCAAGCCGTCGCGTGTCCGAAACGGGGGCGAGCGTCCACTCGTCACCATTGCGGGCGGTCACGTGCGGCATTTCTCCCGGGGCACACAGCTCCAGCATGGCGTGCCCGAGGGCCAGTCTCGACAGATTCTCCGGAAAGGCCAGCAGGCGGACGGCGGGCCGGTCCGGCCAGCGAAGACACAATTCGGCCTCCGGCGTGACGACGTCCGTGAAGTCGCGCCATGCGCCGTTTTTGAATTGTCGGCAGGCCACTTCGTGCAGCCCGGAGCCTTCCCGTTCCATTTGTGCGTGTGTGGAAGAATGCGAGGGCATGCCGTTGTCTCCGGTTCAGAAGCCGAGGCTGGACAGCGTGGGGCGCGTGTAGCCTTCCTCCGCAGCCAAAAGGTCTAGCGTCAGCGAATCGAGATCGTCGATGAGCGGCATGGTCTTGCGATCCATCGCCCGGAAGTCCGCGCACTTGATGTACATCTTGCACGAGTCGCAGACGTCGACCCGGTAGCCGTCCTCGCCCTCCGCCGTGAAGTAGGCCAGCTTTTCCATGTCGTCCTCGCCGCAGAAGGGGCAGCTCAACCGGGCGATGCGGTAGGTGGTCTGGCAGAAGGAGCAGGTGGCGTGGCGGAACCCTTCCTTGCCGCGAAGCTCCGTTATGAAGGGCAGACTCCCGCAAACCGGGCAGGGGCCAGGCGCATGGCTGATTTCGAGGTCCATGCCCTCGGCGGCCTGTTCGGCGGCCTCGTTCAGCCCCGGAGCCATGGAGGACTGGATGAGGAATTTCATGCAGTTCGGAGCCTTGGGTGTCTTTTCCGCCCAGAGCGCGAAGCGGGATTCGTCGTCGGCGAGGCGGGCGGAGAACAGGGAGCCGAGGTCGAGGTCCGTGCGCGAATCCCGGATGAGGCGGGCGGCGTCGGCCAGTGGACCGGAAAGGGGAAGAAGGAGCGCGATGAATTCGTCGAAGAGGCGGGCGGACAGTTCCGCGTCGAAGGGGAAGCGCTCCCGCAGGAGCAGGGGAATGCCCGGACCACGCTGTTCTGGCGGGGTGAGCATGTCTTCCGTGACGCGGACGTTCGCCTCGGCGCGTGCGGTTATTTGCCGCTGGTGGACATCGTGGACGAGGTTCGCGAGAACGTCGGGGATGTGGGTCCTTTCACGCAGCAGTCGGAACCGGATATCGAGCAGTCTGAGTCGTGCTTGCGGATCGAATGGCATTGTCGGATCACCTGCGCGGAGGCGGTTGTAAGATTGAATTTCCTCAACACAATACACTTTTTCGATGGAAAAGACCAATACCTCATCAACACTCTGAATTTTAATATGAAAAGAGTGGCGTTCGAGGGAAAATCGTCATGATGGCTGGTGCCAAACCTTGCGCATATCTCTCTGAGGTGGACTTTGGCTTCGCAAGTCAATACAGGTAGTCATATAAGTAGAGCTTTCAAGTAGGTTTTAAAAACGGAAAATAACGACCAGAAAGGAGTGGAAAGGTGAAAAAACGACTGCTGCTCATTCTCGCTTTGGTGCTCGTATCCGCTCTGTCGCTGCCCGTGCTGGCGCAGGCGCAGACCCCCGTTCTGATGATGGCCACGACCACCAGCACCGACAACACGGGCTTGCTCGACGTGCTGGCTCCCGTCTTCCAGCAGGAGACGGGCATTGAACTGCGCTGGACCGCCGTGGGAACCGGCAAGGCCCTCGCCATGGGGCGCAACTGCGACGTGGACGTGCTGCTCGTGCACGCTCCGGCGGCGGAGAAACAGTTCGTGGATGAGGGATACGGCGTGGACCGCACCGAGATCATGTACAACGATTTCGTGATCATCGGCCCCGAGAGCGACCCCGCAGGCGTGCGCGGCCGTACTGTCGTTGAGTCCATGAAGACCATCGCGGAGAAGAAGATCGACTTCGTCAGCCGTGGCGACAACTCCGGCACCCACAAGAAGGAGCTTTCCCTGTGGAAGGCCGCCGGAATGGCCGTGCCCGACAAGGCTCCGTGGTACGTGCAGACCGGTCAGGGCATGATCTCCACCATCAACGTCGCGGCCGAGCGCAATGGTTACACCATGACTGACCGTGGCACCTACATCAAGTACGAGGCCACCAACAACGGCGACGCCCCGTTGAAAATCATCGTGGAAGGCGATAAGGCTCTGTTCAACCAGTACAGCGTGCTGTGTGTGAATCCCGAGAAGTGCGCCAAGGTCAAGTACGACCTCGCCACCCGTTTCCGGGAGTGGATGGCTTCCGCCCCCACCCAGCAGCGCATCGCCGAGTTCCGCCTGCTCGGCAAGCAGCTCTTCACCCCCAACGCCCGCTAGTCGGACGCGGTAGAGAGCACATCGACCGAATCGACGGCCGGGCGGCGCAGTGCGCGGCCCGGCCTTTTTTTCGCCAGAACCCCGTGCCGGTTTTTCCCGGACGCCTACGGAGAACCATGGATTACCTTCTGGACGGACTTGTCAGGGCCTTCGTGCTCCTCTTCTCCCTCGATCCCGAGACCTATTCCGCCATCAGGACCACGGTCGTCGTGTCGTCGCTGTCCATTGCGGGCAGCATGATCCTTGGCGCGCCGCTGGGCTTTCTGCTCGGGCACTCCACGTTTCCCGGCAAGCGCGGGGTGCGTATGGTGGTGGACACGCTTTTGTCCTTTCCCACGGTGGTCATCGGGCTTCTGGTCTATGCCATGCTGTCGCGTCGCGGTCCGTTCGGCGAATTGGAACTGCTGTTCACGCTGCCGGGCATCGCGTTGGGGCAGGTGATGCTCGGGCTGCCCATCGTCGTAGCCATGACCGCCACGGCCGTGGAGAACATGGACCGGCGATTGCGGCTGACGCTGGAGACCCTTGGCGCGTCGCCCCGACAGGTGCTGGCCACCACCCTCTGGGAGGCGCGCTATCATCTCGCGTTGGCGGCGGTGGCCGCGTACGGGCGCATCGTGTCCGAGGTGGGCATTTCGATGATGGTCGGCGGGAACATCAAGTGGCACACCCGCACTATTACCACGGCCATCGCGCTGGAGACGGGCAAGGGGCAGTTCGCCATGGGCATTGCCCTCGGGCTGGTGCTCCTGTTCATCGCCTTCGGCGTCAACCTTTCCGTTTCCGGCCTGCGACGGCTAGCGGAGTACGACCGATGAGCGCCATCTACGAACTGGACAACGTGCGGCAGGTGTACGCCGGGCGCACCGTGCTCGACGTGGAATCGCTTCGCATCGGCGAGCGCCGCATCGTGGGCGTGGCCGGTCCCAACGGCAGCGGCAAGTCGACCCTTATGCGTATTCTGGCCTTTCTGGAGCGCCCGGAGCGCGGGACGATCCGATTCGCCGGGCAGGTGTGCGCGGAAAATGGCAACGGCGTGCGGCGCAAGGTGACCCTGCTGACGCAGGAGCCGTATCTCCTCAAGCGCTCCGTGGAGGGCAACGTGGCCTATGGGCTTGCCGTTCGCGGCGAGCCGCACGATGCCGAGCGCGTGGGGCGTGCGTTGGACATGGTGGGCCTTGCTCCAGAGAAGTTCCTGCGCCGAAGCTGGCGGGAGCTTTCCGGCGGCGAGGCGCAACGTGTGGCCCTTGCCGCGCGGCTCGTGCTGCGGCCCCGCGTGCTGCTGCTCGACGAGCCGACGGCCAGCCTCGACGAGGAGAGCGCGAAGCGCATCATGGGCGCGGCGCAGGCCGCGCGCGACGACTGGGGCGCGACCATCGTCGTGGTCAGCCATGATCGCGATTGGCTGGGCGAGGTGGCCGACGAGACCATCCGCATGCGCGAGGGACGCATCGTGAGCTAGTTTCCCCTTTCGTTTTCAGGACAGCCGGTACTGTGAAGCATGAAGCCGCACCGCGTTTCAAAACGCGATGCGGCTTTTGTATGTCCGAGGACCTGTGTGTCGGAATCGGTCTGTTTGGGTGTGTTTTGGCGATGATGATCCCAACGCTATGAATTCGAACGAAAAATTTGACCGTGGATTCGCTGGAGTGCTATGCCGATGAGGCCCTTTGCGTCGTATGTGGCGCATGGGTTCCGCAAACCGGCAAGCATGAGAAAGCACAAGGAGTCACACGTGAAATTCGTAGCCGCTCGTATCCTTTGTGTCGCCGCGCTGGCGGCGTTCACCGTTGCGATGGCAGCCCCCGCAGCGTTCGCCGAGCCGAAGGGCCAGTTGATCATCTTCCATGCGGGCAGTCTGTCCGTGCCCTTCAAGGCCATGGAGCAGGAGTTCGAAGCCCGCTATCCCGGCGTGGATGTCCTGCGCGAGGCCGGTGGCAGCACCAAGCTCGCGCGGATGATTTCCGAGCTGGGCAAGCCCGCCGACATCATGGCCTCCGCCGACTTCGTCGTTATCGACAAGACTCTCGTACCCGGCTTCGCCGACGCCAACGTGCGCTTCGCCAGCAACCAGTTGGTGCTGTGCTACACGGACAAGAGCCGCTATGCCTCGGAGATCACCCCCGAGAACTGGATGGACATCCTCCTGCGCAAGGACGTGGTGTGGGGACATTCCGATCCCAACCTCGACCCCTGCGGCTACCGCAGCGTGATGGTGCTTCAGCTCGCCGAGAAGTTCTACGGCCGCAAGGGGCTGTACGAGGCGCTGCTGGCCAACCGTCCGCAGGAGAACATCCGGCCCAAGTCCGTGGAACTGATTTCCCTGCTCGAAAGCGGCAACATGGACTACGCGTGGGAGTACCTCTCCGTGGCCGTCCAGCATGGCCTGAAGTATGTGGCCCTCAACGACCACATCAATCTTGGCAACTACAAGATGGACCCCTTCTACGCGCAGGCCGAGGTTGAGGTTACCGGCAAGAAGCCCGGAACCTTCATTACCCGCAAGGGCTCGTCCTGCACCTACGGCGTGACCATTCTGCGTGACGCTCCCAACCGTGAGGCTGCCGAGGCCTTCATGGCCTATCTGCTCGACCCCGAGGGAGGTCTGCGCATCCTGCGCGAGATGGGCCAGCCGCCGTTCATTCCCGCCCGCGTGCCCTCGCAGGAGATGAAGGACAAGCTTCCGGCGGGCATCGCCAAGCTGGTCGAGGTCCGCGATTAGGTTTCCGATGACCGACAAAGCAGCTTCATTCCCGTTCCGCCGGAAAGTGGGCGCGTATGCGCTCCCGCTTTCCGGCGGCGTGTTTCCATGGCTGTGCGGCGCGTGCGGCGCGGTGGTCATGGCCTTCATCCTGCTGCCGCTCTACGAGATGATCTCGCAGCCAAGCCTCGAAGCGCTGACCGAGGCCGCGAGCGATCCCGAAGTGCGCCAGTCCATACTGCTCTCGATATGGACGTCCGGGGCCGCCTCCGCCGCCGTGTTCGCGCTGGGGACGCCGCTGGCGTGGCTCCTCGCGCGGGCGTCGTTTCCGGGGCGCAAGCTTGTGGAGAGCGTCATTGACCTGCCGATCATGCTGCCGCATCCGGTGGTGGGCATCGCGCTGTTGAGCATCGCCGGGCGCGGGCACTGGCTGGGTGATGCGCTGGGCGCGGCGGGGCTGCGCCTCATGGGCACATCCTTTGGCATTGTGGTGGTCATGGCCTTTGTGGGCTTGCCCTTTTACGTGAGCGCGGCCAAGAGCGGCTTCGAGGGCGTGCCCGCGCGGCTGGAAAACGTGTCGCGCAGTCTTGGTGCCGGGTGCGCGGCGACGTTTCTGCGCGTCACGGTTCCGCTGTGCTGGCGGCACATGCTGGCCGGGTTCATCATGTGCATGGCGCGGGCGGTGAGCGAGTTCGGGGCCATCATCATCGTCGCCTACCATCCCCGCGTGGCACCGGTGCTCATGTACGAGCGCTTCACGGCCTATGGTCTGCGCTATTCGCAGCCCGTGGCGGTGTGGCTCATCGCCGTGTGTCTCGTGCTGTTCCTGCTTCTGCGCGTGGTGACGCAGCCATCGAGGAGGGCCGCATGATCCGTATGGAGCATCTGGATATCGTCCTGCCGGGCTTTTGCGTGCGCGACGTGAATCTGGACGTGGCGGATGGCGAGTTCTTCGCCCTTATCGGGCCGACTGGGTCGGGCAAGTCGCTGGTGCTGGAGTCCGTGGCCGGGCTGGTGCCGCAGGCGCGCGGGCGCATCACCGTGGCCGGGCGCGACGTGACGGCCCTGCCGCCAGAGCGGCGCGGCGTGGGCATCGTCTATCAGGACAACGCGCTGTTCCCGCATCTGTCGGTCATGGAGAACATCACCTATGGCCTGCGCTATCACCGCCTTGCCGGTGACGAGGCCGCGCGGCGCGTAGAGTGGCTGGTGGATGTCCTCGGCCTGTCGCGCATTCGTGAGCGGGGTGTGTGCAATCTTTCCGGCGGCGAGCAGCAGCGCGTGTCGCTGGCGCGGGCCTTGGCCGTGAATCCGCCCGTGCTGCTTCTCGACGAACCGCTTTCCGCGCTGGACCCCAACTTTCGCGAGGAGATTCGCGCTCTGCTCAAGACCCTGCACGCCGAACTTGGGACCACGTTCTTCATGGTCACGCATGACTTTGCCGAGGCGCTGTTCCTCGCCGAGCGGGTGGGCGTCCTTCGTGATGGGGCGCTTGAGCAGGTGGGACCGGTGCGCGATGTGTTCTGCCGTCCTCGGACGCCTTTCGTGGCGGAGTTCGTGGGCATGAAGAATGTGTTCGAGGCGCATTTCGCACCGGGGGAGGCCGTGTTCCACGGGCTGCGCTGTCCGTTGCCGCATCCCGTGGCCGATGGATGCGGCCATGTGGCGCTACGGCCCGAGGACCTCGTGCTTTCGCGCGACGGTGGCATTCCCGATCATTACGTGCGTTATGAGGGAAACGTGCGCACCGTGTGCGACCTCGGTTTCGTGTACGAGGTCGCCGTGCGTTGCGGCAGTGCGGATTTTCGAGCACTCATGGACCGGCGCAGTCTCATGGAATCCGACATCCGCAGTGGCGACGCGGTGAGCGTGGGCTTCTCCGCCGGGGCCGTGCATGCATTCTGATGCATAACCGTTCGGAATCGCTGGCGGGTGTTGCCTTGTGCCGGTGTTCCCGGTACAGGTTCGGAAAGTCTTGAACCGCAAGCGGGAGAATCACGCATGATTGCTGTAAGCATTGTGGGATACAAGGACACGGGCAAGACCACCCTTGCGGTGGCCCTTGGCGAGGAACTGAAGAGCCGCGGCGTGCGCGTGGCGGCTGCGAAGTTCACGCATCACGGCCTCGACGGCGCGGACACGGACACCGACCGCCTGCGCGAAACCTACGGCGTGTGTGCCGGGCTGAGCGACAGCGGCGCTGCGTTGTTCTGGAAAGGCAAGCGCTATCTGCCCGACATTGCACCACTCCTGGACTGCGACGTGCTGGTGGTCGAGGGCGGCAAGAGCCTCGGCTGGCTGCCGCGCGTTATGCTCCTGCGCAGCATCGCCGACGCCGGGGCGCTGGATCAGGGCCTTGCGCTGGCGAGCTACGGCACTATCGCCGTTCCGGACATGACCAACGTCACGGACGTGGTCACGCTGGCGGATCTGGTGCTGGCGCGGGGCTTCGCTCTGCCAGGGCTGGATTGTGGGTCCTGTGGCCGCAAGGACTGCGCCGCCCTTGCCCGCGAGATCGTGGAGGGCAAGGCCACGCCCGATCAGTGCCGCGCCCGCAAGGGCAGCGTCTCCGTGAGCGTCGGCGGCGTGCCGGTGCCCATGAACGGTTTCGTCAGCGATCTCTTTTCCGGTGCCATCATGGGCATGCTGCGCCAACTCAAGGGCGTCTCGTCCGGCGACGTGGAGATCACCATCAAGAGCTGACGCTTCATTGTTTTTTTGTCGTTTCGCCCAAAGAAAAAGCCCCGGTTGTGCCGGGGCTTTTCCTTTGGAGGCAGACAAATGATATGGAAATCCCTCGGGCTGTACGCGTGGGGGATTTCTTTTTGTGACGGGTGGGATGCGCGGGGTAACGTTTTTCTGCCGAAGATTGCCTTTGCCTGCGGGAATTCATACTCTTCGCGCATGAACAGGAACATAACGGTTGAATTGGTGGATGCGTTCACGTCCACGCCCGGCAAGGGAAACCGGGCGGGTGTGGTGCTGGACGCAACCGGATTGAGCGAAGCTGAGATGCAGGCTGTGGCCGCATTGGTCAACGTCTCCGAGACCGCGTTCATGATTCCGACGCCTGAGGCCGCCGATCATGAACTGCATATCCGTTATTTCACCCCGACGACGGAAGTGCCTACCTGTGGTCATGCTACCGTCGGTGCGCACCATGCCCGTGCCAGAGCACTTGGGCTGGCGGACGTCACCGTTTTCGCCAAAATTGGCGCGGGGATTCTGCCTGTGGATATCGTTGGGTCCGGTGAGGACATGAAGGTCGTCATGACTCAGGGGGAGGTGGTGTTTTCGCCACCCTACGGCAGAGAGATGGTTGATCGGATTCTTGCCGCACTTGGTTTGGAGGCTGCAGATCTGCTACCTGATCTTCCTGTGCAGGAGGTCTCCACTGGGCATTCCAAGGTGATGGTTCCCATCCGTTCCGAGGACAAGCTTGATTCCCTGACGCCGGATATGGCGGCCCTTGTCGAATGCAGTCGTGCCATACGCTGCAATGGTTTCTTTGTCTTCACACTCAATGGGCCGGATGCCCAGAACCTGACCAGCGGCAGAATGTTCGCTCCGGCGATCGGCATTGACGAGGATCCTGTTACCGGAAACGGAAACGGTCCTTGCGGGGCCTATCTGTCGCTGTACGGAAAGCTGCCTGCGCAGGATACGTTCAGGTATTGCGGCAGGCAGGGTGTGGCGATGGGGAGGGAAGGAATCATTGAGGTGACGGTACACCGCCGGAATGGCAGGCCGTATAAGGTGCAGATCGGTGGCGTGGCTGTCGGGTCTGGGCGGATGGACGTGCTCTTGATGACGTCTCCAGAGGGGGCCGTCACCGCGACGAAGGTGTAGCGTTTCAGACGCCTTCCCGCCACGTAGTCTGTTCGGGCTTGTGCCTGTGGTAGGACTTGCGATTCCGTCGTTGCGGTATTTATTTCTTATGAAGCACCCCCTGTGCGCATTGGCGCACAGGGGGTGCCGAAGTGTTGAGCTTTTGGTTCGTTGTCGCCTAGCCCCGCTCCGCCTCGGCGCGTAGGGCGCTGCCGGGTTTTTCCATGCGGATGAGCCACGCCAGAAGTGACGGCACGAGGTAGACGGTCATCACGGTCGAGAGCATGAGGCCGCCGAGAACCACCGCGCCGAGGCCTCGGTAGAGTTCCGATCCCGCGCCCGGCGCGACCACCAGCGGCAGCATGCCGAGGAAGCTGGTTGTGGCGCTCATGAAGATGGGGCGCAGGCGGCTGCGGGTGGCGGAGACCACGGCATCGAGGTGGTCCATGCCCTTTTCGCGCACGTTGATGAGGCTCTGGTGCACGATGAGGATGGGGTTGTTGACCACGATGCCTACGAGCATGACGAAGCCGAGCATGGTTAGCACGTCGAGCTGCTGCGGGGCGATGGTCACGTTGACCAGCTTGAGGCCGATGAAGCCGCCCGCCGAGGCCAGCGGCACGGCAAGCATGATCAGCGCCGGATAGGCGAAGTTGCCGAACAGGGCGGCCAGAAGCAGGTAGGTGATGGCCACCGCCACCAGAAAACCGCCGCGCAGGGCCGAGAACGTCTGAGTGAGCTTGCTGGCCGTGCCGGAGAGCGAGGTCTCCAGCCCGCGCAGGTCGCCGCTGTGTTCCATGTCCGGGATGACGGTCGTGGAGAGTATGTCCATGGCCTCCTGCAAGGGCATTTCGTTGGGCGGGGTGACCTGGAGGGTGATGGTGCGTTTCTGGTTCAGGCGGCGGACTTCGTTCATGCCGCCGGTGCGCTCGACCTTGGCCAGCGCCTCCACGGGCAGGATTTCCCCGTCCCGCGTGACGAGCAGCGCGCGCTCCAGATCCTCCGGCGCGTGTAGTTCGCCCTGATCGCCCATGACCAGCATATCCACGGATTTCTCGCCGGGGCGTTTGAAGTCGTCCACCTTGCGGCCTTTGAGCAGCACGTCCAGCGCGATGCCGAGTTCCTCGGGTGTCATGCCTACGGAGGCGAGGCGCTCGCGGTCCGGGATGAAGTTCATTTCGGGGTAGATGAGTTCGATGGACGGCTGGGGACGCACGCGCGCGCCGGGGATGGCCTCGCCTATGCGCTTCATCATTTGCGCTGCCGCCGCGGACATGGCGGGCAGGTCCGAGCCGCTTAAGTCCACGTCGATGTTGCGGCCCTTGCCGAGGCCTGAGGCGAAGATGGAGCGCTGCATGACCACGGTGCGCACCGCCGGAAACTGCGAGGTCAACTCGGTGAGCAGGGGGATGAGCGCCGGGGCGTTCTGCTCCTGCGTGCTCGACACGCCGAGGATGGTCCGCCGTTCGTTGGCGACGAAGAAATAGCGGGATATGCCCGGCAGGCCGTTGTGTTCCTGCTTGCCATAGTAGGGGTCGAGGGCCTTGCCGAGGGTGTCGGCCATTTCCTGCCGTTCCGACGTGGACAGGCCCGGAGGCAGGTCCATGATGGCCGTGATCATGTTCTGGTTGCCCTGCGGCAGATAGTCCACCTTGGGGAACATGGCCCATGTGGCCAGTGCGGACGCCCCGACCATGACGATGACCGTGCCGAGGCGCGTGGCGGTGTTCTTTAGGCACAGGCGCACCAGCGCCATCATGGAATCGGCGATGCGCTCGCCAAGCGTGGCGATCCACTCGCAGCGCTTGTGCGACTGGCTGTGATGCGCCGCGCGGAAGGAGAAGATGCGCTCGGCGAGCATGGGCACGACCAGCATGGATACCACGGCGCTCAGGCTGATGGCGGCGGTGATGGCCAGTGCAATGTCCTTGAAGAGCTGGCCCGCCTCGTCGCGCATGAACAGGATGGGCAGGAAGACCACCACCGTGGTCAGTGTGGAGGAGAGCACAGCGCCCCAGACCTCGCGCGTGCCGTCGTAGGCGGCGGCGAAGGGCGATTTGCCGAGGCTGCGGTGCCTGTCGATGTTTTCGAGGACCACGATGGCGTTGTCCACCAGCATGCCCACGGAGAAGCTGATGCCCGCCAGCGAGATGACGTTGAGGTTGCGGTCCGCCAGCTTCATGAACATGAAGGTCGATATGGCGCTGATGGGGATGGCCAGCGAAATGATGGACGTGGCCGACACGCTGCGCAGAAAGACGAGCAGAACGAGGATGGCCAGCGTGCCGCCGATGAAGATGTTGCCGCGCACGAGGCTTATGGCGGAATTGATGTAGGGGCGCTGCTCGTACACCCAGTCCAGCCGGACGCCCAGCGGTTTCAGCACGTCTTCGTTGAGGCGCTTCGTGACGGCGTCGGCCTCGTTGGTCAGTTCCACCACGTTTACGCCCTGCTGGGGCAGGATGAACATGCCGATGCCCGGCGCGCCCGAGGAGAGCACCGGGTCCGCGTTGAGGGTGTAGGCATGGCGGACGTCCGCCACGTCGCCTACGCGCACGAAGCGGTCTCCGTAGCCGCGGATCACCGTGCCCGCCACGTCTGCGATGCTGGTATGCTCGCCGACCATGCGCACGCGGTAGTTGTGGCGGCCCACGTCGAGATCGCCCGCCGAGATGTTCATGTTGTCTTTGGATAGGGCGGCCACGAGGTCCGAGATGGTCAGCCCGTAGGCGGCCAGCCGCTGCGCGGAGGCGATGATGTGTACCTCGTCGTTGGTGCCGCCGCGCACGTCCACCTGCGCCGCGCCGGGGATGCGCTCGAAGTACTGGACGATCTCGTCCTGCATGAAGGTCTTGTAGGTGGAGACGGGGCGCGGATTTTCCGGAAGCGTGCGCAGGAACATGCGTACGGCCGGGTTGGCGGAGTCGCCGGTGCTGCGGATGTAGGGGCGGTCGACGTTGTCGGGGTAGGTGTTGACCTCGTCGAGCTTGTTGGAGACCTCAAGTACCGCCTCGCGGACCGGAATGCCCAGCCGGAAGGTCAAGTTGATGGTGCCGCGCTCCATGTTGGCGATGCTTTCGATGGATTCGAGGCCCGGAATGGACTTGAGCTTCTCCTCCTGCGGTTCGAGGATTTCCCGTTCGATTTCGTAGGGGCTTGCGCCTTTCCATGTGGTGCGGACGGAGACCTCGGGTTTGCTTACGTCCGGCGTGAGCTGGTAGGGCAGGGCGGACAGGCTCAGCAGGCCGCCCATGACCGAGAGGATGACGGCGGCGAGTACGCCCACCGGATTGCGTATGGCTACCTTGATGAGATCCATGATGTGTGCCTACCGGACAACCGGCTGGCCGGACCGGAGTCGTTCGTTGCCGCTGGTGACGATCGGCGCGCCAGCCTTGAGCGCGTCGGAGGAGAAACCAACCATGTCGCCCGCGTAGCCTTCCACCCGGACCGGAACGGCCCATGCCTTGCCGTCGCGGATGGTGAATACGCTGTAGCCGTCGCCATTGGCGTGGCGCACGAGGGCCTGACGCGGGGCAATGAGGGCAGTTTTCGTCTCTCCGACGGTCATGGTGACGGACGCCTCAAGACCGGCAGCGGTGCCACGGTCGCGCAGGCGGATGATGACAGGGATGGTTCGCGTCTTGGGGTCGCCGTCTGGAACGATGGCGCGGATGGTGCCTTCCTGCTCCTCGCCGAGGATCGCCACGGTGACCTGCGCGCCCTTGCGCAGGGCGGGCAGATGGCGCTGGGGCACGTGGACGCGCACCTCGACTTCCTTGGCGGCGGCGACGGTGAACAGTGCGGAGGATGGGGTAATCCATTCGCCTTCCTGAACGTGTCGGACGAGAACCACGCCGTCGAACTTGGCCGTGACGCAGGCCTTGCGGCGCTGGGTCAGCAGGGATTCGAGTTCCGCCTCAAGGGTGGCGTAGCGGGCGCTGGCCGTGCGTTCGGCGTAGAATGCGCTGTCGTATTCGTCGCGGGAGATGACGCTACCGTCGATGAGGTTCTTTTTACGTTCAAGGTCGATGCGCGCGTTGTCGAGCACGGCCTTCTGCTCGGCCAGCGCGGCGCGCGCGGCGGCGATGGAGCAGTCGAGCAATTCGGTGTTCAGGCAGGCGAGGGCTTCGCCGGCCTTGACGGTGTCGCCCTCGTCCACGAAGACCTTTTCCACCAGTCCGCTTAGTTCGGAGGCCAGATTGGCCTGTCGGTGGAACTGCGTGGAGCCGGTGAATGTGGCCGCAGCCTGAATGGTTCCTTGGCCGATGGTGCTCGTTTTGACTATGGCGGCGGGTTTCTCCGCATGAGCCGTTGGCGGGGAAAGCAGGAGCGCCAGCGTCGCCAGGAGCGGAAGAAGGGTTGCGCGCAGTATTTGAATCATCATTTTATCCTTGCGAATGAACATGTTGTGTTCCTGTATCTTGCCGGAAAACTTGGCGTATTCACCTTGATACAAGGGGGTGTGCCTGTAAAGTCCGGCGCGGGTTTTATTTTTGTTGTATGAAATCAGAATATTACGAAAAAAGATACCGTCTGGTATGAATTCCGGTTTCCGCTTCCGAAGCGGGGGAGGATCTGTGCGCAAGCTGTTGTGGCCAATGTCGCCTGCGGCGTGCGCAGGGAGTTTCGCTTCGCTTTTCGTGAGAGGCGGATGCCGACTGGGAAATTCGGGTGCGAGGATACCGGGCGGCTGCGCATCTGTCGATTCTTGACAACATTGCGCAGAATCTTATCTTCCACCGTCCGGGCGGACCTGCTAGCCGGTTGCTCTGGCGTGGCCCGGAGAGCCCGCGCAGGGCTTCGCTTGCTTGTGGGCGCAATTCTGGATAAAGACGCCATGTACGATCGCCATGCGGGCGCGGCAATCCTCACCGGGATGGCGCTGCGCAGTGGGCTGCGCTTTCCGGCGCCCACCGTGGCGAACCGTTAACCAATCTGATCATGAGAGCGGCGTGTCGCGACGCATCGTGTGCGACAGGAGGCAGTGCGGGAGACCGCAGGCCGCCGTCCGAGTGCGTTCGCTCCCACTCCGTCAACCGCTTTGCAAGGAGTCCCGATGAAGATCCGGAAGTTTTGCCTTGGCCCGTACCAGACCAATGGGTATCTGCTGTCCGAGGGCAGCAAGGCCGTGTTTATCGATCCCGGCGACGATTCCTCGGCGGTGCTTGATGTTTTGAAGAAGGAAAATCTGACGCTGACGCATATCCTCGTCACGCACATCCACATCGATCACTTTTACGGAGCCGCCAAGCTCGCCCGGCTGACCGGCGCGGAAATCCTCGCCAGTGCCGATGACGCCTTCCTCGTCGACATGGAGATTCTCGGCTGCGGCGATTCCGGCTATCCCGATTTGCAGGAGGACTTCCGCTATACCCCCATCGCGGAGGGTATGCATGAATTCCTTGGCAAGAAGTGCAAGGTCGTCCCCACCCCCGGCCACACGCCCGGCGGGCTGACCTTCCATTTCACAGGAGAGGGCGTGGCCTTCGTGGGTGATCTCATCTTTGCCCGCTCCATTGGCAGGACGGACTTCACCGGCGGCAACATCAAGGCGCTCATGCGTTCCGTCGAGAATGAAATATTCACCATGCCGGGCAAGACGGTGCTCTACCCCGGACATGGCCCTTCGACCACGGCGGGCGACGAGAAGATTCACAATCCGTTTTTCTAGGACGGAGCGGACTGGCCGCAGGCGGGAGAAATCCTCGTCTGCGGCGGCCTGCTTCGCGGCGTACGCGGGCGTCCTTCGCCCCGGTGGAAAAGGAACAAGGCGCACATGGTGGAATGCATCCGCCATGTGCGCCTTGTTTTTTTGCGAGGTATGCCGAGGCTGTGCCTAGGCCTGCGCGGCGAGTTCGACCTCGCCGGGGGTCACCTGCGGACGCTTGAGGCTTTCGAGATCGGGCATCAGGTTGCGATGCGCGGGGTCCAGGTAGCTCCCCAGCAGGTGGTGGTAGTAGTCCATGGTCTTTTTGAGGGCGGTGTCCTTGTCCAACAGGCCATCCTGGAAGTCCTGGAGGATGCACTTGGAGACCATGAGCGCGATGTCGTTGAACGCATCCGCGCTTTCCCGACTGAGAAAGCCCTCGTTGACGCAGTCGTCGAGCATGATGGCGCTGCGGCGATAGATGTTGTTGATGTTGAAGATCTTGTCGAGGGGGGCGGGCCAGTCCTTCTTGATCTTCTCGGGAAACAGCTCGTAGTACTGTCTGGTGTATTCTTCGAGCTTCTCGTCGCCATGGGTGAAGAACAGCAGCTTGTAAATCTCCGGCTCGTCGAGGGAGAATTCCGTGAAACACTGGCAGATGGCCATGTAGCGTTCGACCGAATTCTTGCACCCGGCGAGGTAGCGGGGAAGCGCGGCATGGTACTCGCCGAGGTAGTGCATCGTGGCGAGGAAGACGAGATGCGGAAGGTTGTCAAAGTAATTGTAAAGTGTGGCGCTCGCATAGCCGGCTATGTCCGCCGCCTTGCGGATGGTGACCGCACCAATGCCTTCCTGCTTGATGATCTCGTTGGCGGCCTTGATGAAATACGTCATTATGCGCTTTTGCTTGATCTTGGACCTGTCCTGCGATGTCTGCATATGCTGTCTCTTGCTCCAAACCTTGATAGTTTCGTGCGCCAAATGTGTCAGATCAAGTCGTTTTCATTACGCCCACTGTCGCGGCGTAGTGTGGTCGCGGCGTGTACAGGCTGCCAATGTCCTTGCCGCCCTGCGCGGGGCGTTTGCCTGCGCGCGATGTGCGCGGTGTATATCGCCCGTGAAGCGTCGATTTTCCCGTGATCCCGCACGTTCGCGAGCCATGTGCGGGCCGGGACGTTCTCAACGTGCCATCCAATTTATAACCGCGGTCATGAAATAAATCCACTGCGGGTAAAATCATGATTAGGCGAACAGCTGCTTAGGCAGCAGTTGCGCCTTTGTCAATTTCGAAAACCGCGTGAAGGCCGTGTCAGCTTTGCCTTCCCCGTTCTGTCCGCATGGCGATTGTCCTGCTCTCAATCCGAAAGGGGATGCGTAACGCCCCGCCGACGCCACTGGAGGCGGTGTTCTTCGTGGGCTGGGCATGCGTGGTTCAGCCGTTGTTGGGTGCGGTTGTCCGGCATTGAACCCTGTCGCGGCCGGGCGCTGGCTGTGGCGGTGTGCGGCTGGTGTGGCAGGGACGCTGCGTGCTGTGTCAAAGATTCGCGCAATGGGGCATTTTCGCGCGGCTGGTGCAAGCAAAAACAGCAGCCCCATATATTAATGATAAGGAGGGCTGAAGCTCCGGAGTCCCGAGCGCGGTGAACGGCTTTGGGCAATGCCTGCGGGATGGAAGCGAAAGCGTTCCATCGGGTCGTATGGGGGCGCGAAGTACATGCGTGGGCGTCCAGCCGTAAGGCGTTGGTTCGCTTTTCGGTTTAAGACCTTGGAATGTCTCGGGAAGAGCCGTCAGCTATGTGCTATGAGCACAACTATATATTATGATTGATTTTATTTGTCAAGGGGTTGCGGAGGGTATTGGCTTGCTTGTGCCAAACGTGTCAATCGGGCCCGATTGCGTGGGGGGGCGGTGGCTTTTGACAGGCTACGCCGGGAGCTACGGACTCCCTGGCGGAAGGGGTTTTTTGTCGGTTGTTATGCATGTTGAGGCGTATTTCATACGCAGCGGCAGTGTTGTCGTGAATAGGGATGATTGTTCTTGTTTTGCAATCATGAGCTGGAGAGCGTGTCACGACGCTATGCGGAAACAATGCACGAACATACTTCGCTATTTCATGCTCGCGACATTGGGTTATGCATGCTTCGAGTACTGGATTTCTTTGATTTGCGTGTACATAGCCGTTGATTTGGTCTGGTTGTCGTCTGATGTCGTCATTTGTTGGCGTCACTGTGTCCATGGTATGCACATTTCGGCCATGCATGGATGAAATAGCTGGTGAAACGCCTGTTTCGCGAAATATCCCCGTCGGTTCGTCCTTTCGTTTTCTCTCGCGGTGTTTCTGCCGCAGTAATGAAACCAAAAAAAGATTTAGGTTAACATTCTGAAAAAATTAGCATTATTTGCTGTGATCACGGTCATGAACGCGTTCATAAAAAAATTGTGATTGCAATATGAACATGATTATGCAAATTTTCACGTGCGCGGCAACGGGAACACACGAAGTGTGGAAAATCTGGGTGGCTAGCGCCAACTATCGGAAATCATAGCGGAAAATATGGAGCATCGCGAGGGCTGTGGTCTGGAGATGCTCTGCTTTCGTAGACGAAGGTTTCCGCCGCGCAAGACGCGCGGGCGAGGCGCTTGCTTCACCTTTGACATGACGGACCGATTTTGGGCTTCCCCGGTTGAAACCGAGGGGCCGGAAGACGGAGCAGGGCGCATCGACTGGTTTGCCATGTCGCCGAGGGCTTTCCCCCTCGCGCAGGTGACGGCGGTGCGCGGAGGACTTGGCCGCGTGAGGTCCTCGACTGAAAGTTCGTCATGTACGCGCGTCGTCTCCCGAAGATGTCCGCAAGTCATGAGCGCTTGACGAGATGCCAAGTGATTGGAGGCTGCAAAAGCTCGGTATCGGAGTTACGCGCGCGTGCGCGGATGAATGGGCTTGTTGGGGTTAGGGGCATTTCGCCAGTGACGGAGAGTGGCACCCGTGTTCGCGCCAAGATGGGCCGCCCGACGGATGAACCCGGCGGGGCATGACGGTTCGGCGAATTGATGGGGCCGGCTTGACGAACGACTTTCCAATTTCATCTGGAGTATTGGGGATGGAACCCAAAAAGAACGCATCTGTAAAAATTGATCCCAAGGTGTTTTTCCCTTCGCTGATCATCGTGGGTATCCTGTGCTACCTGACGGTGCGCGATCTTGACGCCGCAAACCGCGTCATCAACGCCCTGTTCCACTATGTCACCTTCTCCTGGGGCTGGGCATTCGAGTGGTACATGATCATCATGGCCGCTGGTTGGGCCTGGTTCGTTTTCGGACCTTGGAAGAACAAGAAGCTCGGCGAAGAGGAGCCTGAATTCAGCACTTCCAGCTGGCTGTTCCTGCTGTTCGCTTCCTCCACTTCCGCCGCAGTGCTCTTCTGGGGATCCTACGAGGCATACTGCTACGTTTCGACCCCGCCCTTCGGTTTTGAGCCGTTCTCCGTCACCGCGCAGGAATACGGCCTCGCCTACAGCCTCTTCCACTGGGGCCCGCTGCCTTGGGCCGTTTTCGGCTTCTTCAGCGTTGTGTTCGGCTACTTCCTGTTCGTGAAGAAGATCAACGTCGTCCGCCCCAGCGGCACCCTTGTCGCTCTGCTGGGTGAGCGTCACTGCAAGGGCCTCGTCGGCATCATCATCGACAACGTCTACATCGTCGCTCTGATCCTCGCCATGGGCACCAGCCTTGGTCTGGCCACTCCGCTGGTCACCGAGTGCATGCAGTACCTCTTCGGCGTGCCGCACACCCTTGGTCTGGACGCCACCATCATCGGCTGCTGGATTATCTTCAACGCCATCTGCGTTGCCTTCGGTCTGAACAAGGGCATCAAGATCGCTTCCGACCTGCGCTGCTACCTGTCCATCGCTGTTCTGCTGTGGATCCTGTGCATCGGCGGCACCACCTTCATCGCCAACTACTTCACCGATTCCGTGGGCATCCTGCTGAACAACTTCGGCCGCATGCTGTTCTACACCGACGCCATCACCGGCGGCGGCTTCCCGCAGGGCTGGACCGTGTTCTACTGGGCCTGGTGGGTCATCTACACCATCCAGACCTGCATCTTCCTCGCCCGCATTTCCCGTGGCCGCACCGTGCGTGAGGTCTGCGTGGGCATGGTTGCCGGTCTGACCGCCACCACCTGGATCATGTGGACCATCCTGAGCGGCAACACCATGGACCTGATCCATCGTGGCGTGCTCGACATGACCTCCCTGGTTGCCCAGTACGGCGCTCCCCGCGCGGTCATCGAGACCTGGGCCGCTCTGCCGTTCAGCACCCTGACCATTTCCGTGTTCTTCGTTCTCTGCTTCGTGGCGACCGTGACCCTGATCAACGCCTGCTCCTACACCCTGGCCATGTCCACCTGCACCGAGGCCGACGGCTACTCCGAGCCTCCGGTTTGGGTTCGCGTTGGCTGGTCCGTGCTGGTTGGCGTCATCGGTGTCACCCTGCTGGCCCTGGGCGGCCTGAAGCCCCTGCAGACGGCCATCATCGCTGGTGGTTGCCCGCTGTTCTTCGTGAACATCATGATCGTCGTGTCCTTCTTCAAGGACGCTAAGCAGAACAAGAACTGGTAATTCCATAACGAGTTGCAGGCATCTCGCAGCTTAAACCCCTGAGGAGATTCAATCATGGATTTCAAGCTCTCTGATGAACAGGAACTTTTCGTAGCTGGCGTTCGCGAGCTGATGGAAAGAGAGAACTGGGAAAGCTACTTCGTCGAGTGCGACGAGAAGCACGAGTACCCGATCCGCTGGGTTAAGGAACTCGCCGAGCTGGGCATCGACACCATGCTCCTGCCCGAGGAACACGGCGGCATGGACGCCGGCATGGTCACCCTGACCGCCATCTGGGCGGAGCTTGGCCGTCACGGCGCTCCGACCTACGTCCTGTACCAGCTGCCCGGCTTCAGCACCATTCTGCGCCACGGCACCCAGGAGCAGATCGACAAGATCTTCGCCCTGCGCGGCACCGGCGAGCAGATGTGGAACTCCGCCATCACCGAGCCCAGCGCCGGTTCCGACGTGGGTAGCCTGAAGACCACCTACACCCGCAAGAACGGCAAGGTGTACCTGAACGGCCAGAAGTGCTTCATCACCTCCAGCGCCCATTGCCCCTACCTCGTGGTCATGGCTCGCGACGCCGCTTCCGAGAGCCCTGTGTTCTCCGAGTGGTTCGTGGACATGAGCAAGTCCGGCATCAAGCTGAACCAGCTCGATAAGCTCGGCCTGCGCATGGACAGCTGCTGCGAGATTGTGTTCGACAACGTCGAGCTCGAAGAGAAGGACCTGTTCGGTGTTGAGGGCAACGGCTTCAACCGCGTGAAGGAAGAGTTCGACGCCGAGCGTTTCCTCGTTGCTTGCACCAACTACGGCATCGCCCTGTGCGCCTTCGAGGACGCCGCCAAGTACGCCAACCAGCGCGTGCAGTTCGGCCAGGCCATCGGCCGCACCCAGCTGATTCAGGAAAAGTTCGCCCACATGGCGATCAAGCTGAACAGCATGAAGAACATGCTCTTCGAAACCGCCTGGAAGTGCGACAACGGCACCATGACCTCCGGCGATTCCGCAATGTGCAAGTACTTCTGCGCTAACGCCTCCTTCTTCGTTGTCGACACCGCCATGCAGGTGCTCGGTGGCATCGGCGTGACCGGTCACCGCGTGGGCCGCTTCTGGCGAGACCTGCGCATCGACCGTCTCTCCGGCGGTTCCGACGAGATGCAGATCCTGACCCTGGGCCGCGCTGTTCTGAAGCAGTACCGCTAGTCGTCCACAACCCACTGCACTCAATACTGCAAGGATAAGCACAATGACCAAGCTACTGAACACCCCCAAGTTCGGCCCCCTGAGCGGCCTTCGGGTCGTCTTCTCGGCTATCGAGATTGCCGGTCCCTTCTCCGCACAGATGCTGGCCGAGTGGGGCGCGGAAGTCATCTGGATCGAGAATGTTGCCTACGCGGACACCATCCGCGTGCAGCCGAACTATCCCCAGTACTCCCGCCGCAACCTGCACGCCCTGTCCCTGAACATCTTCTCGGATGAAGGCAAGGAAGCGTTCCTGAAGCTCATGGAGACCACGGACATCCTCATCGAGTCCAGCAAGGGCCCCGCCTTTGCTCGCCGTGGCCTCACCGACGAGCTGCTCTGGGAGCACAATCCGGCTCTGGTCATCGCCCACCTGTCCGGCTTCGGTCAGTACGGCGTGGACGAGTACACCAACTCCGCCGCCTACAACACCATCGCGCAGGCATTCAGCGGCTACCTCATCCAGAACGGAAGTGAGGAGCAGCCCATGCCCGCGTTCCCCTACACCGCGGACTACGTGTCCGGCTTCACCGTCACCAGCTCCGTGCTGGCGGCCCTGTACAAGGCGAAGCAGACCGGCGTGGGCGAAAGCATCGACGTCGCCATGTACGAGGCCATGCTCTGCGTTGGCCAGTACTACATGGAGGACTACTTCAACGGTGGTGAGATCTCTCCCCGTCAGTTCAAGGGTAGGGATCCCTACTGGGTTGGTTGCGGTACCTACAAGTGCAAGGACGGCTTCATGGTGATGGAGCTGGTCGGCATCAACCAGATCAAGGAAATGTTCGACCTGATCGGTTGCCCCGAGCTTCTCGGAACCGAAGAGTTCCCCGAAGGCACCCAGCTCATCAGCCGCAAGTGCCCCTCTGCCGCCTACATCGAGGACAAGCTCGATGCGTACCTCGTGGATCACACCATCGCCGAGGTGCAGGAGCTGTTTGGACGGCTCCGCGTCGCCTTCGCGAAGGTGCTGACCTTCCCCGAGCTGGAGGTCAACCCCCAGTACGTCGCTCGTGAATCCATCACCGAGTGGGACACGATGGACGGCAGGAAGTTCAAGGGCCCGAACATCATGCCCAAGTTCAAGAAGAACCCCTGCAAGATCTGGCGCGGCATGCCGACCCACGGTCAGGATTCCGCCGCCATTCTTGAGAACATCGGATACTCCGACGAGCAGATCCAGTCCCTTTCTGACAAGGGCCTCGTGAAGCTGGGAGCATCCCCGAAGGCCGAGTAGCCTTCGACGTGAAGTAGCAAGCGGAGGGATGGCCGCGTACGCGGCCATCCCTCTTGCCTGAAAGACAGAACTACCGGTTCCTTTGGCGGGATTTCAGCGTTGCTGACGCTCATTGCGCTTCTGCGAACTCACATCGTTTCACGCGATGCACTCTGACTGGGTAATGTGTCGAGCGACGAGGTGCTTGTGATGGATATTGTTGGAGGAAAGAACCTACGCCATATGTGGGACGATCTGGCCCGCACCCATGGCGACAAGACAGCGCTGGTCTTCGAGGACATCGAAGGCGCAACCAGCGCGTTCTCCTACGCGCAGCTCAACTGCGAAATCAACCGGGCGGCGAATCTCTTTCTTGGTCTCGGCATCGGCAAGGGCGACAGGGTTGCGGTTCAGCTCTACAACACCCCGGAATTCATATTCTGCTGGTTCGGCCTTGCGAAGATCGGTGCGATCACGGTTCCCGTCAATGTGCACTACCTGCACAACGAAAGCGAATATCTCATCAACAAGTGCGGTGCGAAGACCGTCGTCACCGAAGAGAAATTTTATCCCGTTTTCGAAAGACTCCAGCGCGAAGGCAAGATCGCTCTGGACAACGTCCTCGTGACCCGGCTGGACGATAACCATGACATCCCGGGAACCATCAACTTCCGCCGGGCCCTGCGCGAGCAGCCGGCCGCGTTGAAGGAGATCGTTCCCTTGAGCAGCGACGACGCTGCCGAAATAATTTTCACCTCGGGCACCACGAGCAGGCCCAAGGGTGTCGTCATCACCCATTACAACCTCTTGTTCGCCGGACGCTACACCGCGTGGCAGTGCGCCTTGAGGACCGATGATCGATACATGACCATGATGCCTGCCTTTCACATCGACTTCCAGTGTACCGCCGCCATGCCGACCTTCAGTACCGGCGCGACGTTCATCATGCTGGAGAAGTACAGTGCCCACCGGTTCTGGCGGCAGGTCTGCCTGCATCGCGCCACCATCACGGAATGCATTCCGCTCATGGTCCGGACGCTGATGCTGCAACCCGCCCAGACCTGGGAGAAGGACCACTGCCTGCGCGAAGTGTTCTTCTACCTGAACCTCGCCGATCAGGAGAAGGACGCGTTTATGGAGCGCTTCGGCGTCCGTTTCCTGACCTCCTATGGCATGACCGAGACCGTCGTCGGCATCATCGGCGACCGCCCCGGCGACGAGCGCCGCTGGCCGTCCATCGGCCGCACCGGCCTGTGCTACGAGGCGAAGATCGTGGGCGAGGACGGCCTTGAGGTGCCGCCGCTGACCCCCGGCGAAATCTGCGTCAAGGGTGTGCCGGGCAGAACCATCTTCAAGGAATACTACAACGCCCCCGAGGCGACCGCCGAAGTCCTGAGCGCCGATGGCTGGCTGCGTACCGGTGACACCGGCTACATGGACGAGGACGGATTCTTCTACTTCATCGATCGCAACAAGAATGTGATCAAGCGCTCCGGCGAGAACATCTCCGGCAGCGAAATCGAGAACGTTCTCGTGTGCCATCCGAAGATCGTGGACGCAGCCGTTGTCGGCGTGCCGGATGACATCTGCGACGAGGCGGTGAAGGCCTTCGTCATCCTGAAGGAAGGGGAGACGGCCAGTGTCGAGGAAATCCTCGACTACTGCACCAAGCGGCTCGCCAAGTTCAAGGTGCCGTCCTTCATCGAAATCAGAACGTCATTTCCCAGAACGAGCACCGGCAAGGTGCAGAAGAACGTTCTGAAGAATGAGTGTGTTGAATGCAGCGGCTCGCTCGCTGCTGATGATTGGTGCGCTGCGGTGCATTAGACCCCGATTTGGGCATCCGGGCATTCCGGGCTTGATTAGTCAGCCTAAATTTGTGATCATGGTCAGAAATTAATCACCGCACATTTTGTAACCACAGTCATACAAAGGATGATCAAAATGGCATTGAAGTTGGACATGCAGGGCAAGACCTACGGCCCGTTCGTGCGCAAGTACGATTTCAAGGACCTGATCCTGTTCGCTCTCGGTTGTGGCGCTGGTTTCGACGGTAAGACCGACCTCGAGTACGTCTACGAGAAGGACCTGAAGATCCTTCCCATGTTCGCCGCCATGCCCATCGTTGACAGCGAAGTCACCAAGACCATCGACTACGGTTTCAACTGGGGCGGTTCCCTGCACTGGGGCTTCGACCTTCAGATCCACGAGCCGATGACCGCTCTGTCCGGCACTCTGAGCACCCACGTGCTGCTCAAGGCCCTCTACGACCGCGGCGAAGGCCGTGGCCTGCTGGCCCAGCACATCGGCGAGACCTTCGACGAGAACGGCACCAAGCTCTTCACCAACGAGAGCTGGGACTGCGCCCTCTACGACGGCGGCTGGGGTGGCCCCAAGGCCCCGAAGGACGTTGTCGAGATTCCCGAGCGTGAGCCCGACTTCGAGGTTGTCGAAGAGGTCGCCCTCAACCGCGCCCTGATCTACCGCCTGTCCGGCGACTACCATCCCCAGCACATCGACTGGGAGTACGCCCAGAAGTTCGGCCATCCCAAGCCGAACCTGCACGCGGTCAGCACCGCCGGTCTGGCTTGCCGCCACATCATCAATACCCTGTTCCCCGGTCAGCCGGAGCGCCTCACCCGCTTCAAGACCCGCATCACCAAGTCCCTGTACCCCGGCTGCACCGTGAAGACCCAGATGTGGAAGTGGAGCGACAACAGCATCCATTTCCGCGTCATCGACGCCGAACGGCCCGAAATCGCGTACCTCAACTACGCTCTGGCCGAGTGGAAGTAACGACCCTTAGCTTGTTATCGGCTCCGGCTCCCCGCGAGGGGAGCCGGGCCTTCCGGTAGCGCATGGCGGCGCTGCCGAGTCGAAACAATACAAGAGATAGGATGGAGAAAGCATGAAAATCATTGTCGGTTGCAAGTTGGTTCCCGAAGAGCAGGATATCGCAGTCAACGCTGACGGTACGCTCGACACCGGCAAGGCCGATCCGAAGATCAGCCAGTTCGACCTGAACGCCCTCGAGTCCGCTGTGCAGCTCAAGGCCGCCGGCGAGGCCCAGATCACCGTCCTCAGCGTGGGCGGCAAGGAGCTCGAGAACACCAAGGCCCGCAAGGACATCCTGTCCCGCGGCGCCGACGACCTCGCTGTCGTCATCGACGACTCCTTCAAGGGCGCTCTGCCCCACAAGACCGCCAGCGTGATGGCCGCTGCCGCCCAGAAGATCGGTTTCGACCTGATCCTCTGCGGTGACGGTTCCGGCGACCTCTACGCTCAGCAGGTCGGCATGCGCCTGGGCGCTCTGCTCGGCGTTGCCACCGTGAACGGCATCAGCAAGATCGTCAGCTGCGCCGAGGGCAAGCTCATTGCCGAGCGCGCTCTGGACGACGAGATCGAAGTGCTGGAGATCACCCTCCCGGCCGTCGTGTCCGTGTCCGCTGACATCAACGTGCCCACCATCCCCGGCATGAAGGCCATTCTTGGCGCCGCCAAGAAGCCCGTCGCCGTTCTTACCGCCGCCGAGCTTGGCATCGAGACCGCCGAAGTGGTCGAGTCCGTTGCCGTCAAGGCTCCCAAGCAGAAGGACCGCAAGCGGATCATCGTTGAGGGCGACGGCGACGACAAGATCGCCGAATTTGTCAGCAACCTGCGCAAAGTCATCAACTAGTCGGGGGATAAAATGAGCAAGATTTCCAACGTTTGGGTCTTCAGTGATGCAGCTTCCCGCCTGCCCGAAGTGATCGCAGGCGCTGCCCAGCTGGGCGAGAAGGTTTCCGCCTTCGTTCTGGGTTCCCAGGCCGACGTCGCCCGCGCCTTCGCGTGTGGCGCCGACGCCGTGTACCACCTTGGCGAGGCCGATTCCTCCCGCGTGATCGAGGCGTACGCCGATTCCATGGCCGCCGTGATCGCCGAGGGCGAGAAGCCCGCTCTGGTGCTGATGCCCTCCACCCGCCGCTGCAAGGGCCTTGCTTCCCTGCTGGGCGTGCGTCTTGAGGCCGGCGTCGTGACCGAAGCCGCCGAGATCGCCATTGAGGCCGACGGCGTGCTCGCCAAGCACATGGTGTTTGGTGGCCTGGCCCTTGGCGAGGAGAAGGTGAAGTCCTCCGTGTCCATCGTTGTCGTGGGCAGCGGCGTGTTCGCTCCCGCCGCCGAGGACGCCTCCAAGACCGGCGAGGCCGTTTCCGTGGCCTTCGTCGAGCCCAAGGCTTCCGTGAAGTGCATCGAGCGCCGCGCCAAGCAGGGCAGCAGCGTCGACCTGAACAAGGCCAAGCGCGTGGTCTCCATCGGCCGCGGCATTGCCAAGCAGGAAGACATCAAGATCGCCGAGGATCTCTGCGCCGCTCTGGGCGCCGAGCTTGGCTGCTCCCGTCCCATCGCCGAAGGCGAGCAGTGGATGGAGCGCGAGCGCTACGTCGGTATCTCCGGCGTGATGCCCAAGCCCGAAGTGTACCTGGCCCTCGGCATCTCCGGCCAGATCCAGCACATGGTTGGTGTCAACGGCGCTCAGGTGATCGTTGCCGTCAACAAGGACAAGAACGCTCCGATCTTCCAGTTTGCCGACTACGGCATCGTGGGCGATCTGTACAAGGTTGTTCCGGCCCTCATCAACGCCTTCAAGGCGTAGTTTTGCCGATATAAGCCCCTCTGCGGGCCTGCCCGTCGTCCTGCCGGGCAGGCCCGCGCCTCCGGGGCTTGAAAACGAAGGGAAAAGTTTTTCGAACGCGCATTTTTTGTTCGAACGATGATGCAAGCTTCAGCATAACCAGCGGGAAGATATGCTTTTTATTGGCAGCGCGCGCAATGCTCGTTGCCATAGTCCGTATCTGGGGCAAAACGATGCCCTTTACACTATGCGGGCAGTTGGATATTCGCCGTTCTCCCAGTTTTTGATGGGGCTGGTTGCTTGCTGAGGACGCTGTTCCATCATCGTCAGCAGGGATTTTAACCTTGTTCTCGATGATGATGCAGAATTCTGACGATGCCGCCGCAGTGCGGATGTGATTCGTGACATGCTGCTACGTTTGGAACAGCAGTGGCAAGGCACAAGGTGGCATCCGGTATTTGAAGATATGGATGAAGGCCTCCCTCGGTGGAGGCTCGTGCATATGACGTTCTGCTTTCCCTGTCGCACGCAAGAGGGGAGGGGGGAGCGCCAGCCAAAGCGAGGAAGTGTTCCCGTGCGTTTCGCACATCGTCTTGTAGGCTGTGAGCAAGGAAGGAGTTGTGTATGGGTGAAATCGTATTCTCACTATTCATAGGCGGCTGCATCGCGGCCGTCGGCCTGTACCTGAATTGGGATCTGTATCGAGAGCAGAAGCGCCACGGCATCGAAGACGAGAAAATGTAAGCAGGAGAACCCGTTCATGAATATTTATACTGGTGGAGTTCTCCTCAGCATCATCGCATACATGCTAGTTGGCATCTATGCTGGTTTGAAAGTCAAGAATATCGAGGACTACTACGTTTGCGGACGACAGGCTCCGACGTTCCTGATTACGGGAACCATGTTTGCGTCCATGCTTAGCACCAATGGCTTCATGGGTGATACCGCCTACTGCTACACCGGCAACATCACCACCATGATTCTCATCAACACGCTGTGCGCCAGCGGCTACGTGCTTGGCGGCCTGTTCTTCGGTCGGTACATCCGGCGTGCGCAGGTCAACACCATGCCGTCCTACTTCTGGCAGCGCTTCAACAGCGAGCGCATCCGCCGTTTCGCGGGCATCACGACGGTCGTGTCCCTGACCGCATACCTGCTGAGCGTCATCCAGGGCACCGGCATCCTGATGGAAACCATGACCGGCTTCGATCGCGGAACCTGCCTTTTCGTGTCGTGGCTGTGCATCACCCTGTTCACCTTCTATTCCGGCTCGCGCGGCGTGATCATCACCGACACGATGATGTTCATCTTCTTCCTCGGTGCCACCCTCGTTGCCGGACCCTACGTGTTCAAGGCCGCGGGCGGCCTTGGCGACCTGATTGCCAATCTGGCCAACAATCCCGCCACCCCCGCCGGTCTTCTCGACTATCACGGCAACACGGGCGGCGGTTCGGTCATGGACATCATGCTCTATGCCATCACCATGGGCATCGTGTGGATGGTCGCCGTGGGCGTCAGCCCGTGGCAGGCCGGACGCAACCTGATGGCCAAGAACGAGCACGTCATCTTCCGTTCCGGCGTGCTGTCCGCTCTGCTGACCGTGGTGTTCCTGATCTATCTTTATCTGATCGCCGTGTGCGTCATTCCGCTCAATCCCGGCATGACCGAGCCTGAACGGGTCATCATCTGGGCGGCCTACGAGGTCACCCCCAAGATCGTCGGCGTGATCCTGCTGACGGGCATCATGGCGGCCGGACTTTCCTCCGCGTCCACCTTCCTGTCCGTGGTCAGCTTCAGCCTGTCGAGCGACGTGCTGAACCTCGACAAGCGCAAGGACGTGTCCCAGCTGTTCTTCACCCGCGTGACCGTGCTCGTCGTCGGCCTCATCGCCCTTGTGCTGGCCTACATGAACCTGTCGAGCATCCGCGTGATCACGTGGTTCGCGAGCACCATCATTGCCGCCTCGTGGGGCTATGTGGCCTTCGCCAGCGTCTGGAGCCGCAAGCTGACCGAGCGTGGCGCCTACTTCGCCATGGTCGGCGGATTCCTCGGGTACTTCGTTTCCAAGTGCCTGAAGGAGTTTGCGGGCGTGCCGTTCGTGTCCCTCTTCGACCCGTTCTTCATCGGCGTGGCCGTCAGCGTGATTTTGGGCATCCTCGGTTCCCGTGGGCAGGTCAAGACGGCGGAGGAGAGCGCCTTTCAGGAGAAGCTGCACCGCGTTCCCGCCTCCGAGGCCCTTGTCTCGGATTACCGCAAGGACAGGATGTACGGCTGGCTCATGGTCGTGGCTGGCGTGCTCGTCTCCGTGTTTCTGATCAAGTACTGGGCACTGCCGTACAACGCCCTTAACGGCTCCGGCATCGCGTCCCTGTTTTGATGTATTTCGTGTCGGGAATGACCCTCGCGGCCCCCTTACCGCGAGCGCCATTCCCGGCGGAGCGGATCTTCCGCTCATCTGGAAGTCAGTTTCGTGAACACAGAAACCATTTCTATGGCCTCGTGCCGCGTGTGAGGTAAGCATGTCCGAAGATAAGTTTGACGTTATAATTGTCGGCGCAGGTCTGGCCGGTTGTACCAGTGCCTGTCTGCTGGCGCAGGCCGGACTGGAGACGCTGGTCATCGAGCGCGGCAATTTCCCCGGCGCGAAGAACATGACCGGTGGCCGTCTCTACGCCCACAGCATTGAGCGCATCTTCCCCAACTTCGCCGAGGAAGCCCCCGTGGAGCGCTGCATCGTCCACGAGAAGATTTCCTTCATCGACGACACCAAGAGCGCCACGCTGGACTTCGCCTCTCCCGAGTCCGACGATCCGGCGAACCGCTCCTACTCCGTGCTGCGTTCCCGCTTCGACCAGTGGCTGGCGGGCAAGGCCGAGGAGGCCGGTGCCAGCATCGTTCCCGGCATCCGCGTGGATGACCTCATCGTGCGCGATGGCAAGGTCTGTGGCGTGGTCGCCGGTGGCGAAGAGATGGAGGCCGACGTGGTCATCCTCGCCGATGGCGTGAATTCCATCCTTGGCGAGAAGCTCGGCATGGTGAGCAAGGTCACCCCCCATCACTGCGCCGTGGGCGTCAAGGAAGTGATCCAGCTCTCCAAGCAGCAGATCAACGACCGCTTCGGTTGCTCCGACAAGGAAGGCGCCGCGTGGCTGTTCGCTGGTATGCCCTCCGCTGGCTACATGGGCGGCGGCTTCATCTACACCAACGAGGACAGCATTTCCCTCGGCGTGGTGTTCGGCCTGCACAACATGGCCGAGGTGGGCAAGACCGTTCCCCAGATGCTGGAGGACTTCAAGAATCATCCCACCGTCAAGCCCCTCGTCGAGGGCGGCAAGACCGTCGAGTACTCCGGTCACGTGGTGCCCGAGGGTGGTCTCTCCATGCTGCCCAAGCTGGTCGGTGACGGCGTGCTCATCGCCGGCGACGCCGCTGGCCTGTGCCTGAATGTGGGCTACACCGTGCGTGGCATGGACCTCGCCATCGCTTCCGGCGAAGCGGCTGCCAAGGCCGTCATCGCCGCCAAGGAAGCTGGCGACTACAGCGAGAAGGGCCTGGCCTCCTACAAGGCCGAGCTGGACAACAGCTTCGTCATGAAGGACCTGAACCTCTACAAGAACCTGCCGGGCTTCCTCGACAACCCCCGCATGTTCAACGACTACCCCGAGATGGTGACCGGCATCATGAGCGATCTGTTCACCATCAACGGTCCTTCCGTGCCCCTGCGCAAGAAGGTCATGCCCCATCTCAAGAAAGTTGGCTTCCTTAATCTGATTAAGGACGGCCTCAAAGGAGCGAAAGCCATATGAGCACCGTCAATGTCGATGTGAAACTGGGCGTCAACAAGTTCTTCGTTGACGAAGGCAATCCCCATATCGAACTGGTGGAGAATCCCGACCTCGCCGAATTCGCCAAGCTTGAGAAGGCCTGCCCCGCTGGCCTGTACAAGCGTGACGAGGCTGGCAACATCCACTTCGACTGTGCCGGCTGCCTTGAGTGCGGCACCTGCCGCATCCTGTGCGGCAAGACCATCCTGAAGAAGTGGGAGTACCCGCAGGGCACCATGGGCGTCGAGTACCGCTTCGGTTAATGTCGAGTTGAGCGCTCGTTCCGGGGGCTTTGCGCCTCCGGAACGAATTCGCAGGGCATGCTTCCGGCCTTGCCGGGGCGGATTGGAACGCTTTGAACGCCATTTCTCCATATACCTTGGGGGGATGGAGCGATTCCGGCTCGCCGCGAACGAAGATTTGCAAGTATGCCCTGAAAGCGAGTAGACATATACCGGCAACGTTGACGGACGTTGCCGGTATTTTTTTAGGATTGGGCTTCCGGAGGACCAACGGGAAGCCCATCCTTTTCGCACACCCTTTTCCGACAGGTTTGGCATCATGAATAGAAAGTCGCGGGATTGGCGCCACGCGCAGGCCAACCGGGAGGCGCTTTTCGCTCTCGGCATATATGGCCTGTACTTCGTGTGGTGGTACGTCTGCGCCTATGGCATGGGCGACACCGATCCCGAACAGTACACCTACCTGCTGGGGCTGCCCGCGTGGTTCTTCTACAGCTGCATTCTCGGCTATCCGCTTGTCACGATCCTGCTGTGGATCGTGGTCCGTCTCTTCTTCCGCGCCATGCCGCTGGACGACGAGCCCGGCGAGAGCCCCGAAGACGAAGTTACCGCCACTGACGGGGAGGACCGCGCATGAACGAGCATGTTCTGACCCTCATCCCCGTCGTTGTGTATCTGGCGCTGTCCTTCGCGGTCGCCTTCTGGGCGCGTAACAAGGCGGATAGCGACTCCTCGCAGGGCTTCATCGAGGACTATTTCATCGGCGGCCGCTCCATGGGCGGCTTCGTGCTGGCTATGACCATCATCGCCAGCTACACCAGCGCCAGCAGCTTCGTGGGCGGTCCGGGCGTGGCCTATCGCCTCGGCTTGAGCTGGGTGCTGCTCGCCATGATTCAGGTGCCCACCACATTTCTCACGATCGGCGTGCTCGGCAAGCGCTTCGCCATGATTTCGCGCCGCACGCGCTCCGTGACGCTCACGGACTTTCTGCGCGCCCGCTTCGAGAGCGACGCCGTGGTCATCCTGTGCTCCGTGGCGCTGCTCGTGTTCTTCATGGCGGCCATGCTGGCGCAGTTCATCGGTGGGGCGCGGCTGTTCCAGGCGGTGACCGGCTATCCCTACATCGTCGGGCTGGTGCTCTTCGGCTTTTCCGTGGTGCTTTACACGGCTGTGGGCGGTTTCCGCGCCGTGGTCGTGACGGACGCCATTCAGGGCATCGTCATGGTCATTGCGGTGGTCGTGGTGCTGGTGGCCGTGGTCAATGCCGGTGGCGGCATGGAGAAGTGCATCGCCACGCTCAAGAGCATCGACCCAGGACTCATCACCCCCACAGGGCCGAAGAACGCCGTTCCGCAGCCGTTCATCCTGTCCTTCTGGGTGCTGGTGGGCCTTGGCATTCTTGGCCTGCCCCAGACCACGCAGAAGTGCATGGCCTACCGCGATTCCCGCGCTATGCATGATGCCATGGTCGTCGGCACGCTCATCATCGGCTTCATGATCCTGTGTGCCCATCTCGCCGGAGCGCTGGGGCGGGCCGTCATCCCCGATCTTCCGGCGGGCGACCTCGCCATGCCGACGCTCATCGTGGACCTGCTGTCGCCGTTTTGGGCGGGCGTGTTCATCGCGGGACCGCTGGCGGCCATCATGTCCACCGTGGACTCCATGCTGCTGCTCGTGTCCGCGGCGATCATCAAGGACCTCTATATCCACTATCGGCTCGGCGGCGACGCGTCGCAGATGACGCCTGTAAGCCTCAAGAAGATGAGCCTCATTTCCACGGGCGTCATCGGCCTTCTGGTCTTCGTCGCGGCCATCGAGCCGCCGGACCTGCTGGTGTGGATCAACCTCTTCGCCTTCGGCGGGCTGGAGGCGGTCTTCCTGTGGCCCATCATCCTCGGCCTGTACTGGAAGCGCGCCAACGCCGCAGGAGCCGTGGCGTCCATCGTGGCGGGCGTGGGCACCTTCGTGGCGCTCACTCTCATCAAGCCCAACATGGGCGGCGTCCACGCCATCGTCCCGACAACGCTCGTCGCACTGGCGGCCTTCGTGGTCGGCGTCTACGCCGGAAATCCACCCGAACCACGCGTGACCCGGCTCTTCTGGGGAGAGTAGGGGCGATTATCATCGGGGTAGAGACTGTTGAATGCCAAGGCTTTCTCCGAAAGTTCCCCGAGAAAAGCATATGAACTGATCATACATGATGCTGCGGTAGCAGGTTGAACCCTGTGAACGTGCGCGAGTTTCGACAAAGAGTATGAACCCGCCATGATCGTTAGGAGCGTAAGAGATGCTTCTGGCGGTTGTGGCGGGTTTTTCCTTTTTTTGAGAGAATGCAGATGTCGTGGAGTGCCTTCCTTCGCGTTCGTATCTGCGTGGTTCGGGATGAAGTGTCTCCGGTGTGCCTTTTTATGATCGTAGGCATCATTTGATTGTGTATGACAAATGTTAATGATTTTTGGGATATCGGCCGGGCGGTTGCGAATTTGCCTAGCTTGGCCCGGTGCGTTTCTCGTTTGAAAGGTCTTTCTCAAGAGGCTGATGGTGTATCCAATGCGAGATAGCCTGTGTGTGGTATGTCGATGTGTCTTTGCGTGGGCTAACTTGTGCAATAGTTTGAGTTTTGACGTGTGTAGGCCTTTATTCTGAATGAACATGTTTTTCTGTGTCTGGTTGATATGGAAAACTGATCGTTTTGATCAGTTAGTGCGGATGTTTGTTTAACGGTTCAAAGTAGTCCTGTGATGACGTTTCCTGACGTGGGGCAGAGGGCTTGGTGACGACGTCTGCCCCGGGGCGGCACCCGTGAGTGTTAGGATCTCAGTATGAAAGGAGTGGTGCGATGCTTAAGAAGGTGGTATTTGCTTTTTTGTGCCTTTGTGTCCTTGTCGTATGGAGCTCTCCAACCTTTGCGCAAGATATAAGAACCACAAAGTCAGGCTATCTGGCTTCTGTTTCGGAGGCGTGGTTGGATAAGGCTGTGGAATACGCTGTTGCAAGAGACGACGTGGCTCTTCAGAAGCTTATTGATAGCAAGCTCGTCTTCGTGCTTAAAGGCGGATTGAGGGTTTATGTGGTTGATACAAAGATATTTAGTGGCATAGTGAAAATCCGTCCTGTCGGAGAGACGTTTGAGGTCTGGACATTGATAGAGGCTATTTCAAATTAGTTTCCTCTGTCGAAGGAAAACCGTCGCATCGCATTTTGCTTGCCCCCCGCACCGCCAGCTCCCGGGCGATGACGCACTGCATCGGCTCCTCGGAGCCGGTCGCGCCCTCGATGCAGGCGCCCAGCCAGCCGTTGCGAAGCTGCATCACGCTGATGTCGAATCCGGCGTTCTGCGCCAGCAGGGAGAGAACTTGACGGTGCGTCCATTGCCCTCGCGGAAGGTATGGAGCCTGTTCAGTTCCTGCATGTAGTGGGTGGCTCGCTCTTTGCCGTTCAGGGCAAGACTCTCTATTTCAAGTGACGCTATGGCATTGCGCTAGCGCCACGCTGTGATTTCGGTCGGGGCATGGGGTGCTTGATTGTGACGAACGTGGTCGATTCTCTGATTTTCATGCTCGGATGAAACGGGAACCGTAGTGGAAAAAATAAACGCCGCCAAGCCCCTTCGTGATCTCTATGCGCTTTGTGTAAGATGGTTGTTATCTACCACATCTACCAGTCTTACCCCTTCGCATGCGGCCTTCACCGTATCCTTGACTCCAGCCGCAAGGCGGCGGCCACAGCCCCGGCGGAGAACATTATTTTGGTTCAGTGATGGGCTCCTGCCGGAGGGCTAAGGCTGAGCCAGATTTCCGCCGGCCATAGGGCCACCGCGTCCAGTCTGTCACGCCTCGTCTTGTTTTTCCACTCCCGCCGGACCCGATACGCCGAGCTCGCGGTCCAAGACTCCAATCTGTATCACAAGGCCCGACATCGCTCCGGACGCTACGGCTCCGGCGGGCTTGAACGCTTTGCCAAAACGTCTTTGCGTTTGGATGACTTTTCCATTTTTTTACTGTGCCGAGGTTGTCTACAATTTTTTAAAATTGCGGGCGGGTCTTGTTCTGTGCGGAAATAACAAGATCAAGGCGTACCTGCTTCGTTGATGTAGCAGTTCTGAGATATTGGATATAATTAAAAAATATGCTAGCAAATACGCATTGGGAGGTTTTTATGCCGACTTTCGTATGTATGATGGTGATTTGTATTTTTGCGGCGCTCATTGCAGGGGTAAAAAAAAGACATGTTGTAGGCTGGTTCTTTGAAACTTTTGTGACGTGCTGCATGGCGATCCTTTTCTTGGGCGTCTATGGAGTCCTTGTAGTTGGACTTGTCCAGCTTGCCGTTCTTGCCTGTTTGCCCAAACTTTCCATCACAAAAATCGACCCAGTAAGCATGGTGATATGCACCAATTGTGGTGCCAATCTTCCAACCACGTTTAAATACTGTCCCGTATGCGAGCACAGCATGAAAGAAGTCAAGGCCAAGGCCGACGCTGTCCGCGCTCGCGAAGAATGGGAGCAAGGCCGCAGAGAGTGCCCGCACTGCGCTGAGCTCATCAAGCGCAAGGCCAAAGTCTGCTGTTTTTGCGGCAAGGCAGTAGAGCCGGAGCAGTATCCCGGTTCTGAAACGTCGCAGTTCACCTTTGAAGCATCCGCGGAATCATGAATTATTGCGCAGCCATGTGCTCGGAGGCTGTCTCGAATGATGACGAAGTGATCGCGTCCGCTGCCGAAGGTCCGCGTGTACTGATCCTTATTCAACCCAAAGCATCCAATTGTACATCTGCTAAATAAAAGCGGCGCTGACCAAACGATCCGCGCCGCTTCAATATCCCACCAAAATCAACCACCATCCCACCATCAACACTCCAACACCGTCAACGAATCACCTCCGCTCCAAGTGCCAAATCAACCGCAACCCAATGCCAATTCATCCGTGCTTACAGCTAAATTACCCCTGCCAGCACGAACACGGGGGAGTTTAAAATGTTCCACAAAATGTTCCGCACAAAAAAAGGGTTCACGGGAGATTCCCGTAAACCCTTGTATTCTCTGGAGCCAGCGCGGAGATTTGAACTCCGGACCTGCTGATTACGAAAACCGATGCAGAGTGTGCGCAGAAGTGTTTTACATTGTCGTCGTTGAGTTTCGCAGTGCCTGTATGTGTTGACTTGCCGCGTAACGGTGCGTAGCTATCCCCTATGGTGTGGGACACATGTGGGACAGAGAAGCGGGGCGTGGGACAATGAGATCGAAGCGCATTCCTACGGGCATTCCGGGTATTTGCTATCGTGAGCATGCAGAGCGCCGCCATGGGCGCTATGCTGACAGGTATTACATCCTTCGCTACCGCAGCGCTGGGCGCGTGGTCGAGGAGGGCGTGGGTTGGGCCAGCGAGGGCGCCACGCTCGAATACTGCCAGGAGCTGATGGCGAAGATCCGCCGCAACCTGCGCACGGGCGACGGTCCCCAATCCCTCGCCTTGATGCGCGAGGAGTCGGCTCGCCGTCGCGACGCCGAGCGTGCCGAGCGCGAGCAGCGCGAGTTCGCCGCGCGTGTGGCCGCCGTGACGTTCGATGATGTTTCGGCGCGCTATCTGGAGTGGGCGAAGCGCAACAAGCGCACATGGCGAGACGACGAGCGCACGCTTCGCCTTCACGTCTGTCCCGAGCTGGGGCGTTTGCGGATGTCGGATGTAACGTCGGCCCGCGTGAATGCACTCAAGGGCGTTCTGGAGGACAAGGCACCGCAGCGAGGCCGGGCCGAGCGCCTTGCCCCCGCGACGATCCTGAACGTCATTGCCCTTGTGCGCGAGGTTTTCAACTTTGCCACCGCCACGCCCTACGATTGCGACCATCCGGAGCTTCGGCTGTTCAGCGGCGAGAATCCCGCCGCGTTCAATCGTTTTTCGGTGGGCGTCTCTCTGCCGCGTGTGGACAACCGCACCCTGCGCGTGCTGTTTGAGGACGAGTTTCAGCGTCTGCAATCCGCGTCCATGGCGTACAGCATCGACCAGTATGACGCGCAGGCGATTGCGTGGCACACGGGGATGCGGCGCGAGGAGATATTGAGTCTTCGCCGGGAGCATGTGTCGCTTCTTGGTCGGTCCTTCAAGGTTCTGGACACGAAGACCGGCGCGAATCGGGTTGTGGACTGGTCCGATGAGCTTGCGCCCGTTGTCGAGCGCCGACTGGAGATGCCTGGCGATTGGCTGTTTCCCGGTCGGGATGGTTCGTATCGCAATCCCGACAGCATCACGCGGGGTTTTGCCCGTGTTGCGGAGCGCGTTGGCCTGAACGAGGGGATAGCTGACAAGCGCCTGTTCGTGACCTTCAAGACTCTCCGCGCGAGCTTCGCCGTTCGGATGCTGGCGGCGGGCATGGATTTGCGCAATCTCCAGTTGCAGATGGGCCATGCGGACATCACGACGACGTCTCGCTGCTACCTCCCGCTGGTCGAGTCCTTCAAGCGCGAGGCCGTCGCGCGTGCCGCGCAGCGGGCGAAGATTCTGGATTTCAAAGCTGCTCGTTGACATAGGCCTTCACCCGCCGCTGTTCGAGGTACTCGATGAGGAACGGCGCCGGGTACATGACGCCGATCTTGCCTTCGCCCTTGAGATGGATTCTCGGTCCCCTGTGCCGGTCCTGATCGCGCCGGACGGCAGCGGCGGAGATGATGCCTTCGAGGTATCTTTTGCCGATCTGCGCCCTGGGCACGAGCGGAGGCAGGGTGGCCAGCAGCGGTGCCAGATACGTCAGCCGCGGTGCCGGAACATTGAACACGTCAGCCCACACGTCCCCATCAAGCAGCACATTCTCATATGCCGGCAACGGCCTGTGCTCCTCGATGGCGCGCAGGCATGCGTCGAGGTATCGCCTGTTCACGCGTGTGTAGACTTCGACGCACGTTTTGGCCAATTCCTGATTCCGGTTCATGATCATCGTGTGTTCTCCTCGGCCACGCAGGCCGGTCTGTTGTATCATGAAACACTGCCTCCCGCGCCGCGCCACAGATGACGAGGGCGCGAGTGCCGGGGGCTTGTGTGGTCGCCTATTTCCCCAGGCCTCTGGCTGCCACCAGAGGCTTTTCTCTTTTCCATTGCCTTCCCACCCGCCGCGCGCGCAGACGCGCCGCGCAGGCCGCCACCACGGGCAGTGCTCCGCAGATGATGGCCAGCGCGAGGACGTCGCGCACCTCGGGCGTCACCGGGCCACCTCGGCGGGGTTGTCGGGGTGGCCGGGCGTGCGCGCGTAGCCGTCCGGGCCGATGAGCGGGCAGACCGGCGCGTCGAGGCGGACCAGCGCCGTCACCCGGTGCCCGCAGCCGCCAAGGTCCACCATCAGCCGCGCCAGTCCCTCGCTCCCGCGCACGGTGAAGTCCGCCACGCTCTCGCGGTTCTCGATGTTCAGCGTCCGCACGCGCACGCGCAGGCAGCGCCCCTCGTTCCCCGCGACCAGCGCGTCGAGGTCCTCGGCGGTGACGGTGGCGGTGCGCGGGCGGTTTTCCTCGGGCATGGCGTGTGCGCTCCCGGCTCCCGTGGTGGCGCTGGCGGTGGAAATCCCGGTGTCGATGGCGTTCATGATGTCCTCCGTGATGTGTGTGAATTTCGTGATGTGTTCGGGGTGCGCTCACCTGTCGCCCACGGGCAGCTGGCGTTCGCGCTGGTCCGGTTCCATGGCGTCCGGCTCGAAGGCGTCCAGTTCGCGGGTGATGCGCGTCCGGCGGGGCGTCTCGCGGCGCTCTCGCACGCGCCGCGCCACCTGCCGTACGCCGATGGCGGCCACCTCCAGCATGCGCCCGTCCCCGGCCGTGGCCTCGGGATGCGCGGCCATGCGCTCCATGAGGTCGAGGATGCGTGCGGCGTAGTCGTCGATGGTCGGAGGCGGATCGTGGCGCTGCATGGCAGGCTCCATGGCTGACGGTTCGCCGGTTGCGGGCGGTGGGAACGTTCCCGGCCGCCCGCGCGCCGGACCGCGCCGGAAGGCGCGTCGCGGCCTGACCCACGGCCGCGCTGGCCTGCAAGGAGGGAGAGAAGGGAAGGGGGATGCAAGGGAACATGGGCGCTGCCCGGCGTGGTTGCCCTGCGAAATTTCGCAGGCCGTCGCGGCCGGGCCTAGGCCTCGGACGTGTGGTCGTCCTCGCGCCGGGCGCGTTCCAGCCGTCGCTCCAGCCAGCCCTTTTGCGGACCGGGCCGTTCGGGGCTGGGCAGCGGCAGCAGGTCCGCAGGCACGCCGATGGCGGCGAGGGTCTCGATGTGTCGGCGGGGGCAGGCGCCGCGCAGGATGATCTGCGACACCCGCGAAGGGCTGACGTGCAGCCGCCGCGCCAGCGCGCGGCCGTCATAGCCGTGTTCGCGCAGCCAGCGCCGCAGCAGAAATGCCCGGAATTGTTGGTCTTGACCGTGTGGTGCGGTTTGATTAATCATTGATCGAACTCTCCATTGCGTTCCGGATGCGTGGCGTCGCGTGCGGTGAGGCCATATCCGGCTTGAATGTTTACCGATCTGTTGGAGAGCAGAATTAAGAGAAATTTCACACGGTTTCAAGTTAAATTTTACACAAACTCCGCAGGTTTTGTCATGGATTGGTCCGAACAGTTTGAATTTATTAAGGATAAAATTTCAGGACATCTTGCGGAAAATGGCACGGCGTATAGCCTGAACCGCGCGGCGACCTACCTCGGCGTCGGGGTGGGCAAGGTCCGCGCGTGGGCGGGCGGCCAGCGTCCCAGCGCGGACGATCTGGAGATCATCGGGCGCAGGCTTGGCCTTTCGGCGCGGTGGCTTCTGTATCGGGAGGGCGAGGCGCAGGCCCGGCCGGAGGACGTGCTCGCGGATGGCGGGCAGCCCGCCGCGCCGCAGCCCGACGCGCTGGTGCAGCGTATGGAGACGCTGGACCGTCTGCTCCGTGCGGCCAACGCGCCGGACGAGGTGATCTGCGCGGCGCTCACGAAGCTGGTCGCCTCGGCGGACGCCGACGCCGCGCCCCACCCCGACCTCGCGCAGTCCGCCAACGACTGATTCTTGTCCACGGCGGCGGATCGTGCGGGGGGAGGGGGGCGGCACACCTAAAGGTTCATCGCCCCGACGGCAGCGTCGGGGATTATTTTTGGCCGAGTGAATAGACGAGGCAATACAGAATTTGCGCATATGTTGCGCGCGCCGATGTTTGCGGCGAGAACCATTCATCCTCATCACGGACAGACCGCATGCCCACATTCAAGACGCTTTCGGTCGCCATCGCCCTTGCGGCGCTGCTGCTTTTCCCCTGCGTTCAAGGCCGCGCCACCCAAAGCCCGGCGACGCCGCACGGCGCACTCCACCCCGCGCCATCCGCGCCCCCTTCAGCGCAGCAGGACCTCACTGCGCGCACGGCGGAACTCAAGGCCGAACTCGACGCCCTCGAACAACGCCTGAACGAGCTACCGCGCAAGCTCGACGGCAGCTGGAGCACCCAGCTGGAGCAGAGCGGGAAGATGGTGGAGGCTATTCTTGCAAATGAGGGTAACCGCCTCAATCTGATGCTCGTCATACTCGGCATCCTGGGCCTCATTGCCACTGGTGGGGGCGTCTTCACGTATATGCGGTTTTGCGCGCTCAAGGCGCAGATGAAGAACGAAGTGGAAGGTGCCAGGCAGCATTGCAGCGAGGTCAAGTCTTCGAGTGATGAGGCAATGCGCATTGCTCACGTTGCGCAGAAGACGCTTGTCCAGATCAACGCCGCATGCATGCGTGCGGCCAAAGCGGCGCAAGACGCGTGCTCCCTTTGCGACAATGCGCGCAATAGCTCACAGAAAATTGATGAACTGCTTGCCGGTGCCACAGATGCGCAAAAAAAGCTCGACCTCACCCCAAAGGACAAGGCCGAAGCGAAAGCCATCGCCTGTGACGAATCCCAACCGCTTGTCGTTCGTCTCAAGGCGCGGGCCATCCTGTCGGAGGAAACGCAGGACTGGGCAAACGCTAGCCGGTTGTGGAGCCTTGTCGTGCAGGAGTTGCCGCTCAATGCACCGGCCAGACATCGCTTGGTGTATTGCTTGGGCATGCGGTTGAAAAGCCAGAACGATCCTTCTGAACGGCCCGACATTGTGAACAGGATGATTGACCAGAGCCAGTTCTTGATCGAGTTGTCGGATGCGAAGCATGTGGCCTACTCCAACTGGGGTGCCGCCCTTGCGGAGTTGGCCAAGCTCTCCACAGACAAGAATGAGCAGGCCAAGCGCTTGGCCCTTGCCTGCGAGAAATGCGAGGCTGCAACGACGCACCGCCCGAACTTTGCCGAGGCCTTTTCCAACTGGGGCCTTGCCCTCGCGAACTGGGCCATAGTCTCCCCGGCCGAAGAACAGGCCGAACGCTTCGCCTTGGCCTGTGAGAAATACAAGGCCGCGACGACGCACCGCCCGGACTCTGCCGAGGCCTTTTTCAACTGGGGCCTTGCCCTCACGGACTGGGCCATGGTCTCCACGGGCAAGGAACAGGCCGAACGCTTCGCTCTGGCCTGTGAGAAATACAAGACCGCAACGACGCACCGTCCGAACTTTGCCGAGGCCTTTTCCAACTGGGGTGCTACCCTCTCGGACTGGGCCAAGCTCTCCACGGGCACGGAACAGACCGAACGCTTCAAGTCGGCCTGTGAGAAATACGCGGCTGCGACGACGCACCGTCCGAACTATGCCACGGCCTATTTCAACTGGGGCAACGCCCTCATGGACTGGGCCAAGCTCTCCACAGACAAGAATGAGCAGACCGAACGCTTCAAGTCGGCCTGTGGAAAATTCAAGGAGGCAACGACGCACCGCCCGGACTTTGCCGAGGCCTTTTCCAACTGGGGTACTACCCTCGCGGACTGGGCCAAGCTCTCCACGGGCAAGGAGCAGGCCGAACGCTTCGCTCTGGCCTGTAAGAAATACGAGACCGCAACGCGCCTCCTGTCCAACTTCGCCGAGGCCTTTTTCAACTGGGGTGCCGCCCTCGCGAACTGGGCCACAGTCTCCCCGGCCGAAAAACAGGCCGAACGCTTCGCCTTGGCCTGTGAGAAATACAAGGCCGCGACGACGCACCGCCCGAACTGTGCCGAGGCCTTTTCCAACTGGGGCAACGCCCTCGCGAACTGGGCCAAGCTCTCCACGATCGAGGAGGAGCGCCAGCGCCTGTTTGACGAAGTAGAGCAGAGGCTTGCGCAGGCCGAAGCCATTACCCCCGGCATGGGTGCCTACAATCGGGCCTGCGTGGCCGCCATGCGTGGGCAGGGCGAGGACTGCCGCCGCTGGCTCGAACGCAACTTCGAGCTGAAGGCCACTCCCCCAGCCGAGCGCCTCGCCACGGATTCCGACCTCGACTCCGTGCGCGGCGAGCAGTGGTTCAAGGACCTCGTGGCAAAGCGCCGCCGCATCGAGGGCGCAGATAACGAAAACATTGGAGAAAAGCAGTCGTGACGCGCATCCGCACGCTAACAGTGGCCCTGATCCTGATGGCGATGGCATTCGCTGCCCTCTCGTATGCGGCGGACCGTGCACGCGCCTTTCCGCCTCGTCCCCTGCCCGACGAGCTAGCGCGTACTCAGGCGGAGGTGAACGACAGACTGCAGAGGCTGGAAGAACGCGTCCGAGGTCTCTCGGAACAGCGAAAGGACGCGCAGACCGTGCAGGACGAACAAGGCCGAATGGCCAACCGGATTGCGCGGCTGGAGGAGCAACTGGGCACCCTGCGGGACAGGCTCAGCCACACGCAGGACTATTCCGACGACGACGTCATCCGCTGGGCGCAGTCCACCACGAATCACGCGGAATCGCTGATTTCGAACGTAAGCCTTGTCGTGAGCATCGGCGGTGTTCTGGCGGCTCTGCTTGCTGTCGCATTCTTTTGCGGGTTCAAGGAGCAGTCCAAAACACAACTGGATGCCGCCAAAAACGAATGGAATGCCGCCATGACCGGCATCAACACACAGTTTGGCCAGATGCGTCGTGACTTCGAGAAACTAAGCAGTACGGCGCGAGAGGAGCAGGAGGCCCTGCGTAGGAGTAGCGAGAAGGACGTCAAGCGCATTGAGGGATTGCTGAAGGAGGCGAAACAGAATGCGGACATCATAGGCGAACTCGCCCGCAACACCTCACCCGAAAACATCGTGTGGAACGACGTGCGCAGGGAAGAGGTGGACGCCGTCGCCGCAGACGAATCTGCGCCCTTCATCAAACGCCTCACAGCCAAGGCTCTGCAGGCCGAATCCTGCAAGGACTGGGCCGCCGCCCTCGTCCGCTGGGAGACCCTTGCCGCCGAAACCCCGGACGACCCCAACGCCCACTTCCGTCTTGCCTACTGCGCCCAGGAGATGGTCAAGGCAGAGCCGACACACGCCGCGCAGTGGCTCGCCAAGGCCGCCACGCATTACGAGCGCGTCACGGATATCGACGAACAATGCGCCCCGGCTTTCAACAACTGGGGCCTCGCCCTCGCGGACTGGGCCACGCTCTCCACGGGCAAGGAGCAGGCCGAACGCTTCAAGTCGGCCTGTGAGAAATACGAGACCGCAACGCGCCTCCGGTCCGACTGTGCCGAGGCCTTTAACAACTGGGGTGCTGCCCTCACGGAGTTGGCCAAGCTCTCCACGGGCAAGGAGCAGGCCGAACGCTTCAAGTCGGCCTGTGAGAAATACGAGGCCGCGACGACGCATCGCCCGGACTATGCCGAGGCCTTTTACAACTGGGGCAACGCCCTCGCGAACTGGGCCGAGCTCTCCACGGGCAAGGAGCAGGCCGAACGCTTTGCCTTGGCCTGCGAGAAATGCGAGGCTGCAACGCGCCTCCGGTCCGACTTTGCCGATGCCTTTTCAAACTGGGGCAACGCCCTCATGGAGTGGGCCAGGCTCTCCACGGGCAAGGAGCAGACCGAACGCTTCAAGTCGGCCTGTGAGAAATACGAGGCCGCGACGACACACCGCCCGAACTGTGCCGAGGCCTTTTCCAACTGGGGTGCTACCCTCGCGGAGTGGGCCAAGCTCTCCACGGGCAAGGAGCAGACCGAACGCTTCAAGTCGGCCTGTGAGAAATACGAGGCCGCGACGACACTCCGCCCGAACTGTGCCGAGGCCTTTTCAAACTGGGGCAACGCCCTCATGGAGTGGGCCAAGCTCTCCACGGGCAAGGAGCAGGCCGAAAGCTTCAAGTCGGCCTGTGAGAAATACGAGGCCGCGACGACGCATCGCCCGGACTATGCCGAGGCCTTTTTCAACTGGGGCGCTACCCTCGCGGAGTGGGCCAAGCTCTCCCCGGCCGAAAAACAGGCCGAATACTTCGCCCTGGCCTGCGAGAAATACGAGACCGCGACGCGCCTCCGGCCCGACTATGCCGAGGCCTATTTCAACTGGGGCAACGCCCTCATGACCTGGGCCACGGTCTCCCCGGCCGAAGAACAGGCCGAACGCTTGGCCTTGGCCTGTGAGAAAAACGAGACCGCGACGACGCACCGCCCGAACTATGCCGAGGCCTTTTGCAACTGGGGCGACGCCCTCTCGGACTGGGCCAAGCTCTCCCCGGCCGAAAAACAGGCCGAACGCTTCGCCTTGGCCTGTGAGAAATACGAGACCGCAACGACGCATCGCCCCGACTTAGCCGAGGCCTTCAACAACTGGGGCGCCGCCCTCGCGGACTGGGCCATGGTCTCCCCGGCCGAAGAACAGGCCGAACGCTTCGCCTTGGCCTGTGAGAAATACAAGACCGCAACGACGCACCGCCCGGACTATGCCAAGGCCTTTTCCAACTGGGGCAACGCCCTCATGACCTGGGCCACGGTCTCCCCGGCCGAAGAACAGGCCGAACGCTTTGCCTTGGCCTGCGAGAAATGCGAGGCTGCTACGACGCACCGCCCGAACTATGCCGAGGCCTTTTCCAACTGGGGCGCGGCCCTCACGGAGTGGGCCAAGCTCTCCACGGGCAAGGAGCAGGCCGAACGCTTCAAGTCGGCCTGTGAGAAATACGAGGCCGCAACGACGCACCGCCCGGACTATGCCGATGCTTTTTTCAACTGGGGTGCTGCCCTCGCGAACTGGGCCAAGCTCTCCACGGGCAAGGAGCAGGCCGAACGCTTCGCCTTGGCCTGTGAGCAATACGAGGCCGCGACAACGCACCGCCCGAACGATGCCGAGGCCTTCAACAACTGGGGCCTCGCCCTCGCGGACTGGGCCACAGTCTCCCCGGCCGAAAAAAAGACCGAACGCTTGGCCTTGGCCTGTGAGAAATACGAGGCCGCAACAACGCACCGCCCGAACTATGCCGATGCCTTTTTCAACTGGGGTGCCGCCCTCGCGGAGTGGGCCAAGCTCTCCACGGGCAAGGACCAGACCGAACGCTTCAAGTCGGCTTGTGAGAAAGACGAGACTGCAACGCGCCTCCGGCCCGACGATGCCAAGGCCTTCAACAACTGGGGCCTTGCCCTCGCGAACTGGGCCACAGTCTCCACAGACAAGAATGAGCAGGCCGAACGCTTCGCCTTGGCCTGTGAGAAATACGAGGCCGCGACGACGCACCGCCCGGACTGTGCCGAGGCCTTTTCCAACTGGGGCAACACCCTCATGTGCTGGGCCATGGTCTCCCCCGCCGGGAAGGAGCGCCAGCGCCTGTTTGACGAAGCAGAGCAGAGGCTTGCGCAGGCCGAAGCCATTACCCCCGGCATGGGCGCCTACAATCTGGCCTGCGTGGCCGCCCTGCGTGGGCACGGCGAGGACTGCCGCCGCTGGCTTGAACGCAACTTCGATCTGAACGCCACGCCCACAGCCGAGCACCTCGCCACGAATTCCGTGTTCAATTCCGTGCGCGGCGAGCAGTGGTTCAAGGACCTCGTGGCAAAGCGCCGCCGCATCGAGGCCGGCCACGGCGAAACCGTCTCCTTTCCGGACACGCCCGATGCCAACTGACACCACCCCCATGCTCACTGTCGAGTTTTAGATGGAGTCTCCCTCATGACCAATGGCTATGATCAGGATACGGCGAGTGAAATCGAACATCTTAGGCAATGGGAACTGGAGCTGTTCAAGTCCGCGATAACGGCAGGGCAGGGTGCCAGCCGGGCGATTCTTCTGCTGAGCGGTGGCGGTGCGGCGGCAATGTTGGCGTTCATGGGGCCGCTGTTCCGGGGCAACGCAACACACGCGTCATTCAGCGTCAACCTGTGTCTCCCCTTGGGGTTCTTCGTGGCAAGCGCCCTTTGCGCTACCGCCAATGCCGGCCTGATGTGGGTCTGTCAGGCGTACTTTCGTGCGACACAGCAGACCAGTCATAAATTGTATATGCAGTATATCCGCTCGAACCGAAACGGTGAGAGACTCGATGCGTATCTGGCGCATGAACGGACCCGATGCACAAAGGAAAGGCGAGTGCTGTGGGTCACGGCATTCTTCTGGCTCTGCAGCTTCTGCCTCTTCGGAGCTGGCGCATACTTCGCAGGGCAGGCTATTCGCGCACAGGAAGCCCAACGGGTCACCTCCCAACGCCATGTCATCCATATCGCCCCCTCGATGCACGACCACCTCGCCCACGCCAAGCACAACTGCGCCTGACAGGTGCACGGCCATTTCCCGTGGCCCATCAGCCCCACCCCCACACCGCACACAAAAGGCCCCCCGCGCACACCTGCGCCGGGGGCCTTCATCTTCCAGAAAAACATTCGCCTTCTACCCCTCCAGCACCACCAGCGCGCGGACGATGACGTCCTGCATCGGCTCCTCGGAGCCGTTCACGCCCTCGATGCAGGCGTCCAGCCAGCCGGCGCGAAGCTGCGTCATGTCGATGTCGAATCCGGCGTTCTGCGCCAGCAGGGAGAGGAAAGAGCGGCAGGTGCGCCCGTTGCCCTCGCGGAAGGGGTGGAGCATGTTCAGCTCCAGCATGTAGTGGGCGGCGCGTTTGGCGAAGTCCTCGGGGGCGAGGCCTTGCAGGTGGTTCTCGCGGGCCAGTTGTGCCAGCAGGGCCGTGACGCAGCCGTGGATGCAGCGGGGATTGGCGAAGGGCGTCGAGCCTTTGCTGATGGGGATGTTGCGTTCCTCGCCCGCCCAGTCGTACACGTCCTGAAACAGGTGGCGGTGCAGCGCCTTGAGGTGGGGATAGTCGAAGCCGCCTTCGGGCAGGTCCTGTATCTGGCGCAGGGCAGTGGAAAGGCGCTCGAACTTGTCGAGCGCCTCTTGCGTCGTGTGATTGGCCTTGTTTTTCAGGACCGGGGAGTCGGCGTAGGTGTAGGCGTCGTCAAGCGAGTAGCGCGTTATCATAGTTCGGGAAACGCTCCCTCAGTCTGTCCGCCAGTTGCGTGTCGGAGCACTCCTCGCGGATGCACTCCTCGAAGACGGCGCGCTCCTCGTCGGTCAGGGCAAGGCCTTCGATTTCCAGCGAGGCCATGGCATTGCGCAAGCGCCACGTCATGATCTCTGTCCGGGTTCTGGGCCGTTTGATCGTGGTGATCGTCGTTGTCATCCTGATCTTCATGCCTGCATGATACGCAAACCGCAGCAGAAAGGCAAACGTCCCGCCTCACGTCGTCCCCCCTTCGCGGCGTCCCGTCCACTGCTGCCGCTGCCAACTGTCGTAGCCGTCGCGCTCGCTCCACAGGGTCACGTGCAGTTCGGCGTTGAGCGTCCCGCCGGAGTCGGCGCGCTCGACGGCCTCGGCGTAGGTGTAGCGGTTGCCCAGCATGGCGCTGGCGGCGGCCTGTGCCTGCACGCCGTCGAATGCGCTCGCGCCCGCGCCGCTGTCGCAGCGCACGCACACGCGCACGCGCCGCGTCCCGGCGGGCAGGGCGAGGGTCAGCGTGCGCGGTTGCCACGTCCCGGCGGGGACGGACACCGCCGCAGCGGCCAACTGCGCCAGTTCGGACCCGTCGGCGGCGAGGGCGGCCACGGCCACGGTCCCGGCGCTCGCGCCGTCGTCCGCCGCCTGCCGCCACGCCACGCCGACCTCCGCCAGCCCGGCGTCCACGGCGGCGAGGCGCACCCCGGCCCCGGCCAGTTCCACGTCCTGATGCATCGCCGCCCCGGCCGCCAGCGCGAAGCACGCGTCGCCCTCGGCTGGCGCAGGGTTCGCGCTGCGCACCTCCACCGCTCCCGCGTCCACGCTCCAGCCGGACAGGTTCCCGGCCTCGGCGTTGCCGTTGACCACGGGCAGCGCCCAGGCCTCGCCCTCCACGCGCCTGCGCAGCGCGCCGCCGTCGCCGTGTATCTCCAGCACGTAGCGCGTGCCCGGCTCGGGTCCGATGTCCCCGGCGTCCTGCGGCACGGGCGTGGCGGTCTGCTGCATGCGGTCGCGGTGCGCCCAGCTCACGGTCAGTTCGCCGGTGATGGTCGCGGGATGCGCCTGATCGCAGATGCGCAGGCGTCCCGGCGGCAGGGGCCGCGCCGCGCGGGCGTTCATGGCCAGTGCGTCCACCGGGGCGCTGGCCGCGTCGAGGCGTCCGTGCCCGGTCAGCGGCAGGCACCGCGCCTCGATTTCCTCCCCGGCGGTCCACTCGCGGCTGACCACGCCGTCCCCGCCGTCGGCCACGGGCACCCACAGGCGCGCCCCCGGCTCGTGCGGCTGCGGCACGGTGTCGATGACGCCCCGGTGCACCCGTGCGCCCTCGGCCGTCAGCTCCAGCAGCTCCACGATCTCGCCGTCCAGATAGGCGAGGCACGGCAGGTCCAGCGCGTCGGCGTCCAGCGCCCCGGCCAGCGGCAGCACGGCGTCCACAACGCCCACGGCCTCGGTCAGGCTGTCCGTCTCCGCGAAGGTGCCATGCCCGGCAGCCTCGAATTCCATGCCCGCCGCCCGTGCCTCGATGGCGTAGCCCGTGGCGTCGCCGGTGGGGCGTCTGGCCAGCGCCAGCAGATAGCCCGCCTCGGGGTCCAGTTCCTCGGCCTTGGCCAGCACGGCCAGCCACTGCTCGCTGGCCACGCGGCGCACGATCTCGTAGTAGGGCAGTTCCACCAGCAACCGCTCCGGCGCGGCCTGCGGCGGGGACACGGGGTCCGCCCAGCCCGAGACCTGCGCGCCGTAGACGGCGCTGGTGGCCGCGAACACGTCCTGCACCACGCGCAGGCGCACCTCGCCCGAACGCAGGCGGCCATGGGTGCTCTCCACCACGCGCACCACCATGCGCTCGACGCCAAGCAGCGGCCAGCGCAGCGCGAACACGTCGCCCTGGCGCAGGGTGGCCAGCGCCTCGCCGCCGGTGACGGTGGCCTGAGCCAGCATGGACACGGCCTGCCGTAGCTCGCGCGATGCCACGCGCGCGGCCAGTTCCGGGTCCGTGATGAAGGGGAAGGACAGGTCCATGGGTTCGCCGCGCCCCTGCATGGCCTCGGCCGCGATGTCGTGGGCGGTCACCGTGGCGGTCTTGCCCAGTTCGCGCTCCGTGTAGGACAGCGTGGCCCGCGTGGGCACGCCGCCCCACGCCGGGCGCGAGAAGTCGGTCACGCTCTCGATGGTTTCCGGCCCGTACTCGGGCAGGGTGTCGGGGTCGTAGTCGTCGCGCACGAGCACCAACTGCTGGCGTCCGGACGCGTCCTCGCGCAGGGTGGCGTCGATGTGGCGCAGCACCTCGTCCACGAATCCGGCCACCGAGCCGTTCCCGTCCCACAGGCAGGACAGGCCGAAGCCCTCGGCGGTCAGTGCGTCGGCGGCGGCCGTGAAGCTCGCGTCGTCGATCTGCTCCGGCCAGAAGCCCCGGCCCCACACGCGGTCGGTCAGGCACTCGCGGATGATGTGGGCGGGGTTGGCGTCGCCGTGCTGGCCGATGGCGGCGCGGGCGGCATACCACCCGCGCGGGATGCGCTCCACCTCCACCCACCACGGCTTGATGTAGCTCGACATGGCGGAAAGCCACGGCGCGCGCAGAATGAGCGCAGCCACGCCGCGAAAGGCGGGCACCGGGCCGAGGGTCGCGGGCAGGGGCTGGCTGTCGCTTGCGCCCCACGCCCGCGCCAGCGCGCGCACCGCCTCCGGAACTTCGGCAGGGGGCTTGCCCACGCAGTCGGCGGGCACGGTCCCGCACCACGCCTGCAAATAGTCGTTTGGCGGCTGGTCCGCCGTGCCGGTCGCCACGTCCACGTCTCCCACCACGCCGCCTTCGCGCTCCTCGCCGCCCAGCAGGTCCGGGGCGTCGATATGGACGCGCCCGGCACCGCTGCGCCCCTGCCACGCCACGCGCTCGCCCACGATGATGCGCGTCACCGCGTCGATGACGCCGTGGCACAGCACCATGTGCATGCCAAGGCCGTACCAGTACCCTGCGGTGTAGGTGGTGGAGCCACCGCCGCCTTTTCCGCCGCCGCCCATCTAGTTCCCCTCCCGTGGAAGTTGCCGCGCGCACCACGCGCGCCACGCCGTCAGCCAGCGCTCCCGAGCCTCGGCCATGGCCGCGTGCGCCACGGCGACGGCCATGGCGTCACCATCGGCGAGGAAGTCCGCCGCCGTGCGCCCGTGCTCGCGAAAGTCCGCCCAGCCCCAGCCCCGCGCCGCGAAAAACGCCCGCACCCCGCGCATGCAGTAGCGCATGTGTCGCATGTGCCGCAGCGTGACCTGCACGTCCTCGGGCCGTGGGGCGGCGTCCGGCCTGTTGCTCATGCTCATGTCTTCCTCCTGATGGCCTTGGTCTTGAGGTCGCCGAACCAGACCACCGAGGGCGAGGTGATGATCACCCGTCCGAACACCACGGGGACGCTTCGGCCTTCCTCGGCCACGGGGATGTCGAGATCCGCGATGCCCGCAGCCTTGGCGTTTTGCACGTTCGGCTTGGGCGGCTTGGGCCGCGCCACGTAGCTGATGACGGACAGCGCCGCCATCGCGATCCATTCCCACATGCGGACCTCCTAGACGACGGACCCCGTGAAGGGGTTGGTCTGCGGCAGCCACGGAAAGCCGCCGAATTTCACTGTGTTGTGGAATTTGTCCCGGCAGGTGGCCAGCGTGTGGTCGCACCCGGCGCAGGCGCTGACGCCAGCGCCGGGCTTGAGTCCGGGAATGCCGCCGGTCAGGGTCACGGCCTCGCCCGCGTGGGCCACGATCATGCGGCGCTGGTCCCCGGCCGCCAGTTCGCCGCCGGTGAGCCAGCCGTCCGGCCGCGTGGCGAATTCCGGGGCGCGCAGCACCGCGCCCTCCACCGCCGCGACCACGGCGGAGAGCTTCCACCCCGCGCGTGAGACGCCGCACCCCGCACCGTACAGCGCGTGGGAGCAGCCGCGCGTCAGCCTCCGCGCCGCGCCGCCGCCCTCCAGTCCGTCGGCGTGGGTGGCGCAGGCGATGCGACAGGTCAGCCCGTCGAACTGCACGCCGCCCACCACGCCGGTCCAGACCACCGCGTAGGTCTCGCCCTCGCCGCGCAGCACCTCGGCGAGGATGCGTCCGGGCGGCGGTGCGGCCACGAACTGCCGGGCCAGCGGCAGCGAGTGCGCCGCCTCGATCTCGATCTGCGCCTGCGTGGCGTCGGCGGTGCGGCGGATGTCGCCGCGTTCCAGCGGCGCGGGCAGGTAGGTTTCCCCGTCGTGCGTCACCGGCGCGTCCGCGCTGGTGTAGAGCCAGCGGCTCGCGCCGCAGACGAATCTGTACAGCTCGATCATGAGGCGACTCCCGAGAAGGCGAGCACCGCCTCGGCCACGCCCGCGCGGTGGTGGGTGATCTCCACGCGGTCGGCGGAAAGGCGGTTTTGGGTGAGGTAGCAAATGCGCACGGCCTCGGGCGTCAGCTCGCGCCCGCAGCCCGCATCCAGAGACACGATCTCCTCTCCGGGCGCACCCTCGGCCACGCCCGTGATGCGGCGTAGGGCGATGATCGTTCCGCGCGCCGCGTCGATGACGGCCAGATGCGCGCGGCGCGGGTCAAGGCGGTAGGCCGCGTGGTTTGCGGCCCGCACCCGCAGATTCACGCCGTCCACGCCCACCGGGGCCACAAGGATGAAGTCGTCCTTCCACGTGGGAATCCACACCACGCCGAACCGCCCGCGCAGGTGGTGGACCAGCTGGCGCAGCCGCCACACCTCGGCGGGCGAACCGGCCCGCACGCGGTGGGCACAGTCCCACAGGTCGTGATGCCAGCCGCTGTCCATGAGCGCGGGGCCGGTGTCGAAGTCCACCACGTCCACCTCGCGGTGCGCCGTGCGCGACAGCGTGCCGCCCTGCATGAGCGGCGGCGTGGTCAGCACGGCCACGCCCTCGTAGGTCGCCTCCGGCTGGTGGCCGGGGATGGCCGCGTTGTCCGTCACGGCGAAGCGCACGAGGGTGTCGCGCACGCCCGCGCCGCGCTCGGTGTGTCGCACGTCGTCGGGCATGGTGGCCATGCGTCCGGGCAGGACCAGACAGCCGCGCGGGTAGTCGCCCGTCACGGCCTGCCCCAGCGCAAGCGCGCCGGGCGACACCTCGGTCACCATCACCGCCTCGCAGGCGTCGTCCCCGGCCCACAGGACGGCCACCCCGTCCGGGCGGAAGTCGCCACAGGCGGTGTCCACCAGCACGGCCACGTCCCCGGTGCGCACGGGCTGCGCGCTCTGGCGCATCTCCCACCACACGGGCACGCACCACGCGCGGGCGCGCCAGCTCCACACCCGCGCGTCCAGCCGCGCCTGTGCGGCCGCGTCGGTGAGGCGGCACACGTACTCGAAGCCCTGCCGTGGGGCCACGCGCAGGGCCGAGCGCGTCTCGGAGCCGTCGCGCGCGTGGCGCAGGCAGGTGAGAAATTCCAGCGACTCCACGATCTGCGCCTGCGGCCGCCACGGCCACACCACGATGCGCCGCCCGGTGACGGTGAGGGTCAGCGTCGCGCCGGGGAATTCCCACTCCACCGTGGCGGTGAAGGCCGCGCCGCCCTCGGCCGGGACCACCAGCTCGTAGACGGCCTCGGCCATGGGCGGAATCGTGAACGGCGCACCGGGGCCCACGAGGCGAAACTCGTCCCCGCCGCTGGAGACGATGGCCGCGCAGGTCGTGGGCACGGCGTGGGCGTTCCACACGGTAACGGCGTGGGACTGCCCGGCCACGATGTTGCCGCAGTCCACGTCCACGGGAGCGATGTGGATATGCCCGTATAGCGCATCGAGAAACGACGATCCGCGAACGCCCGCGTGCGTCGTGGGCACGGCAGCCGTGGGCTGGGCCGAGACCGCCGCGCCGGAGTCCACGCGCGGCGTGGGCGCGCCGCCCGGCGTGACGCCGGACCACAGGCACAGCGCCTGCGTCGTCTGCTGGGGCGCTCCGGGCAGCGGCCGCCCGGCCGGAAATCCGCAGTGCGTGGCCATGGGCTAGTCTCCGTCGTAGGGGATGGCGAATGCCGGGCAGAACCGCCCGGCCTCCACGGTGGAGCACGGCAGCACCATGTGCCGCGCGCCCGAGAGCGTGACCACCTCGCCGGGCATAAAGGCGTCCATGCGCGTCAGGCGCAGCCCCGGAATCTCGCCGATGAGCGAGCAGTTGCCGTCCCCGTGCGACAGCGCGAGACGGATGGGCACCATGGGCGCGATGCCCGTGAAGCCGCTGGGCATGGACGCCAAAAGCGGCACGTCCGGCGGGAACGCATAGAAATCCAGCTCCCGCGTCGGATTGACCGCGACGCGCACGGGATACAGCGCGCCGGCCTTGGACTGCGGATACGCCGCAAAGGCCGCCCAGTCCCCGTCCGAGAGGCCGCGCCCGTGTACGCTGCACCAGCCGCCGTAGCCGTAGGACGTGCTGATCTGTGCATCCATCAGTTGGTTCGCGTCGCGAAGGGAGAGCACGGTCTGTGGGATGGGCCCCGCGCAGAACAGCCCGCCGCCCCACGCGCCATATTTCGCGATGTCCGCAAGGAGCAGGTAGCGCCAGACGCCCACGCTGACCTCCAGCGCCAGCACCAGCAGAAACGGCTCGTTGACGAGAAACATCCGATAGCCCGGCAGCGCGCCCGAGAGCCACAGGGCGGAGCCGCTGGTCTCGTCTGGCGTCCCTGCGGGCTTGAACGGCACACCGGGCTGCGCGTCCCACGCGGCCTGCGCGTCGAACCCCGTGGACACCGCGCAGGCCAGCCCCGTGAACTGCGACCGATACTGGCGGACGCCATCAACAATGTCAGAACTCAAATATGTGTCTCTCCAGCCGAACACCGTGGCCCGCGTGGCCGAGCGGAAATGCAGATGCGTGCCGCCGAGGTGCGCGTGCAGGCGCTGGCCCTCGGTGGACGCACTGCCGGGATAGGTGCTGTAGCTCGATGCGTCGGCCGCCCACAGGTCCACGGTCCAGCCGTTGGCGGCGAGGAACACGCGCAGGCGGTCAAGAAAATCGTGCTGGCTGGCGGCGGTGCCGGAATCGTAGGGCATGGCGGCTACTCCTGTCTGACGGCGACGAAGGCCGCGCGGTCCGTGGTGTGGGAACCGGAGAACACGATGTAGGTTCCGTCCGGCGTGGTGATGGTGTCCTCGGCCGCGACGCCGTAGCCCGGCACGGCGCGCATGCCGTCCAGTTCGCCGTAGAGGTTGCGGTTGGGCGCGCCCGCGCAGAGGATGGCGGGCAGCAACGGCAGGGAGCCGTCGAGGTTCCCGCGCAGGGTCGCAAACGTGGCGTAATAGCTCGATGCCGCAGGCAGGGACCACGGCCACAGGCCGAGCGTCCGGTCCTCGGTCCAGGAGCTGTCGCTGGCGCGTTTCCAGCGGTGCAGGATGTTGCGCCACTGGCCGAGGAGCAGCAGGCCGGAGGAGAAGTCCGGCCGTGCGTAGACTGTGGGGGCCGAGAACGAGGCGTTGTAGAATGGTGTATTGCTGTCCGTCTGCGCGGACCACACGGCGTCGGGCATGCAGCCGCAGCCGCCCACGAGCAGCGGATAGGGCAGGCTGGAGGGCGGGCCGTAGGGCAGGATCAGGCCGAGGTAGCCGATCTGGTAGGTCGTCGAGGCCTTGGCGACAACGATGATGCGCCGCGCGGACACAAACAACCAGTAGCGCAGCCCCGCGTCGAGCAGACACAGCCGTGGGCAGTGCGCGGGGTCGCCGTAGGCACCGGGCTGCGCGTCGAAGGTCAGCTCCGGGGAAAATCCCGTGAAGCCCTGCAGCCGCCAGTTGCGCCCGCCCGCGCTGTTTGCCTCGGTCGCCATGCCCACAAACACCTGCTCCGCCCCGGTCCCGGAACTGCGCAAAATCAGCTCGTCCGGCTCGTCCCCGGTGCCCTGCGCGTGGCGCAGGCAGGTCCAGCCGCTGGCCACCGCAAAATCCTTGAGCGTGACCAGCAGGTCCTTGTAGCTCGTCGCCTCGCCTGTCGTGTAGGCCATTACATGATCTCCCTGAGCGTCTGACGGTTCTTGCGGATGATGTTCATGACCGTGCGCTCGCCGTGCGCGCTGCCGAGGTAGCCCGCTGCGGTGTCCCGCTCGTCCACCACGTTGACCACGCGCACGTTGACCTGCGGCGGCTCGGCCTGCGCGTGGCCGATGTTGTCGCGGTGGCGCGGGTCGGCGGTGGTCAGCACCTCCTCGCGCCTGCGCAGGATGGCGGGCACCTCGTCCGGGGCCAGCCCGGCCAGCCCGCCGCTGTGGTAGCGCCGCGCCGAGAGGAACACGCCGGGGTCCACGCCGCGCGCACTGCCGCCCTCGCCGACCACGCCGCCGGAGTGGAACAGCCCCGCGAACATGGACACGATGCCCCCGGCCTCGCCGGGGGACGCCCCGCCAAGTAGCGCGGCCAGCGGCCCGGTGATCTGCTGCTGGATGAGCATGCGGGCGAGGTCGGCGGCCCAGCTGGAGATCATATCGCTCCACGCGAGCTCGCCCGTGGTGCAGACGCTCACCAGTGCGTCTTCGACGCCGCGCAAGCCGCCGCCCACGGCCTGCTCGGTGATGTCGGCCAGGCCTTTGGCCTGTTCGGCGTAGCTCTTGAGCGCTTTGGTGGCCCCGGCCTGCATCGTGTCGAGGTCGGAGGACCAGAGCGCCCCCAGCCCGTCCCCGTCGTCTCCGCCTTTGCCGCCCTTGCCGCCCTTGCTCCTGTCGTTGATCTCGTCGATGCGCAGGCGGACCCACTCGGCCACCTTCACCCGGTCCGCCCCGGCCTGCTCCCACACGCGGGCCTGCGCCTGCGCCGCCTCGATGGCCATGGTCGTCTCGCCAAGGGTCAGGCGGTCGTACTCGCGCCCGAAGTCCTCCAGGGCGGACGTGCGCTGCGCCAGCGCGGCGGCAAAGGCCTTGGTCTCGGCGTCCTGCCGGGCCTCGTAGGGGTGGGAATTGAGGGCCTCGCGCTCCTTCGCGTCCATGAGATGCGCCAGTTCGATGCCCCGTCGCGCCTCGCGCTCGAAGGCGGCCAGTTCCGGCGTCATCGCGCCAAGTGCCTCGCGGTAGTCTTCGATCTTCCTGTCCAGCCGGTACAGGTCCAGCTCCCGTGCGCTCATGGTCAGGGCGGCCAGTTCGTCGCGCAGGCGCTTGGCCGCATGCCCGGTGCGCTCCGCGTCGGGAGCTGCGGCGTCGCCGCCGGGGGCAGGAGTCGCCGCACGGGCGAAGGCGCGCGAAAAGGCCTTGTCCCGCATGGTCATGCGCTCCAGCAGGTCCTGCCCCTCACCCAGCGGGGCGGAAAGCCCCATGCGCACGTGGGGCATCACGCCTATGCCGCCGAGAATGCCGCCCGCCCCCTCCGGGGGGCGCAGTCCGGTGTTGGCCTGCGCCTGCGCCCTGATCATTTCGCGACGCGTGCCGCGTATGCCTTCGGCCACCGCCTCCAGCGCGGTGCTCAGGCCGTCGATGACCGAGGTGGCCAGTTCCGTCTGTTCGAGGGTCTCCAGAAATTCGCGCCAGCGGTAGTTCAGGGTGTCGATGCTGCCGCACAGCCCGCCGGCCTCGGCCTCGGCCGCGCCGCCCACCTGATTGCGCAGCACGCCAAGAATCAGCGCCTGCGCACCGGCCACGTCGTTGGCCTCCAGCATGGCGTGGATGAGGCTCTTTTCCTGTTCGGTGAAGCTCACGCCCACGCGGCGCATGGCGTTCAGCCCGGCCACCGGGTCCTCCAGCGCCTTGCCGAGCATGGTCACCGCGCCGCGCAGGTCCTGCCCGAAGGTGGCGGACATGTCCTGCGCCAGCATAATGGCGTCCCGAAAGGTTTCGCCCTGCACGCTCTTGAAGGTCAGCATCACGTTGACGGCGTCCATGATGGCGTCGCGGTCGCCCAGCGTGGCCAGATCGCGCGAGCGTGCGAAGTCGTCCAGTTCGTCGGCCGACAGCCCGGCCGCGCTGCCCGTGGCCCGGATCAGGGCCTCGGTCCTGCGCAGTCGCCTGTCCCACTCGGCAAAGGACATGGTTCCCGCCGAAACGGCCGCGCCCACGGCCCCCATGGCGGCCGCCACGCCAAGGCCCACGGATCCGAAACTGCCGAGAATTCTGCCCAGCGCCCCGGCCTCGGCCGCCAGTCCGCTGACGGCTCCGCCTGCCTCGGAACTGGCCGTGGCGACGGCCCGGCCGAAGCGGGACTGCGCATCCATGGCCTTGCGGGTTCCCTTCTCCACGTTTCCGAGGTCGCTGACGATTTTTTTCAATTCCGTGGACGTTCTGTTCTGCGCCTGAATGACAAGGGCAATGCGCTCTTCGCGTGTGGTCATGGTGCCTTCCGCATATTGGCTATTCTGTTGGAATCTGCTACCCGATGCGCAAAGGAGGCTCACATGGGATTGTTCGCCGTCATGCTCGTCTGCGGCATCATCGCCGCACTCATCGCCGGGTCCAAGAACCGCAGCCGCATAGGCTGGTTCCTGCTCGGATGCATATTCGGACTCATCGCCGTTGCCGTCTTGGCCTGCCTGCGTACGCTGCCGCCGAAGTCGCAGGCTCCTTCCCCGGCCCCGTTCCCCATCGACGAGGACGACGAGGGCGACGCTCCCAGCGGATTCTGCAGCCCGGCCGCGACGCGTCGGCAGGCCGAGGAACGCGCGGCCATGCGGGCCGATCGCGACAGGTGCGCGCGCGAGGAGTGGGAGAAAGGCCGCCGCGAATGCCCGCACTGCGCGGAGCTTATCCGGCGCAAGGCCACGGTCTGCCGCTTCTGCGGCGCGCAGGTTACGCCGGAGGAATATCCCTGCCCGCAGGCAATCGACGCTCCGGTCCAGCCCTGATTCATCGCCCGCCCCGGCGCTCGTAGTCCGTCCCGCACGAGCTGCACGCCAGCGCCAGCCCCGTCCCGAAAACCAGCGCGCATTCGCCCACGCGGCGTCCGCCGCACGCGGTGCCGACATCCTGACGGGGCTGCGCCGGGGGTGGGGCGGCCTCTGCCCGGCCCACGCCCAGAAAGGCCAGCACGGCCTCCCGGAACAGTTCCTCGCGCTGCGCGTGCTCCAGCCATGGGCCTACCTCGTCGGCCCGCACGCCCCACAGGACGCGCTCGCGTCTGGTGATGTCTCCTCTGGCGAGGAGCACGGTCCAGCGCTCGACGTGTCCGGCCAGCTCGTCCCAGCCGATTCCCGGCCCTTCGCCGCTGCGGCCAGCATGGTCCCCAGCGCGGTGCGCGCGCTGCCCATGGCGCTCATCTCCTCCAGCACGCCGGGCCAGTCGAAAAAATCGCGCACCACGTCCCGCGCAGTGGTGCCTGTGCAGTTTTCGGCCATGGTCTCGGCCCGCGCGTCCATGTCCCGCCGGTGCGCGCGGGTGCCCTCGGGCACCAGCACGATGGCCAGAAAGCGCGGCAGGGCCTGCCCCAGCGCGCTGGCGAAGGCCGCCTCGTCGCGCACGGTGGCCATGTCCACGCTGGTGAACAGCCGGGCCAGTTCCATCAGCTGCCCCAGCACGGGCATGCGCTGCTCGTAGACCGTCCCGCCGATGTCGTAGCGCTTCACGTCGTCCATCTCGTGCTCCTAGAAGTAGATGAGCCGCAGTTCGTCGTCGCCCGCCACGCCCTTCAGCTCGAAGTTCAGGGTGTAGGTGGTGCGTCCCTCGCGGTCCGCATAGGCCGGGGCCTGCGCGTGCTGGGCCGCTGGCGCGAGCACCAGCACCCGGTTCCCGGCCCGGCTGCCCACCAGCGCCTGAATGCGCGCCGTCTCGCCCGTCTCCCACGCGGCAAAGGGATTGTCGCTGTCGAGGCTGTCGGCCTTGGGGTCCAGCGTTCCGGTGGGCGTGCGGTCCGTGACGCTGAAGCCGCGCACCCCGTCGGGGGCGTTCAAGTCCTCGTCGCGGGTCACGGTGTTGGCAAGCTCGAAGCTCAGGCTGGTCACGCCGTGCGGCGCGTAGCCGCCCACGGTCAGCCCCATGGCCACGGCCAGCGGCGGCAGGGTCGCATCCAACGCGGGCACGGGCTGCGTGGCCTCCACCGGACGCACGTAGCGCCCGGACAGGGTGAAGTTGAAGATGCCGGGCGCGGCGCTTGGCAGTTCAAGGCTGAACGTTCCCCGCGCTCCGGGCAGGGCGTGGCGGTGGCCGTCCAGATAGACGTGTAGGGTGGCGGATTCCATGTCCCCGGCCTCGGACGTGGGGCGGTACTGCCAGCCGGTGAGGGGCGCGGCCGAGGCGGCGCAGGTGGCGGCGCTGTCCGCGCCGGTCAGGGTGTCGGCCTCGGCGAACGCGCCGGTCACGGCGTCGAGGAGCAGCCCGGTCACGCCGTGGGCGTTGACCACGGCCACCAGCGTGCCCGAACCCGATCCGCCGGAGACACCCTCGCCGGGCGTGAAGTCTGCCGGGGACGAGGCCGTGGGCACAAAGACCACGGCCTCGGCGCGCATGGCGCAGGCGCGCAGCAGGGCGTCGGTCTCCGGACGCCGTACCGCGGTGCCGTCGAGGCCGCCGCCGCGCAGCTCGTGGCGTCCCGTGTAGCCGCTTTGCAGCTTGCCGTTGACATGCGCCACGGGCGAGAGCGTGGACGAGATGCGGTCGTTGGCCACGGCCTCGCCCTGCGGATTCACGGTGGCGCCGGAGAGCATCATCAGCGCGTCGGCCGCCGTCGGTGCGGCGTCCTCGCCGTAGGTGGTCTCGATCTTGGCGAACAGCGCCTGCCGGGTGGTGAGCTTGTCGCGAAACAACATGTGGTGCCTCCTGATCAGTGGATGGGGTCGTGGTAGGAAATGGCGTAGCCGTAGAATGCGCCGAATCCGCCTCCGCCCGGCCACTGGCGGTCGGGCGGGGCGGGAACCGGGGTGGTCGGGATGTCGGCCGCCACCAGTGCGGAGGTGGCCGTGCGCTCCACCAGTTCGGCCAGCCGCTCATGGGCGGCGCGTCCGGTCTGGCAGCGGTAGCCCTCGGGCGCGGTGACCCACACGCCCGCAGGGGAAAACACCCCCACCAGCACGAGGTGTTCGCGGTCCACGAGGTTGGCGGAGCGCGAGCGGTCATCCGTGGCGATCTGCACCACCGGGGCCTCGTCCAGCTCCGGGCCTGCGCCGGGTTCGTACCCGGCCACCACGGTGAGGGTGGTCCCCCACGTTTCGGCGCACAGTCGGTCGATGTCCGCGTCGCGGGCGATGGCGGCGGCCATGGTCACGACGATGTCGTTCAGGTTCATGTCTGCCTCACGAGGTTGTTGAGTTCCTGGACGTAGACGCGCGCCAGTCTGTCGCCTATGCGGCGGCGCAGGCGGCGTTGCAGGGATTCGCGGCGGTAGTAGGTCATCATGGACGGGCCGTAGAGCCGCTTCACGGGCAGCCGCTTGCCCCCCGTACGTTTGACGAGCAGCCGCGCGCCGCCCCGCGTGGGCATCCAGAACGAGCCGCGCACGGTCTTGTGCGGCAGGCGGGTCTTGATCTTCACGGACACGCCGCGCCTGGGGCGTGTGGCGGCCGAGGCACCCGGCCGGGTGGGGTAGTGGTCCAGCCCCGCGCTGCGGCGGCCGGAACCGGACAGTTCGGCCACGGGGTGCGTCCACGTGGCCTTGTGGATGACAAACGCGTTGCGGATGTCGCGGGCGGACAGGGCCACGTCCTGCCGGATGAGGCGTACGGCGTCGGTACGCGCGCCCTGCGCCACCTTGTTGGCGGTGCGCGCGGCCACCTTGTCGAGTCCACGGTCCATGGTGCCCAGCAGTTTCTGCACGCGCCGGATGTCGCGGGTTGATGCCGCGGGGTCGATGATCATGCCTGCCTCCATGCCGCGAGACGGCCAGTGACGCAGGCGCAGGCCCACACGTGGGCCGTGGTCTGGGGTGCCGCGCAGATGCCGGCCACGGTGTAGGTCTGCCCGTTCACCACGAACAGCGCGCCGTTTCGCGGCTCGGCGGGCACCTCGCTCACGCGGACCTTGATCACGGCCTCCCCGCCGGATGCGTCGCGTCCGCCGTGCTCCATGCGCACGGTGACCTCAAGGCCGCAAGCGGCCGGGTCCGCCCGGTAGAGCGCCGCGCGCCCCGTTTGCGCGAAGACGGCGTCCATGACCGTGGCGGCGTTCATTTGGCACCTCCGAACCAGCGGCGGGACAGGCGGTCCAGCACGCTCGGGGTGCTCTGTTCGCCCGCCTCGATGCGCTGCTTGCGTCCACGGTGGTAGCTGGCCACGCCAAGGATCGTCAGCGGGATGAGCCAGAAGGTTTCCGGGACGTTGCGCAGTTCGGCGATGACGTCGGCGCTCGTGCCGCGCGCGATGCCGTAGGCGATGGCGCAGGCCATGGCGCTCCACGCCAGCGCGGAGCAGAAGCCCCAGAACGGTCGCCAGCGGCGGGACCACGTGTCCTCGGAGCGCGTCTCGGTTTGCATGGTCCCGTTCACTGTGCGCATATCCTCGGTGGCACTGACGATGGACAGCCGCTCCAGCTCGAAGTGGTGGTCCTCCTCAACGCGGGAGAGGGCCGTCATGGCCGCTGCCGCGTCGCCGTCGATGGCGGCCAGCACGGCCTGCGGCTCGCTCTCGGCCAGCCCGAGGGCGCTGGCCACCATGCCGCCGACAGCCGCACCGCCGGGTCCGGCGATGGCCGTGCCAAGCAGCGGCAGTCCCATGCCGAGGAGGCGCTTGCCCACGTCGGCCCAGTTCATGCCCGCCCCCTGGCCGGGTACAGCCACGCCACGCGCGGGTCCTTGTCCGGGTCGTCGTCGGCGTGGATGAAGTCCTTGGCAACGCCGATGCGGGTGAAGCCTGCGGCGATGAGTCCGCCCAGCACGAGGAAGCGCTCGCGGCTATTTCGCACGCGGATGTCCACGGCGTGGGCTTCGCGCGTGCTACTGGCGAGGTGCGCGGAATCCTGCGCGCCGCCGACCTCGGCGTTGTGCCGTTCGCAGCGGCAGGCGCTGGTCAGGATGAAGGGGATGCCCGCCAGTTCGCGCGCCACGTTCAGCCGCGCGCGCGTCTCGGGGTGCATGTGCACCAGCCCGCAGCAGGTGCAGGCCAGCTCGGAGTCCGCAAAGAATTCCTTCATGTCAGTCCCTCCCGTTTCCGTTCAAGAGTTCCGCCTTCGTCTCGTCTGGAATCTTGTCGCTGTAGACGATGAGCGCGCGCACCATGGGGGTGAACACGCCCATGGTCTTCTCCAGCCGCCGGAACTCCTCGCGCGTTACGAACTGGCGCGCCATGCACGCCCGTACCCCGAAGGCCGTGAACACGGACACGAGCGTCGAGCCGAAGAACAGTTCAAGTGGGGTCAGCAGCATGGCCGCTCCGTGGGTCAGTGGTTCTTGCGAGGCGGGAAGCGCAGCGCCCGCAGCGCCCGCCCGCCTCGCCCCCGGCCCGCGCAGGGCGTGCGGGCCGGGGACTTGGAGGGAGGCAGGGAGGTGCTATGCGGCCTTGGCGTTCACGCCCTTGAGCAGGTAGCCCGCAAGGGACATGGTGATGCATTCGTCGGTGTGCTGCCGTGCGCGCACCACGTTGGAGCGCACATTCTCGTCGCGGTAGGTCTCCACGCTCAGCGCGCCGCCGTCGGTCTCCCATGCGAAGGTCCGGCCGAGGCACGGCTCCTTGAGGTCGAGCCCGCCGTCCGACAGCACGGCCAGCATGGCGTAGGTGCTGGCCCAGATTCTGGCGGGGCTGACGCCCTTTCCGGCCTTGGCCGAGTCGTACACGCCGCCCGCCACGATGACGCGATCCACGCCGAAGTACTGGGCCAGCAGCGGCGCGGACAACTCGCCGCGCACCACGTTGGGGTTGGAGAACTTGATGCGGTCCACCACGGCGTCGCACACGCCAAGCCCCCGGAAGATTTCGCGGTTGATGATGAGGGCGTTGGGGGCAAGGCCCGTGGCGTCCTCGATGGCGGTCTTGCCCGCGTTCACGTCGGCCAGCGGGTCCGCGCCTGCGGGGTCCAGCCAGCCCTTGGCCACGCTCTCGGTGCGGAAGGTCGTCTCGTTGAAGACGCGGTCGGCGATGCGCTTTTCGGCCACGCGCTCGATGATGCCCGTGGCGCGCGTGGTGGCCACGCTCTCCGCGTCGAAGTAGGTGGCCAGCATGGCGGCCTCGGAGTCGTCCACCGGCTCCTCGAAGCCGTTCTCGCGGCAGTTGAATTCCTTGAAGTCGTAGGGGAAGTCGTCCCGGCTGTAGGCGGAGCGCGGGGCGCGCTCGGTGCGGGGCATGGACAGCAGCGCCTTGGCCGGGATGGTCGGATACTGCCCGGTCTTGACCCGCGTGGGGAAGATCGGCAGCACCAGCCTGCCGATGTAGCCTCGGCGGGTGTCGTCCGTGGTGAATTCCATGGCCACCTGTTCGAGGTCCGGGCGGCGGATGGCGTTGGTGGTCTGCGGATGGGGCATGGGTGTGTTCCTCCCGGTGCTCGATGGTTAGCTGACGGTTCGGGTGTCGGTGTAGCCGTGGGGCATGATCTCGATGCGCTCCCCGGCCTCGGACGCGGCTTCCATGGCGATGCCGACGCGGCGGTAGCTCCCGGCCACGGCGGGCAGGGCCTGCACGCGTCCGAGGGTGGCGGCGTAGACCACCGCGCCAAGGGGGATGGCCCCGGCTGCCTCGACCACCACGGTGCCCGCGGCGTTGAGCAGCTTGAGGCTCACGTTTTCCCCTGCGTCGGCGAGGTATTCGGTGACGCCGACGGGTTCGTCGGCGGACGAGGCGCTGGCGTATTCCGCCTCGCCGCTGGTGTTGATGCGGCACAGCTTGCACGGGCCAACGCCGCCGGATGCGGCGACGAAGGTCATGCGGGGTCCGTCGGTATAGGGCATGTCGTGTCTCCTCTATTTTCCGCAGCGCTCGACATAGGCTGCGTGCAGGGCGGGTTCCTCGCGCGCCACGAGGCTCATGGCCCGAGTGATGGAAATGCCGTCGGCCGTGGCGCGGGCGCGGGCCACGGCCATGAAGTCCCTGTTGCCGCCCTTGTCCTGCGGCACCTGCCCGGCGCTGCCGCCAAGGCTGGCGCGCAGGTCGGCCTCGGCGCTGGCGGCGGCCTCGCGCGCGTGCAGGACCATGGCCTTGTAGGTCGCCTCCGGGGGCAGGCCCTTGGCCACGGCGTCGGCGGTCAGCTCCGCCCCGGCCCCGGCCTTCATGATCTCCAGCACGCGCTCGCGTTCGGCTGCGGTGGCCGTGGCGGCTGCCTGCGCCTCAATGGCGGACACGAGGTCCGGATGCGCGGCACGAAGCGTGTCCACGGTGTGCGCGTCCGTCGCTGCGGATGCGTTCCTCGCCCCGGCTGCGGGAGCCTCGGGCGTGTGCGCTGCTGCCTTGTCGGGCATGGTGCGCTCCCTCCTTTCGCCCCTGGCCAGCGCCAGGGCGGTTTCAAGGTTTCCGATCTCGTCGGCCAGCCCGGCCTGCACGGCCTCGGCACCGATGAAGGTGCGGCCGTCGGCCATGTCGGCCAGCACGGTTTCCACATGGACGCCCCGGCCCTCGGCCACGGCGTCCACGAACAGCGAATAGTAGGCGTCCAGCTGCGACTGCAGGTAGTCCTGCCCCTCGCGCGAGAGGGGCGCGGCGTCGGAGGCGACACGCTTGTAGCGCCCGGCGGTCATCACCGTGCGGTGCACGCCGGCGGCGCGGTCCTGCTCGGAGCGGTCGTAGTGCACATAGGCCACGCCTATGGAGCCCACCTCGGCGTTGGAGCCGATGACCACGCGCTGCGCGGTGGCTCCCACCCAGTAGGCGGCGGAGCACATCATGCCGTAGCTGTGCGCCACCACGGGCTTGCTCGCGCGGGCGTGGCGCACGGCCTCGGCTATTTCCTCCACGGCAAACACGCTGCCGCCGGGGCTGTCGATGTCCAGCAGGATGCCGCACACCGCGCCGTCGTCCGCCGCCTGCCGGATGCGCGAGGCGATCTGCTGCGAGCTGGTGCCGCCGCTTATGGCCTGAAACAGGTTCATCCTGCGCTCCATCACGCCTGTCACCGCAATCACGGCCACGCCGTCGCGCAGCTCATAGGCGCGCAGGTCCGTTCCGCCGCCCTCGCCGGGGCCAAACAGTTCGCGCGCGGCCACGGGCGGCTGCGTGCCGCCCAACTGCGCGGCCACGAAATCGGCCACGGCGGCCAGCTTGTCCGGGTGCAGCGCCCAGAAGCGCGTGCTCAATTCCATGACGGCCCTATTCGTCCTCGGCATGTTCCGTCTCCTCGTCGGCTGCGGATTGGGTGCGTGCGGCGGGCGCGGTCCCGGCACCCAGGCCGAGGCTCACGCCGTACTCGTCTTCCAGATCGCGGATGAAGGCCCGTTCCTCGGCCCGCTGGCGCAGGGCCTCCTGCCAGTCCTTGCCCTGCTCGGCGCAGGCGTCGCGGTAGCTGCGCTCGCCGATGGCGTGGTTGACCTTGTTGGCGCTGGCGGTCTTGAGGGGGTCGATGTGCTTGGGGGGCTGGGGCAGCCACTGGGCGCGGGTGTAGTCGTGCAGGTTGGCGCGCATGTGCCCGAGGTCCGCCACGGGCACGAGGCCGCGCACGGCCCCGGCGTAGAGCATCCACGCCAGCAGCGGCTGGTTGAAATGCGGGTTCAGCACAAGGTGCTGCTCGGTCTCGGTGAGCTGTTCGGACTTGTTCATGCTCGCCCGGCTGGCCGAGTAGCTGGCCTTGTACTCGCGCGAGACGTTCTCCGGGCCGCGCCCGGTGGCCATGCCGAGGCGCTTGACGATGGAGTCGAACATCTTCTCGTAGTTCGGTCCCGGCGCGTCGTTGGAGAGAAAGCGCACGTCCTCCTGCGGCCCGGTGTGCAGCAGGATGGCCTGCTCCAGCTCCTCGTAGCGCTCGTCCCACGAGTTGCCGAGCCTGCCGCCCGCGCTCACGTGCTGGAGGTTCATCACGAACATGTTGGCGATGAGGGTGCGCACCAGCGCGGCGTCCACGAAATCCTTGTTGTCGCGCAGCTCCTTGATCATGGAGCCGAGGATGGAGTCCTGGCGGTACTCGCCCACGTTGCGCACGTCGCACACCATGAGCACGCGCGGCAGGCCGGTGGCCTCGTCGCGCACGGGCACGCGCACGGCGGGCTGGCCCATGGCGCGCGACAGGTGCACCGCCACGGGGCGGCCGTCGTGGTCTATCTCCACGCCGTCGCAGACCTCGGCGCGGGTGCCGGGTGCGGGGTCGGACAGGCGCATGGGGTCCAGGGGCAGCACGGACAGGGGCAGGGGATTCATGGGGTCGTCGTCGGCCAGCACCTGAAACAGGCCCACGCCGAACAGCCGCCAGTTGAACCACGCCAGCGCCTGCAGGCCGTAGAAGTTCAGGCGGCGCTGGGCATCGCAGAAGAAACGGCAGTCCATCCCCCAGCGCTCGAAGAGCTTGGCCCCGGCGCGCTGAAACTCGTGCCGCCACGCGTCGGACAGGCCCAGCCACTCGGCGTCCGGTGCCAGCTGGGGCGTCAGGCCAATGCCCACGCCCTCGGCGGTCAGCCCTTCCAGCAGGCCGTGGGCCATGGCGTCGTTGGTGTAGAGGTCCAGCGCGCGGTCCTCCACCTGCCTGCGCTGCATTTCTGCCAGCCGCCGGGTGACGATGGAGTTCGTCCAGTTGGACATGGTCCCCGTGCGGGCCGCGCCGTGACGCACGGCATGCCGCCCGCGCATGGGGGCAGTGCGCGACGCGTTCATCGCCGGGGCCTGCCGAAGCGCGCGCGGGACAGAATGGACCCGGAGGCCTCCGCCACCAGCTGGCGGCGCAGCTCCTGCAGCCGCCCAAGGTCCGCGCGGGTATAGGTCACCCCATCCCCGGTAAAGGCCTGCCCGCTCTCCAGAATCTCGGCAATGGCCCGTTCGGCCTGTTCAAGGGTAAGCGCCATGCATTCCTCCGGATGTTCAGAGTGTACTTCGAGGCCGCTATACACCCTGCGCACCGGGGGCGCGCAATATGCCCATTCCTAGAGGCAGGAATGTCCTAGGGGGGAAGGGGGGCTAGATTTTCGGTTCTGGAAGGATTATGCAACGATTCCGTACTGATACCATACCATATTCGACACGAGCGAGGCACGAATGAGCGAGAATATGCGGCCCCTACTTATCAGCGCTGCTGAAGCAGCTAACCTTCTGCTTCAGATAGCAAAACACAAGGCTGGTTTGTATGTAGGCAAACCAATGCAAGCCAATAACCTCCGCATAAAGCTCGACAAAGTGATGCAATCTCTTGCCATGAACCCAGAATGCCTCATACGAAGCGCGCCATTGTTTGGCATCGTCGACTATATCAATGAAGGCATGCCGGCATCACAGCCCAAAAATGTCAGTCCACGAGAAGAACTTGAAGCAATTCTCGCGTCTATTGAGAGTCAGATCAAAGTCCAGACACAAATCGGGTTCACTGCGGAGGTTTTTCGGACACTGGCCGAGTTGAATGCTTTCACAAAGCAGATCGAAAACAGAATCGGTCACGTAGAGGGGTCGCAAGACGCATACAATGCGAAATTAACCGGTGACATTGCGACCTGCGAAAAAACGCTGCACAACTATCTCAAAGAGGCTCGCAGCGGATTGGAAACGTCCAAATTCTCGCTAGGGAGATTGGAAGAATACACGAAGCACCTTGAGAACAGAGTCCAGCAATTGGAAGCCGTGCCAAACGCCTACGATCCGAAGTTCGACGCTGCCATAGCGGCCAACGACAAGAAGCTGCTGGACCATATCACGGATATCCGTAGCACGTTCGAGAGGGACACGACGGCTCGTGTCGAGGAACTGACGCAATACATCGCTCAGGCAAGGCAGGATGCCGAGCATATCACCCAAAAATGTGCGGAGATAGACGCCCTGTCCGCTGCCGCTGGCGCCAGTACGCTCGTCACGGAATTTTCGGTAAAGGCCGATCAGGAGATACAAAGCGGTCGGTCTTGGCGCTGGTGGGCGGTGGGTTGCTGCGGCGCTCTGGTTGGCTACGTGCTGGCGCTTATTTTCTACTTCGCACAGGTGTTGCCTCCTGCCCAGTACTACAACATGTTTTCCGCCATCGTCGTGCTGCTCATCCCGTTCGTGTACTGCGCCAAGGAATCGTCCCTCCATTTTGCCGTTGGCCGCGAATACCGCAGAAAACAACTCGAACTGGCCGCCCTTGGTCCCTATCTCAGTGGATTGGACAAGGACAAGGCGGACACGCTGAAGGCCGAACTTTCCAAGGCATACTTCTGCAAACCAGCGAACAGGAAGAGAGGCGAAGAGAGGACCATCCGCTTCGGCGGCGACGCGCTGAAGGAACTCATCGACTATGCCATTCAGGCCTTCAGGAAATCTCAGCAATAGATGAAAAGCATACGGCCCCCGGCATCTGCCGGGGGCCGCATGTGTGAAGGGGGAGCGTTTGGGTGTTCGTCAAGTGAACTTACCAGCGCGAATCCTACGTTCAATTTCCTTTTTGCATGAGTCTTTGCAAATTCGCCAAGCTTTATTTTTATCTGTGTATTCTTGGTTTTCTATTTCAAATCTTTGGTATTTTTGCTTGCAATGTGTGCATTGTAGTGAATATGCTGCATGGCCATTGACTTGTTCCGCAATTGTGATGATTTCTCCAGAACACTTTGGGCAATACGCGGTCAGATCCTGGATTTCGTTTTCCCATGGATGCCAATTCCACGTCCACTTCACCTTATATATTTTGTCTTCTGTGTAGTCGCGGAACGTCTTTGGTTTTTTCCGTCTCGAGTCCAGCCAATGCTTTATCAAATATCGACAAACACACCATATCGTGGGGGCTGCAAGCGCAACGAGTAGTATTCCATAAAGCGGGACTACATACGTGGTGCCGAGCACGTCGGAAAAAATCTGTGGAATCTCTTGAAGCGTCAGCACGAAACCATCCCAGTAGTTATCAACAATCTTATCGCTGACTTTATCCAAGACGCTCGTGATGATGTATCCCAATATGCCAATTGGTATGAGCAGGCATTTGATTCCCTTGGGCATCTTCTTCCATGCGCTCAGTGAGCGCACCCATTCCGAGAGGACTTTGATCATATCGTTTTCCATTTAGGTCTCCAGGCCGTGTCATTCAATTGGATTTTTCCAAGGATAAGTGCCAGCTTTCTGCACGTATCCTCGTCGCCCAGCTACCCAAGTCTCCAGAATTCTTCCCGTTCCCACCCCTGCGGAAAACCGGACGCCGCATGCATGTCCACCGGGCTTGCTTCCACCAGAGCGTGGAACTTCCTGTTCCACTCGCTGTCGTTGGTAAAGGCGCACAGCATGGCGTAGATCATGGCGAACTTCGCGTAGGGCGTGTGCGGGGCAATCTTCGGGTGGGTATACGCGTCCACGTTTCGGGCCTTGGGTGGAAGGCTTCTGTTCCAGATGCGCTGGTGGTGCGCACACTGGTTGCGCAGAATGGACAGCTCGTGGATCCAGCCCCCGAAATCTTTGTGGTCGAAGCCGAAGGTGCCGGCGATGAGCTTCTTGTATTTCGTTCTGCGCAGGGCGGAATACACGCGCGACCACACGCCCATGCTCGCCACCTCGCCCACGATCCATGACGGGGGCAGTCCTGGAGTCTCATAAGTTTCGAAATAGTGGCGACAGGCAGGATGCGCCTCGTCACGGTCCGCACGGGTGCATCTGCGCAGTTCTTTGATGAAAAGCTCGAAGCGTGACTTCCCGCCGTCTCCGTTCGGACTCGAAAACCTCGAATCGAAGCAGTCCCTTTCCAGAAACCAGTGCGCGCCCTCCCGAGTGCTCATGGTGTTGGAAATGACGCTACGAACGGCTATCTCAATGCGATCCAGCGCATCCAGAGCCAGCGCGCGAAGCTTTCTGTCGAAGATGTAGAGATCGAGGAGATCGTCGAAGGTGGTCCCCGGCGCGAAAACCTTGTTCCCCTTGGCGTGGAAGGGCGGAGCGTACGATTTGAGCCGAAACAGGCCAATGGTGGTGAGGTAGCGCTTGGCGCGGTCCTCGTCCGGGATGTGCAGACCCTTGCCGCGCAGATGCGCGAGCTGGTCGTCGAGGGTAAGGGCGGGCTTGTCGTAGTTCATTGGACAATAAAAAAAACCTACCGCCCCTCATTCGATATTATAGGCTCGCGGCCTGGGGCAGTAGGTATTGTCCGTATGGATGCGTTTTACCTATCAGGTCGCCGTTAACATGTCAACACGAACGCCGCGCAAACCGGGAAGACGCACGAATCCGAATATCCGGCAAGGTAATATCGCAGATTCTATCCTTCTTCAAGCCCCATTCCCCTCATCCCTCCTCCACGCTCTTGAACCGCGCCCCGCAGTGGCCGCAGCGGTGGTAGCGCTCGCGCACCCGTCCGCACCACGGTAGGGACTTGGTCACCCCCAGCCGGCCCGGCGTCAGCCGCCCCCCGCACACCGGGCAGACCACGCCCGTGCGCGGCGAGAAGTCCGCCACCGCCGCATGCTGCACCCGCCGCACGATCTCGCGCACCACGTCGATGGGTATTCTAGTTTCCAAAGGGGGACCTCCTGAGTCCGGCCAGCCGGGACTGGCGCTTTGCGTGGCGGACGGCGTCCGGCGGCAGCACGAGGGCCGCCTCGGGCAGTAGCCGCATGGCGGGCGTCCACATGGGGTCCGCCGCGGCGGCGGCATAGACCTCGCAGTCCAGCAGATGGTTGGCGCGGCCTCCGGCCTCCCACACCTCGCGCCCCTTGTCCACGCGCTTGCGCTCCGCGGTCACCTGCTTCACATATTCGGCCAGTTCCCCGCGCTCGGCCTCGGCGTGCAGATGCATGGCCGAGGCCGTGGCCGAGGGGGACAGCCGCGCGTGGATGCGGTCCTTGAAGGCCGCCGTGTCCAGCAGGTAGCCCACGATGCGCCCCGCGAACAGTTGGAAGCGCTGCGGCTGGCCGGGCTGGTTGCCCCATGTCGTGGCGCGCACGGCAACGGGCATCTCCCGCCGCGCGCCCTTCACGCCAAACACCGGCCACTGCGGCATGGCCTGCTGGAGCCACGCGTAGGTCTCCTCGGTCTTGGACCAGCCGTGCGGGTTGCCGTCCCTGCCGCCGCCCGTGTCCACCGCCGTGCGCCAGATGGGTGCCAGCACGCCCTCGCGTCCCTGCACCGGGTAGAGCTTCGGCAGCAGCACCTCCTCGGCCTCGGACAATCCACCCGGCAGGAAGCCCCAGTCCACCAGCCAGCTGCGCCCGTCGCGCGCCCACGCCCGCACCACGTACCAGCAGCCCAGCATCTGCACGTCCACGCCGCAGGTCACGGCCCACGTCTCGGCGGGGCAGGTGCCGCGCGGCAGGGTCTCGTCCACCATGGCCATCACGGCGGAGGCCGGGGTCTCGCGCGTCACCACCCGGCAGGGCACGGCGCGGCGGTTGTTGTCGTAGTTCTGGAGGCGGCGCGGATCGCCCTGCGCCAGAAACCAGTCGTGCAGCACGGCAGAAAGCGACACCAGCACCGTCTCCCAACTGCGCAGGTGAAAGGCCACCACGCTCGGGCGCTGCGGCGCGTCGCAGGGCTGCCATGCGTCGTCGCGCACGTGGCCGGGCAGCCAGCGCCCGCGCCGCAGGGCGAGGTTGCGCGTCTCGTCCGTCCAGCCGAATCCGCAGTGCGAGCACTCGTAGCGCGCCAGCCCCCGCCGCCTGATCTCCTGCGCCCGTTCCTCGCGTGGCAGGGCGGCCATGGCCTCGCGCTCGCTCGCCACCACGCGGATGCGCGCGTCGTCCATGATCTCCAGCTCGCCGCAGGCCGGGCAGCGCGCGGCGTAGCGGTAGAACACCTGCGCCTCGCGGCAGGCGTCGCGCCAGATGGTGGAGGCCTCGGACAGTCCGCGCGGCTTGCTCACGCGCAGAATCTTGGACGTCTCCATGTGCTCGTAGGCCGTCACGCGCTCCTCCATGGTCTGCACCGAGCCGGGGTCCTGATAGGCGTCCTCCTCGTCGATGACCACCACCCGCATGGATACGGACGACATCTGCGCCTCGGACCCGGCCCACATGCCGTAGATGCCGTCGCCCCCGCGAAACTCAATGCGCGCGTTCTGGATGGCGCGGCGCGGGTCCGCGTGGAGCTGCTCGCGCAGGGCGGGAACGTGCTGCACGTAGCGGGCGATGGTCTCGCCGAACTTGCGCTTGAGGGCCTTCTCGTCGGGCATGCCGATGCCGGCCGGTCCCATCTCGCGGCACAGGTCGGCCAGCAGGCAGGCGTAGGCGATGGTGGTCTTGGTGGTCTGCGACGGCGCAACGATGAACAGCTTGCGCACGTGCTGCGCGTCGAAGGCGTCCATGATGGCCCGCGCGTAGGGGGCCACGTCCGCACGCCACAGCTTGCCCTTGTAGGGTCCGGCGGCCACCCGCAGCGTGCCGCGCGCCCACTGGTAGGTGGAAAAGCGCGGCCTGCGGCGGAACACGGCGCGTTCGGCCGCCGTGGCCGCAAAGGGCGCGGGGACGAGGGCGAGGGCGGCGCTATTCATGATGGTCGCCTCCGGCCTGCCGCGCGCTCGCGCACTTCTCCCACGCTTCGCGCATCGGCTCGGTCCACCACGCGCCGGTGGCGTAGGGGTCCAGAAAATCCTCCACCATGGAGGCCCACAGCCTGCGCAGCTGCGGCGTGCGCGAGTGGGCGAAATCCACGGCCACGGGCACCATCTCCGGGCCAAGCCCCAGCGTCTCGCACAGGGCGCGGGCGCTGTCCTCGTCGCCGCCGTACACCGCCGCCACGCGTTCGGCAGCGTCCTGCCCGAAGGCCTCCAGTCCCAGGCGAAAGGCCTTGGCCCGCGCCGCCAGCTCGCCCTCCACGGTGGCCGTCTCCACCAGCAGCCCGAGGTCCTGTTGCAGGCGCAGGGCTTCGCGCTTCTGTTGCGTCTCCAGCTTCAGGGCGTGGGCCAGCCCGCGCCGGGTGGCCACGCCCTGCGCCTCGGTTTCGCCGTCCTCGTCGCAGGCCAGCGGCCTGTCCTGCGTCGGGTCCGCGTCCACCCGCCGCACCAGATGCGCCACGGCGTAGGTCTCCACGGCGCGCATGGAGAATCCGCCGCCCCGGCGCGGCGTCAGCACCCCGCGCCGGATGTCCGCCGCCACCTTGTTGTAGCTGCACTGCCAGCCCTGTTCCGCCAGATGCTGGTGCACCTGATGCACATTTTCCAGAATGTCGCTCATCCCGTGATCCTCCCGCGCGGGTCCGCTTCGATCCACCGCAGCACCTCGTCCGGACCCATGAACACGAGGCGTGAAATCCTGCCGGACAGCTCCCAGCCCTCGGGCGTGCCGCGCCAGCCGGGCGCGCAGCACAGCTCCAGCCCGCCGTCCGCGTGCTTGACGATGCGCGCCCGGCCTTCGGCCCGCGCCAGCAGCCCGCGCAGCTCGCGCACGGCCGGTGGCAGCTCCTGCGGCTCCGGCCGCTGCCCGGCGCTGGGCACTGCGGGCGGCGTTTGCGCCGGGCGCGTCAGGCGTTCCAGTTCGCGGCGCACGTGCGAGGGCAGCCCCGCCCGCACCCACGCGGCCACGTCCACCCCGTGGCCCACGGCGTCGCCGATGTCCTTGCCGAGGCTCGGCGGAGCGGGCCAGCGCAGGCTCTGCGGAAACTCGTCCTCCCACCAGCCCGCGTTGGCGCGGCCCGCGCCGTCGTAGTCCAGCGCGTTGAGAATGCACGATGCCCCGCGCAAAACGCCCGCCGCGCGTTCGTCGGGCCGGGCCGATGCCGAGCCGGTGGCCATGGTCCCCACGCCCATGCCGCGCACGAAGCGCCAGACCATGGCCGCGTCGCGTTCCGTCTCGATGATCACCCACACCCGCCACTCGGGCCGCCCGTAGACGTGGAACCCGCAGTACCCGCCCTTGACGTGCCAGTAGCGCGGGTCGGCCCCTTCGCCGCTGCGGCGGATCTTGATCTTCACCACCCGCCCGCCCGGCGCGTAGGGGATCACCAGCCCGGCGGGCAGGAAGATCTTCGCCTCGCCGCCGGTGCGGCCCGTGGCGTGGGGCAGTCCCCACGAGGTCACGGGTGGGAACTTGTCGCGCTCGTTCCAGCCCATGCGGCAGGCGCGGGCCGTGTCCATGTCGATGCCCCATCCGGCCAGCATCCGCGCCACCTCCGGCGCGGACTCCAGCCGTCGCATGCTGTGCTCCACGAACTGCGCGGCGTGGCGGCTCCAGTCCTCGCAGGGGTCCCCGGCCTGCCTCGGGGTCCAGCGTGGCGCATCCTCGCGCCGCGCGCGGCGTCTGGGCTGCGGGGCGGGGCGACCCGCCGGGGCGCTTGGCGCGTAGGTCTGGCGAAACTCCGCGAAGCCCAACGCGTCGTCCGGCTCGCGGCCGTGCGCCGCGTTGTACACGCCGATGAGGTCGGCGGCCGTGCCGCAGCTCAGGCACTGCGCCACATCCTTGGTCCAGTTGTACGAAAAGGCGTTGCCCGGCGTGCGCTCCGCATGGAAGGGGCAGTCCGCCCATATCTCGCCGCCGCGCTCCCGCGCCAGCTGCGGGCGGGTCAGGATGTCCAGCGCCACGGCGCGGCAGCCCTCCGGTCCCAGCCAGTCCATTGCCGCACCCATGGCTACCTCTCCCCCCGGACGCACGCATGGCCGCGCCAGATGTCGAAGCGCGGAGCGGGGCCTTCGACCTTCGTGGTGGGCTTCGAAGGTGCTTCGACCATCGAGCGGAGCGAAAATGCCCGGTATTCGTGTGTTTTCATCATGGCTTCGTGCCTTCGGCGTTTTTTGGGTGACACTCTCTTTCTCTATGCCTTTTCTCTTTCTCTTATTTTTTCTTCTCTTTTTCTTTTTCCTTATAAATAACTAAGGGTCGAAGAAGAGAATAAGGAAAGAGAGGAAAGGCTTGCCCCGTCTGGTTTTCGGTGTCTTCGTCATCTGCTTCGACCTCCCTTCGCGCCTTCGAGGTTCCTAGCCCTCGGCCGGAGGCTCATGCTCCGGCTTCACCACGGCGGCGTAGAACACCTTGTTGATGGGCGACACGCGCCGCAGCTCGGGCCTGCCCTTGAGGTCCTGCCCGAACACCACGTGCGAGGGCACGAACTTCTCGGCCATGCTCTTCTCCTGCTGGCACCAGTGGCGGAACGAGGCGTACATGTGCGAGACCATGGTCTTGCGCCCTCCCTCCCCGTCGGTGATCTCGACGCACTCGCGAAGGAACTCGCCCACGAGGTCCTGCGCGTCCATGTATTCGTCGGTCTCCTGCACCACGATGGCGGGTGGCGGCAGGCGCATGCCGTCGCCTAAAAGCCGCATGGCCCCGCGTACGGCCCACGCGAGCCTTCCGGACAACTCCGCTGGCGTATTGAGCGTCTCCTCCAGCATGCGGTCCATGGGGAAGATTTTCTTTTCGGGGTCGGTGATGCCGGGCAGGAACTGGCAGTAGAAGGGGATCACGCGCAGGCGCTGCTTGAAGGCCTGATCGCCGCCGTCCACGGTGGGAATGCGGTTGGTGGCGAACAGCAGCTTGCACTCGGGGATGAATTCGATCTGCTCCGACGAGTACACCCCCCGGCAGGGGATGGGGTCGCCGCCGGTGAGCATCTTGATGGCCGCGTCGGAGAACTTGGCCGTCTTCTTGGATTCCGAGGCCACGCCCAGCCGCCTGAAACGCAGGTTCACCAGGTCCTGACGCGGACCGCTGGAGTTGCCCGCCTTGCCCTGATCCAGCAGCAGCTCCACGGGCACCGTTGTGTAGTAGTCGCCCATGATGGACCGCAGGGCGCGGAAGAACACGCCCTTGCCGTTGCGGCCGCGCGGTCCCCACAGGCACCAGAACTCCTGGATGTTCGTGTAGCCCGTCAGCCAGTAGCCGGCCAGACGCTGCACGTAGTCGATGAGCTCCGCGTTGCCCTCGAAAACCTGATCGAGGAAGTGGTCCCATGCGGGGCATTCGGCGTTGAGCCCCCGCCATTCCACGGGGGTGGACATGTTGATGTAGTCCCACGGCGAGGGCTGGCGGGAGCGCCCCGTCTCCAGGTCCACCATGGTGTTGGCGCATACCAGCATGGCGGGGTGGCGGTTCCACTCGTCGCCCTCCAGTCCGAGGGAGTTGGCTCCCGCGCCCACCAGCGTCAGCACCTTCTTCACCCGCGCCACGTCGCGCAGGGCGGCGGCGCGCTTGTTCAGTGCGTCGCGCCGGGCGGCCAGCGCGGCCACGCGCCCAAGCCCCAGCATCTGGATGTCCTTGCGCTGCATGGCGGCGATGCACACGCCGTGCTCCGCTTCGTAGCGCGACAGCGCCGCGCCAAGGGCCCGCGCGCGGTCCTCATACAGCGGGGCCAGCTCCTCGCACACGGCAAAATAGTGGTGCCGCCCCGTGTCCGGCAGCCAGCGGGTGCCGTTGTAGCGGTACCAGCGCTCCTCCTTGTTGTCGAAGCAGTAGCGCCCCTCGAACAGTCGGATGAAGAGCTTGGCGTCGCCCAGCTGGTTCAGGCGCATGGCCTCGTTGATCTCGCGCGGGGTGATGACGGGCGGCCCGTCGCGCGTCCGCCGCCGTGCGGCCTTGTCCGCAGCCTCGGCCTCGCGCTGCGCCGCCTCTGCCGCCACAGCCGCCTCCACCTCAGCCCGAATCCCCGTCCCATCATCCCCACGCGACGCGGCATCGACGGCGGCATACGCTGCCCCCCCTTCGCGCGCCCCAACGCAAGCCGCACCCCCGCTAGGCGACGCGGCATCGGCCACGGTGTCGGGCGCGGCACCCGTTGCACTACCTTCGCGTGGTGCGGCACGTCTCGCGTCAGTCACCACGCCCCCTTGCGCCCCAACACAAGCCGCACCCCCGCCGCGTGGGTCGGTCCGCCCCCGCGACCCATCCCCTTCGCGCATAGGCTGCGCGTCCCCATCCATCACGGGCAATGTCCCGTCGGCATGCAGATCATCAGTCATGCCAGGCTCCAATCAGGTGAGAAAAGCAACCCACCGCACCTCCAAAGCCCCTCCAACACGGCCCTCCCCGGCCACCGCCGCCGCGACACCCCACACGCACCACGCCCCAGCCCCAGCAGCCGCGACAAACCCCACACGGCTCGCCCAGCCCACCACACCCGAAGCCCCTCCAACACGGCCCCCCCCAGCCACAGCAGCCGCGACAAACCCCACACGGCTCGCCCAGCCCACCGCACCCGAAGCGCCTCCAACACGGCCCTCCCCGGCCACCGCCGCCGAGGCACCCCACACGCACGACGCCCCAGTCACCGCCGCCGCGACAAATTCCACGCACCACGCCCCAGCCACCGCCGCCGTGACAAATTCCACGCACCACGGGCCACGCGCGATCCGCACCGGCTTCATGGGCACGTAGCACCGACAGTCGAGATGGTGTAACGCTCGGCACGCATGCGCCATGTGGCAACACGATTTTCAGATTTTCAGAAAAACCCCACGCCCCCAAACGCAAAAATCCCGCGCTCAGTTGCGCCCGTATCTGGGGACAGCCTAGGGAGGACCCATAACCGGTTGTCCGGGGGTTAGAGCGTTGGATCGTTTTTACAATAAGGGGCGAGGGGGGAGAAAAAGGCGGACGCGTGCCCTTGAAGGTCGCGGCCGGGGCGGCCGCGTCATGATCGAATGCAGGCCAGGTTGAGTAAGCCTGAAAGCGTGGGACAGGTGTGGGACAGATTCGCTTATCCGTGGGACAAACGCAGGAAAAGGAAAAGGGTTTACGATCTTTTGGACCGTAAACCCTTGTATTCTCTGGAGCCAGCGCGGAGATTTGAACTCCGGACCTGCTGATTACGAATCAGCTGCTCTACCAACTGAGCTACGCTGGCTAAGCGCGAGATGAGGACTTAAAACAAGTCATCCCGGCGGTCAAGAGGAAAAATGCGCAAAGACAGGAGTAAAGGTAGCGCATTTTGGGGGAGGAAGGAAGAGGAAGCGGTGAGTGTGGTTGCAAATTTCCGGAAATGTTGAGGAAATGCTTGCGTGGCGGGGGATTTGGGGATTCTTGCGGCTTGCGGCTTGCGGCTTGCGGCTTGCGGCTTGCGGCTTGCGGCTTGCGGCTTGCGGCTTGCGGCTTGCGGCTTGCGGCTTGCGGCTTGCGGCTTGCGGGT
>NZ_JAATJA010000002.1:900000-1155943 GCF_011927665.1 Desulfobaculum xiamenense
GGCGTCCTCCACGCGCAGGGCGGCGGGAACCTTTTTGCCGTTGGTGACGGTCAGTCGCCAATCCCAGTCGTAGGTGTTCTTCTTGCTGATGATGCCGCCGCTGCCGGACTTCTTGTCCAGCGTTTCGAGCTTCACGCGCAGTTGCGGATCGGCCCCGAAGTGGAGGTCCGCCTCGCGCCCGGAGAGTGCGAAAACGCTCTTGCGGATAAACGCGGAGTCTAGCAGGAACGTGGCTTCGCCACGGGGCAGGCGCGGCGTGGCGTCGAGGTTGACCGTGGCGTGCACGAAGGCGCTGTCCGACTCCTGCGGGCGCACGAGGTAATCGAAGGTGGCGTTCCAGGTGAGGCGACGCAGGGCCACGCGGCGGTTTGCTCCGGATTCGAGGCTGACGCGTCCGGCGTCGTACTCGTCGAAGAAGATGCCTTCACGCATGTGAATCTGCTCCGGAGCGGGTGCGGCGGCCATCATGGCCATCTCGGTCGGGGCGTTGTCCATGGCGGCCTTGCGCAGCAGAACGGGCTTGATAGGGCCGACGACCCACGGACGCACCGCGGGCGGTTCGGTGCGCCCTGCGGAGCGCCCCGTGGACAGCACGACCTGTGCGTCCGTCCAGTTCATGCCGGTGTTCTGGTGGATTTCTGCGTCCCACGCCACATCGACGCGGCCTTCCGAGGGCAGGGCGTTCAGTGTATAGCGCGAGGTCCATCCGCACTGCGTCAGGCGGTAGGAAACCGTGAGCGTGGCTTCCCGCGCGGTGGCGTCGGCGAAGTGTGCCGTGACGCGCCATGTGTCGGCCGCGCCGCCGGTCAGGCGTTCGAGCTCCGCCTCCATCTCGGCGATGAGGCGGTCCTTGTCCGCGATGCGGGGCACGAGGTTCGACACGGCCGTCAGCGAGGAGGCCACGCCGTCGCGCACCGCGGCGGCCATGGCGTGGACGTTGGACGGCGTGACGGAGCGTGTGAGCTCCTGCGAGCGCCAGAAGTTGGCGGCCGCCTCGAAGGCGGAGCGCGTGTCGATGAGGTTCTGCCGCGCGTCGCGCTCGGTGTTCAGGCGTTTGCGCAGTTCGGCGATGGCCGCCTCGTCGCGCATGGGGCGGCGGTCGATGGAGACGTCCGTCAGGGTGAGCTTGGCAGGCGAATCGACGGCCAGCCCGATGCTCGACGGATCGACGGCGAGCGGCAGGGTGAACGCGCCCGCTACTCCGCCCGGTGCCGCTTCGAGGGGGACGCGTACCGTGTCGGTGACCTGTGCCGAATCCGGGTACAGGACGATGTGTAGGGGCGCGGCATGAGCGGTGGCCGCGCAAAGCAGAATGCCGATCGACAGAACAAGTGTCGAAAGCGTTCGCATGGAATCCTCCGTGTGATGTGTAAAAAAGGCCGGAACACCGACAGTGCGGCGCGTCCGGCCCTGATATGCGCGATGCGGGCGGTGCCCGTCGGGGGTCTAGGCCGCGAGTTCGCGCCTGTTCCAGTTTTTCGAGCCGAAGTCGTAGGCCGCGAGTTCAAGAGCGCCGTCGGACGTCCAGCGGCGGCCGAGCACCGTGCCGTGTCCGTTTTCCTCGATGACGTCCGCGAGCAGGTCGAAGACCGAGGTCATGTTTTCCATGTCATCCTCGAACATGGCGGACGGGCCGCTCACGAAGACGGCCCCCGTCTTGTCCTGATACGTGTAGGAGACGGTCTCGAAAGCGTTTTCGAGGAGCTTGTGAATCTTGCTGAATGCCCATTCGCCGATGCCGAAGACCCAACCTTCATAGACAGTGCGTCCGTTCTCCATGAGTTCCTCTTGCTGGTGCTTGCGCCCCTGCGGGACGTTCGTTGCGGAATGTGCATGCTCGTGCCTGCGTCATCATTCATACAGCGAGCCGGGGCGCGGCTCAAGACTTGTGCAGGAATTTTCGCAGATTGTCTTAACGGCGCACATCGCATTCTGCAGGTTCCCCGTCAGGCGCGGCAATGCAGCGCGATGCGATTTTTGTGTGAGGAGGCGGACGGCGCGTGTGCGGGCGGGGCCTTTCCTTTTCGCAAGACGGGAAGAGGAGGCGATGAAGACGCAGGCACCATGCGTGGCGCGTGCCGGGCGGGGCCGAGGAGTGGCGGTACGCTCCGGACGCGCTCGACGCGTGCGTCGCGCAACCTCGGGAGAACTTTGGGCGAAAATGTGTGGTAATCCTCGACTGGTGCGGCTTTTGTCCTTGCCCATGGCGAGGAATGCTGGGGCGCGCCCCCGCGCTCGCATGCCGTGGCGGGGTGGCGGGCATGGAGCGCAAATGGAGTCTGGAAGCGCCATGCGCATATGTTGCGCGGGGTGCAAAAAGTCTTCTTTCGGAAGAAACTTAGTGACGGAATTTTCTAAATCGAAAGTTGACAAGCTCCCGGTTTTCAAGACGAAAAAAATGAAGCTGGAGTGCTGGAGACGCATGTTGGCTCTTTTCTTTCCTTTCGGGGAGTGGTAAGAATCCCACTCGTGACGCGGACCAAGGGGCGTCACGATTCTCAAAGGAGTGAATATCCAGCCATGAAGAGGAAACCGAAACTCGCGCTGCGCATTGCATTGGGCGTGGTGCTGTATGTGCTTGCCGTACTGCTTTCGGCGTCCGTCGTGAAGGCATAGTCCGGACGGCTCCGCATCGGCCTCATTTTTCGGGAACCGGCCGAATCCCCCGCATTGTGGGGATTCGGCCGGTTCCGTTTTTTCGCAAGCCAAGCTGGCGATCAGAACGCGCAGGGCCACCGCATGAATGGTGCGGTGGCCCTGCGCGTTCTGGCGAGGTCGGTGGGATTCAGCCCCTGCGAAGGGCCTTGAAGGCGTTGATGAGGCCGTTGGTCGATGCGTCGTGCGCGGTGACGGGCGCGTCGTTGGTCAATTCGGGCAGGATGGCCCCGGCGAGTTTCTTGCCGAGTTCCACGCCCATCTGATCGAAGGAATTGATGCCCCACACCGTGCCCTGCACGAAGATCTTGTGCTCGTAGAGGGCGATGAGCGCCCCGAGGGTGGCCGGGGTGAGCCGGCGGAAGAGGATGGTGTTCGTGGGGCGGTTGCCGGTAAAGGTCAGGTGCGGGGCCAGCGCGTCCATGCGTTCGGGGGCCATGCCCTTGGCGGTGAGTTCGGCGCGGGCCTCGGCGATGGTGCGCCCGCGCATAAGGGCCTCGGTCTGCGCGAGGAAATTGGAGATGAGCACGTCGTGGTGTCCGTCGAGCGGGTTCAGCGACTGCGCCGGGGCGAGGAAGTCGCACGGGACCAGCTTAGTGCCCTGATGCAGAAGCTGGAAGAAGGCGTGCTGGCCGTTGGTGCCCGGTTCGCCCCAGATGATGGGGCCGGTGCCGTAGTCCACGGGCTCGCCGTCGCGGTTCACGGACTTTCCGTTGGACTCCATGTCGCCCTGCTGGAAGTAGGCCGGGAAGCGGTCGAGGTACTGATCGTAGGGCAGGATGGCGTGCGTGCCGCAGGCGAAGAAGTTGTTGTACCAGACGCCGAGCATGGCCATGACCACGGGGATGTTCTCGGCCAGCGGGGCGGTGCGGAAGTGCTCGTCCACCATGTGCGCGCCGTCGAGCAGTTCCTCGAAGCGCGTCATGCCTACGCTGAGCGCTATGGACATGCCGATGGCGCTCCACAGCGAATAGCGCCCGCCGACCCAGTCCCAGAATTCGAACATGTTGGCGGTGTCGATGCCGAAGTCCGCCACGCCCTTGGCGTTGGTGGACAGCGCCACGAAGTGCCGCGCCACGTGGCGCTCGTCCCCGGCTGCGTCGAGGAGCCAGCGGCGGGCGGAGGCGGCGTTCAGCATGGTTTCCTGCGTGGTGAACGTCTTGGAGGCGATGATGAACAGCGTGGTTTCGGGATCAAGATGCTTGAGCGTCTCGGCAAGGTGGGTGCCGTCCACGTTGGACACGAAGTGCGCGCGCGGGCCGTCGGCGTAGTGGGCCAGTGCGCGGGTGACCATCTTCGGCCCGAGGTCCGATCCGCCGATGCCGATGTTGACCACGTCCGCGATGGGGCGGCCGGTCCAGCCTTTCCACGCGCCGGTGCGCACGGCCTCGGTGAAGGCGCGCATCTTAGCCAGCACGGCGTTGACGTGCGGCATGACGTCCTCGCCGTTCACGAGGATGGGGCGCGAGCCACGGTTGCGCAAGGCCACGTGCAGCACAGCGCGGCCTTCGGTGAAATTGATGGCCTCTCCGGCGAACATGGCGTTTCGCCTGCCTTCGACGTCCGTCTCCCGCGCGAGGTCCATGAGCAGGTCCATGGTGCGCTCGGTGATGCGATTCTTCGAGTAGTCGAAGACGATGTCGCCAAGGCGCAGCGAGAACCTGTCGAAGCGTCCGGGGTCCGAGTCGAACATGTCACGCATGTGCAGGTCGCAGACTTGGGCGTAGTGGGCGCAAAGTTCGCTCCAGGCGGCGGATCGCGTGAGAGACGTCATGATGTTTTCCTCTGTATCCATTGTTCGATTCCAGTAACCGGTTCTCCTCGCAGTCTAATTTGAACGAAACATGCGCGGAAGTCAACGCGCGGCACGAGGTTCCCCTTTCTTGACAGCGCAGGCGACCATTGCGTAGTCAATTCATGATGGATCGGCTACCATGGCGGATTCATTCGCATAGGGAGGTTTTCATGCTGGGATTCGACAATCCAGAGGTGGCGTTGGCCATGTGGCTGACGCTGGCCTCGGCGGTCGCGTGCGTCGTGTACGGGATCGTCAATTGGAACAGGGGAGGGAACGACGCCGAAGGGGTCGGCGGACGTTCCGACGGGGGACCGGAGAAATGACGATCAAGGTTCTTTCGACGGTCCTATACATGTTCGTGGTCTTCTATCTCGGCTATCGGGGCTGGAAGGACACCAAGGTCGCCACGGACTACATGCTCGCCGGGCGGCGCATGCATCCCTTCGTCATGGCCATGTCCTATGGGGCGACGTTCGTCTCCACCTCGGCCATCATCGGTTTCGGTGGCGTGGCGGGGATGTTCGGCTTTCCGCTTATGTGGCTGACGTTCCTCAACATCGTCGTGGGCGTGTGGTTCGCGATGACTGTTTTGGGCAAGCGCACGCGGCGCATGGGCCTTGCGCTGGACTGCATGACCTTTCCCGAGCTTCTGGGCGAGCGCTACGCATCGCGCTTCATTCAGGGCTTTGCCGGGCTGGTCATCTTTTTGTTCGTGCCCATCTACGCGGCGGCGGTGCTCATTGGCATCTCGCACATGATCGTGGTCGCGCTGGGCTTCGACTTCAACACCGCCCTCGTGGGCTTCACGCTCATCCTCGCGCTGTACGTCATCACCGGCGGCCTTAAGGCCGTCATGTACACCGACGCCTTTCAGGGCACGATCATGATCGTCATGATGGTCATCCTCGTCGTGGTGACCTACTCGAAGCTCGGCGGCGTGATTCCCGCGCATCAGAGCCTTACGGCCATGGCGGACCTCATGCCCGAGAAGCTCCGGGCCGGGGGCATGCTCGGCTGGACGCAGGGCATCCGCTTCGGCACGCCCATCTGGCTTACGGTGTACACCACCATCGTCTACGGCGTGGGCATCGGCGTGCTGGCCCAGCCGCAACTGGTGGTGCGCTTCATGACCGTGGAGAGCGACCGGGAACTGAACCGCGCTGTGCTCTACGGTGGTCTGTTCATCCTGCTGTTGCCCGGTGTGCCCTATGTGGTGGGCGCGCTGTCCAACGCGGTGTTCCTCCAGACATTCGGCAAGATATCCATCGACATGGCGGGTGGGAACTTCGACCGCATCATCCCCATCTACATCGACCAGATCATGCCGGAGTGGTTCTCCGGGCTGTTCCTCATGGCCATGTTCGCCGCGGCCATGAGCACGCTTTCGTCCCAGTACCACGTGGGCGGCACGTCCCTCGGGCGGGACTTCTTCCACAAGGCCGCGCGCATCTCCAATGGCGACACCTTCAAGGTCACCCAGCTTGGTGTGGCTGTGACCATCTTCATGACCCTCGTCTGGGCGTGGGTGCTGCCCGGCGGCATCATCGCCCGCGCCACGGCCTTCTTCTTCGGCCTGTGCGCGGCGGCGTTTCTGCCTGCCTACATGCTTGGCCTGTACTGGAAGGGCATGACCCGCGCAGGGGCCATCGTGTCCATGCTCGGCGGCTTTGCGGCGTCCATGTTCTGGCTGCTTTTCGTGCACCTCAAGGAATCCGCGTCCATCGGCGTGTGCGAAGCGTTGACGGGCCTGCCGTCCATCGCTGCCGCCGCGGCCAAGGGTTCGTGGCCGTGGCTTCTGCAATGGGTGGACCCCAACGTCGTGGCACTGCCGGTGAGCTTTGCCCTCGCCGTGGGCGTCAGTCTCATGACGAAGCCGCTGGACGAGGCGCACGTGGCGCGTTGCTGGAGCAACTTCCGCTAGCCGTTCATGGGCGCGAATACTGTTTGCATCGCGGGGGAGGCCACGGCTTCCCCCGCTTTTTTCTGTGCGGTGGGCGTAGGCGGGGGCCCATGGCCGAAGGGCGAATAGTCGCCGTCATCGCTCATATGTTGACGCGAAGCTTCGGTGGGGTGATAGTCGGAGGGGTACGCCAACGATATGAGATGCTGGGAAAACTAACTTCCGGCGAGAAATCAGAAAACAAGGACTGACTATGCACATCAGAAAACGCGTTCTCATCACGGGCGGAGCAGGCTTCCTCGGTTCGTTCCTGTGCGAGCGGCTGATCCGCGAGGGCTGCGACGTCCTGTGCGTCGACAATTTCTTCACCGGCGCGCGGCAGAACATCGCTCATCTGCTCGAAAACCCCTATTTCGAGTTCATGCGGCACGACGTGACCTTCCCCCTCTATGTGGAATGCGACGAGATCTACAACCTCGCATGCCCGGCATCGCCCATCCATTACCAGTTCGACCCTGTGCAGACCACCAAGACGTCCATCCATGGGGCCATCAACATGCTCGGGCTGGCCAAGCGCGTACGGGCCAAGATATTCCAGGCCTCCACGTCCGAGGTTTATGGCGATCCCGAGGTGCATCCCCAGCGCGAGTCGTACTGGGGCCGCGTGAATCCCATCGGCGAGCGCGCCTGCTACGACGAGGGCAAGCGCTGCGCGGAGACGCTCTTTTTCGACTATCACCGCCAGCACAAGCTGCGGATCAAGGTGGCCCGCATCTTCAACACCTACGGTCCGCGCATGCATCCCAACGACGGGCGCGTCGTTTCCAACTTCATCGTGCAGGCGCTTCGCGGCAAGCCCATGACCGTCTACGGCGACGGTTCGCAGACGCGCTCCTTCTGCTACGTGGACGACCTCATCGAGGGCTTCGTGCGGCTTATGGACACCCCGGACGAGGTGACCGGCCCGATGAACCTCGGCAACCCCGGTGAGTTCACGATTCTGGAACTGGCCGAGATCGTGCGCGAGATGGTGGGCGGCAAGTCCGAAATCCAGTTCAAGCCGCTGCCGGGAGACGACCCCACCCAGCGCAAGCCGGACATTACCTTCGCCCGCGAGCAGATGGGCTGGGAGCCGCGTGTGCAACTGCGCGAGGGCCTGCGCAAGACCATCGACTATTTCGACGGGCTTCTTGCTGAAATGGATGACATTTCCGTTTTGCGCCTCAACTGACGGGCAAATGTCGGATTCCCGTCGCGAGTTCGAGGCTGAATTCCCGTGCGGGTTGTGGTAGAGCAGAGGGTGACGGACGAAACGTCTAACCCTGGAAGGACATCATGCGGACGAAGATAATTGCGACCCTCGGGCCTGCCTCCATGAAGTACGACATCATGAAGGGCATGGTGGAGCACGGGGTTCGGGTCTTCCGGCTGAACTTCTCGCATTCCGACGCGCAGGCATTCATGCCCGTCGTCGCGGACATACGTCGTCTCGAAGTCGAGACGGGCATCCGTTTGACGATTATGGGCGACTTGTGCGGTCCGAAGATTCGCATCGGCGAGGTCGAGAACTCTCCGTTGCAGATCAACAAGGGCCAGCGGGTGCTCCTTGGGCTGCCCAAGTACGATGCCGAGGCCGCCGGGCGGACCTTCGTCAGCCTCGACGTGCCCGAACTGCTTGAGGGCCTTGGCGAGGGCGACGCGGTCTTTCTGGCCGATGGGATGCTGCGCTTCACGGTGACGGAGGTTATCCATCCTGACGCGCTCTTCGAGATGCGCGCCACCACGGAGGGGCTTCTCACCTCGCACAAGGGCATCGCCTTTCCGGACAAGATTCATCCGCTCCCCGCGCTCACGGACAAGGATCGCAAGGATCTGCGCGAGGGCATCCAGCTCGGCATCGACGCCGTGGCGTTGTCCTTTGTGCAGACGGCGGACGACGTGTACGAGATCAAGTCCCTCATTCGCGAGCATGGCTCCTCCATCCCCGTGGTGGCCAAGCTGGAGCGCAAGCGCGCTGTGGAGAATCTGGACAGCATCGTCGAAGCGGCTGACGCCGTGATGGTCGCCCGTGGCGACCTCGGCGTGGAGTGCTCTCTGACGACGCTGCCGGTCATCCAGAAGCGCATCATCCGCGCCTGTCGCCACAAGCAGAAGGCCGTTATCGTGGCCACGCAGATGATGCTGTCCATGGTCAACAACCCCGGCCCCACCCGCGCCGAAGCCACGGACGTTGGCAACGCCGTCATGGACGGCGCGGACTGCGTGATGCTCTCCGAGGAGACGGCCATCGGTAGCTACCCCGTGGAGACCTGCGCATACATTCAGGGCATCGCCCAGAACTGCGAGCCGTACTACCTCGAACGGCTGGGCGGGCCGTACCGCCCGAGCGCAGAGAAGAACATCGTCAAGTACCTCGCGTATTCGGCCTGTCTCGTCGCCGAGCATGCGGAGAGTGCGGCCCTCGTCTCGCATTCCACCAGTGGTTCCACGGCGCGTGTGCTCTCTAGCCGCAGGCCGTCGCTGCCTATCTACGCTTTGTCTCCGGACGAGGGTGCGCTTCGGATGTTGAACTTCTTCTGGGGCGTGGAGCCGCGTCTGGCGGACCGGGCGCTGTCGAGCCATCTGGAGCGGGCCATTGCCTTCGTGCGTGGCGAGGCGAGCATCGCCTCCGGGCAGTCCGTCGTCATCACCTCCGGCCAGGCCCACCCGCCGGGACAGACCGAAACCAAGACCAACACCATCAAGCTGTTCTACAAGTAGACGGCGTAGATTCGATGCATAAGGCCCGAAGCGCACAGCTTCGGGCCTTTTTTTTGCGCCGGGCCGAGGGCGCTACGCCATGCGCGCGTGGAGTTGCCCTCATCGCGAATGGAAGGGAAGGCGTGGGAGACTGGCGGAATGTCTGCAAGGTTGCGTGCGCAGCAATGGTGTAAATCCTATAAACTATGCCGCTTGGATGTGAATTTCGGTGGGCGCAAGGGGTGGTCAAGCGGGTGGAATTGATGTATCGAAGTCGGACTTTGTCGCTAGGTCGTAAGGCTCGCGATAGTTGCGGTATCAATTGGTTGTATTGAACATTAATTGCGTGTCTCAATCATTTATCAGGCGCAAAAAGATGGCGTACGCCGTTTTCAGGCTCCGGATTGTTGCATCCGCATGCGCTGCCGCCATACTCGGCGCACGCGGACAGGCATGCAGAGAGAGGGGAAGTATGAAGTCTGTCGTGAAAAGTCTTCTTCTGACGGCGTGCATCGTCGTACTGGGCGCCGTGTCGGCGCATGCCGCAGGCTATGGCCTGTATGAATTCAGCGCCCGCGGCAACGCCCTTGGCGGATCTCTTGTCGCCCGTACGCCCGATGCGGCCGCCGCCGCCTTCAACCCGGCCAACGTGACCAACCTGCCCGGTACGCACGTTCAGGTTGGCTTCACCGCCATCAATCCCTATTCGCAGGTGACTTTCGACAACGCCGCCTATGGCGATGGCACCGGCAAGTCCAACGTCTGGGTGCCGCCGCATTTTTACCTGACCCATCAGATGAGCGACACCACGTGGGTCAACGTGGCCGTCATGTCCCGTTTCGGCCTCGGCACCGAGTTCGAGGAGGACTGGGCGGGCCGCTACAATGTGAACTACGCTGGCATCGAGGCCGTGTCCTTCAACCCCACCTTCGCGTGGAAGGCGACGGACAAGCTGTCTTTGGCCGTCGGCCCCGAGATCATGCGCTTCAAGTTCCGTCAGGAGAAGGTCACCGACCAGTACGGCGCGCTGTACAAGGCGGGTGCTCCCGGTGTCACCCCCGACATGGTCAACAACCCCGCCACCACCGCCGGTGATGTGGACGCCGCGCTCGAAGGCGACAGCGTGGGCCTCGGCCTCACCGCTGCCATGCACTATAAGTACAACGACGATCTCGCCTTCGGCCTGACCTACCGCAGCCAGATGAAGCAGGAAGTGAAGGGCAAGACCACCTTCTCCTACACCACGCTGCTCAATCCCGCTCTCGCGCAGCTCTACAAGGAGACCGACGCCGAGGCCGTCATCATCCTGCCCGACGAGATCTTCGCCGGCGTCAGCTACAACGTGACCGACCGTCTGTCCGTCGAAGCCGACATCGTGTGGACCAACTGGAGCCTCTACAACGAGCTGAACATCGAGTACGAGAATCCCGCGCTGCCCACCACCAGCTCCACCAAGGACTGGAACGATGCCTTCCGTGTGCAGCTGGGTGCCGAATACGCCTACAGCGACGCGCTGGCCCTGCGCTGCGGCTACGTGTTCGACCAGTCGCCCATCAGTGCCGACCACGCCGAATACATGCTGCCCACCGGCGACAGGCACCTGTTCTCCGTCGGTTCCGGCTACCGGTTCAACGAGAACTGGACCCTCGACCTGTCCTATACCTATCTCATCGCCGAGAATCGCAGCTTCGACAATCGGCCCGCCGAGGGCATCTACTCCGGCGAGGCGCACGATACGTTCACCCACCTCGTGGGTGTGACCGTGGGCTACGACTTCTAGCAACCGCGTTCGACGACTGTTCGAAGGCCCGCATGCCGTAAGGTGTGCGGGCCTTTTTGCGTGTGTGGAACGAGTGCGCGGAAAGGATCAGTTGCGCGAGGCGGCGAGGCGGAAGGTGTCACGTAGCGTGGCGACGGAGAAGGGCTTTTCGATGACCGTCACCCCGGCCTGTGGCAGACGGGGTTCCTTGTCCGGCGTTCTGCGGTAGCCGCGCAGCCAGATCATGGGCGTGGCGCCGGATTGGGTCATGAGGTGCTCAATGCGGCGGGCCGGACCGTCCCAGCAGACCACGCCGAGTCCGAAGCTCGCGAAGTCGGGAGCCGCTTCGCGCGTGGGATGGGGCGCGAGGGTCGTTGCGAAACCCGCGTCGCGCAGAAGCTCGACGACGACGTCGCGCAGGGCGTCGTCTGGACAGACCAGCAGGGCCGTGGCGGGCGAAGGCCTGCGTGGTGTGGGCGACGTTGGCGCATGAGAGGCTGGAGCCTTGGCGGCGGGTGTCGCACTGCTTTTTTTCGCCGACGGGGCTGCGGGCGGCGGGGAGGGCGCGGTGGCGTCCTGCCGGTTGGCGACGGTCGTCGCGGGCGCGTGAAGCATCGTGCGTAGGGACGAAAGTTCGCGGCGCACCGCATGCACCGTGGCGGCGCGTTGAGCGGGGCTGGTGTCGGTTTCGAGGCTTTCGACGAGGGCGTCCACGCGCTCGAGAACGACCGCCGCTGCGGGGAGTTGCGGGGTCGGTTGCGCCGTGCCGCCCGATGGGTTGGTAGACGCACAGGCCGACGGGGCGGCGTGCTTCGCTGGTGGCGTGTGCTGCTTGAGACGCATCACGGAGGCGTCGAGGAACCGGTGGGGGCTTATGTCCCGTCCGCGAGCGCCGCCGATGGATGCGAGGCGCTGGGCGGCGCGGGCAATGGCGAGTGCCGCCGGGGAATTGGGTGCCACTTCCATGAGTGGGCGTTGCAACGCCGTGGCCGAGGACACGCGGGGGTCCTCCGGGATGTGCCCGAGGCTCGAACAGTCGATGTGCAGCCGTCGCGCCGCCGTGGCCCGGAGCTTTTCGAAGACAAGGCGGGCGTGGGCGTCGCTGCGCGCCCGGTTGACGAGCAGCAGCGGACTCCACCACAGGCCGTTTTGCGAGAGCACCTTGATGAGGGCGTAGGCGTCGGTGATGGACGTTGCGTCTGGATTGACCACCACCACGATGTCGCGTGATGAGAGGCAGATGGAGGTGACCTGCGCGGTGATGCCCGGCGAGTTGTCCACGAGGATGAAATCGTAGGTCTCAAGCGTCTTGAACTCGCGGACGAGGCGGGCGCGAGTGGCTCTGTCCAGTTCAGCCAGCCGGGGCACGCCGGACGCGCCGGACACGAGGTCCACGCCGGGGCCGACGGGCACGATGGCTTCGCGGATGGGAACGCCGGAGAACAGCACGTCCTCAAGTGTCTTCGTGGGCGAGACGCCGAGTAGGATGTCCACGTTGGACAGCCCGAGGTCCGCGTCGAGGATGCACACGGAGTGTCCAAAAGCCCCGAGGGCGAAAGCGAGATTGACGGTGACGCTCGTCTTGCCCACGCCACCCTTGCCGCTGGCGATGGACACGATGCGCGTTCCCGGAGCGTCGGGCGTCACCGGCGTGATTTTCATGTCTTGACCTCGGCGAGCACGGTTTCAATGTCCTTCACGAGGGCCTCGATCTGGAACGGCTTGCGGATGCAGCGCTTGGCCCCGAGCTTTTCGGCCTGCGCGATTTCCTCCGGGCCCGCCATGCCGGTCAGGATGATGACGGGCATCTCCTTCGCGGCGTGCTGGGCGTGGGCCAGAAGCGACAGGCCGTCGCGCGCGGGCATGCGGATGTCGAGGAGCATGAGCCGATAGCGGCGGCGTTCCAGCTTGGCGAGGCCCTTGTCGCCGTCCTCTGCGGTGTCCACGGCGTAGCCGCGTGCCTCCAGCGCCTCGCGCAGGATATCGCGGATGTGCTGTTCGTCGTCCACCACGAGGATGGCCTGCGGGTCGGCTTCGCCAGCCGGGGTGCTGCGCGGGGTGCCGGTCGGTACGGCCAGCGGTAGCAGCACCGTGGCCGTGGTTCCGCGTCCGGGCGTGCTGTCGTAGCGCAGGTCGCCGTTGTGGCCGGTGACGATGCCGTAGGACGTGGACAGGCCGAGGCCCGTGCCCTTGCCCTCTTCCTTGGTGGTGAAGAACGGGTCGAATATTTTGGAAAGATTGTCCTTGGAGATACCGACGCCGTTGTCTGTGACGGTGAGCACCGCCCCGCGCCCGGCGGAGCCGAGGCGGGTGGCGACGCGGATGATTCCCGCCGTGGCTGCGCTGCCCTGCGAGGCGATGCGTTCTGCCACGGCATGCTCCGCGTTGATGAGCAGATTGAGCAGCACCTGTTCGAGCTGGTTCGCGTCGCCGAGGATGGGCGAAAGGTTGGGGTCGAGGGCCGTTTCGAGGCGGATGCCCTGCTTGCCAAGCCCGCCCTGCACAAGTGCCGTCGCCCGGGTGACCACGTCGTTGAGCGAGGTTTTCTCTATGCGCGGCGGAGCGGGGCGCGCGAAGTCCATGAGGTTGTTGAGGATGGACGTGATGCGCTCGATCTGTGCGAGCATCTGCTGGAAGTCGCGCTTTTTCTTTTCGTCGGTTTCCTTGTGCTCCAGCAGTTGGGTGCGGGCGTAGATGATGGCCAGCGGATTGTTGATCTCGTGCGCGGCTCCCGCGGCGAGCTGACCGACGGCGGCCAGCCGCTCGGCCTGCACCAGCTTGGCGTTTAGGCGCTTCAAGTTGCGTAGCGCCGTGGCCAGCCGCTCGGCGCGGTTTTCGAGCCGCGCGAGCAGGGACATGCGTTCCACGGACGCGGAAACCAGCGCGGCCAGTTGCAGATAGCCCGCATGCTCCTGCGGCAGAAGCCGCCCGGCTTCGATGTCCGGGGTGAAAAGCAGCTCTCCGGCGAAGCCGTCGGCGGTGACGAGCGGGGCAATGCAATAGGGCTTGATGCAGGAGAGCGCGGTGGGCAGGCCGTCGCCGCAGCACGCGTTTGCACGGGCGCGAAGCCCGGACAGCGCCGCGCGAAGCTCGTCCGGGAGGTCGGCCGCGTCGAGAACCGGGGCGAGGTCGTCCGTCAGTGGCAGGCGCACTTCGCGGGTGGTGGCGTCCTTCCAGTACAGGCCTTCGAGGGCGTGCTCCTGCGCATCCATGCGGTACACGAAGCCCTCGCGGGCCGACAGGCGGGTGCGCAGCGTCCCGGCGATGAAGATGAAGATGTCGAGCGCATCGCGCAGTTCGGGCAGGGCAGGACCGGCCACGGCGATGGCTTCGAGAATGCGGTTGGCCCGGCGCAGGCGGTCGCCCGTGTCGAAAAGCTCGGCGTTCATGCCGGAAAGGGCGGCATTGGCCCGCTGGAGCGCTTCGAAGTAGAAGAGCGCCGCGTCCTGCTCCAGCTCGAACATGTCGGCGCGCTCGGCGTAGCCTTCGCCGATGCGCTTCTTGATGTCGTCGAGGTCGGTTTCGGACAGGCCGAAACGCAGGGCCAGCGCGTCACGCGTGGCGTCCGCCGGGCGGGCGGTCTCGTCGGCCATGACCTCGTGGGCGAGGAAGTCGGCTAAAGCGGTGATGGCGATGCACAGGCCTTCCGGGCCGAGGTCGCAAAGCGCTTCGGGAGACTGGTGGTGCAGCCATGCGGCATCGACCAGCGCGTCGGGCAGTCCCCATTTCTGCATGAGCCACTTTCCGGCCTGCGTGTGCTCCACGCCGAGGGTTTCGGCTTCGAGGTCCAGAAGCGCCGCGCCCGTGCGCCGCGCGGTGGCGAGCAGCGGTTCGTAGGTCTGCGGCAGGGCGGTCAGCAGCACCAGCTTGCCGCAGTCGTGGACGATGCCTGCGGCGAAGGCCGTGTTGCGCAGTTCCGGACGCACGCGGGCGGCCACAAGCTCCGCCGCCACGGCGCAGGCGAGGGTATGCTTCCAGATGAGAAGCAGTTCCGGGTCGCGCGTGTGGGGTTCCTTGAAGAATGCGTCGCGGATGATGACCGAGAGCAGGGCGTTCTTGAGCGTGGCGAAGCCGATGGTCGCGATGGCCGATTCCACGCTGGCGATCTTCCCCCGATAGCCGTAGGCCATGGAGTTGGCGATCTTCAGCACCTTGAGCGTCAGGGCCGGGTCGGAAGCGATGATGCGGGAGATTTCTCGGAAGTCGGCATCACCCTCCATGACTTCGGTCAGGATTTTCGTGGCCACTGCCGGTGGCGCGGGGAGCTGGTCGATGTGCCGGATGACGGACTTCACGTCCGTGGACTCGGAGAATCGTGAGCGGTCGTCGGAATGCATGGGCAGTGCCTTGGTCGGGTGTGTCGCGAACTGGGGGACCGCTTCGCGGTCGTCTGCAATCCGCATACTGGAATTGGGTGCAAAAGGCAAAAGTTCTCGTACGGATGCGCGCCACGTCTGGATCGCGTGCCATTGTGGACATCACTTGCGCCGTCATGTATTCCTGTGCCGATGTGTGGAGGACGGGCGCGCACAACGCGCCGGAAAGATTGGTGAAGGGCTTTCGTCCGCGCGCCTGCGGCGGGCGGGAAACGGCGGTGAGCGCATGAATAGACAGACCATTCTCCTCGTCGATGACGAGACGGGCATCATCGATGTCCACCGCGAAGTACTCGAAGGCGACGACTATCGGGTGATAACGGCGAAGAACGGCCGTGAGGCGCTGGACATCCTCTGCGCGGACGCCGTGGACCTCGTGGTCTCCGACGTGCGTATGCCGCTGCTCGACGGCTACGGTATGCTCGACGGCATGCGCGAGCGTGGCATCGACTCGGACGTGATCTTCCTCACCGGCTACGGCACCATCGCCAACGCCGTGGAGTGCCTGCATCACGGCGCGTGCGACTATCTCGAAAAGCCCTTCGACATCTTCCGCCTGCGCGACAAGATCGTCTCCGCGCTCGACGCGCGAACCCTGCGCCGGGCCGGGACCGATGGTCCCCTCGCGCTGGAGCGGGTGCGCCGCCTGCGCGAGGCACTTGCCGGACAGCAGCGCTATCGCGACATCATCGGCGCGTTCCTCCAGCACGTGCGTGACACCTTCGCGCCGGACGGCATGGCCCTGTTCATGCCCGAGGGCGACGGACTCGGTGCCGAGCCGCGCGTGGTGTGGGGGAACCTCCTGCGCGAGGAGAACGGCTGGTTCGAGGCGGCTACGCCCGTCCTGTGCGCCGGAGACGAACCCCGCCTGCTGCGTTCCGGGGACAGCGACGCCCCGGGCTGCCCGGAAGATATTTCGGCCATGTGCGCCGGGCTCGCCGTGGGGCAGGGGCGCGGGCGCGTGATCGTGCTGCGGCGCGGCGCGGCGCGCGGCTATACACCGCAGAATCTCAACCTGCTCGCCTTTTTCGCCACCCATGCCTCGGCCGCCTTCGAGGCGCTTTCCATCTCTCGACGCATGCAGGAGATGAATCTGGAGATCGTCACCTCCCACGTGGCTTCGGTGGAGGCCAAGGACGTCTATACCCGTGGCCATTCCGAGCGCGTGGGCCAGTATGCCGCGCTTGTCGGGCGCGAACTTGGACTGTGCGATCACGATGTGGAACTGTTGCGTCTGGCGGGCATCCTGCACGACGTGGGCAAGATCGGCGTTCCAGACGGCATCCTCAAGAAGCCGGGGCGGCTCACCGAGGAGGAATTCGCCCTCATGCGCAGGCACCCGGCCATGGGGCGCGACATCGTGTCCAAGGTCTCCTCGCTGGTCGAGCTGGTGCCCATCATCTACCACCATCATGAGCGCGTGGACGGGACCGGCTATCCCGATGGCCTCGTCGGGGAGTCCATTCCCCTGCTGGCTCGCGTGATGAGCGTGGTGGACGGCTTCGAGGCCATGACCTCGGACCGCGCCTACCAGAAGGCGCGCACCGTGGAGCAGGCGAGCGCCATCCTGCGCGAGAACGCCGGACGCCAGTGGGACGCTCGTGTTGTCGACGCGTGGCTGTCCGTGGTGGACAAGGGATTTCTGTTCCTTCCCAACTGATTTTCACGCCATGTGACCACATGGAAACGGCCCGGTACCATTCGGTATCGGGCCGTTTCCGTTTGGAAATGTCAGAATCGCGGTCAGGAGCGCAGGAACAGGCCCTTGCGCAGGGCGGGATGCGCCGCGCGCAGGGTGAGCGTGGTGCCGGAGTGCCCGGTCACCACGCGCTCGCCAAGCTCGTTTTCCAGCGCGTAGTCTTCTGCGGAGAGCATGGGGCGCTTAAGGCCCGGCGCGATGACGCGCACCGGGGCGGTGGCGTCCCACTTGGAGCGGATGGCCACGGTCCATGCGTCGTCGTCGATGCGCTCGGTGACGCGGGCGAGCACGGGGCGCGGTTCCTCGGGCCGGGGGTAGCTGATGCGCCGGTCCCCGGGCAGGAAGAAGCCGGTGGTCAGCGGGCGCGAGGCCGTGTTGGTCAGCTCCGCGAGGTAGGCCGCCGGGCGGAATGTGCCTGCCGCGAAGTCGGTCAGCGCCGTGGCGTAGGCGTCCAGCACCTGCGCGAGGTAGCCGCCGGATTTCATACGTCCTTCGATCTTGAGGGCCGAGACGCCCGTGCGTGCGAACCACGGGGCGAACTTGACCAGACAGAGGTCCTCCGCCGCGAGGATGGAGGACCAGCCGTCCTCCTCGTGAATCTCCCACGCCAGTTCGCCGGGGCGGGTGCGTTCCTCGACGGCCACGGCGCGCACCGCGTAGTTGAAGCGGCAGGGGTGCGTGCACTGGCCGAGGTTGGCCGAGCGGGCGTTCATGTGCGCCGAGAGCACACAGCGCCCGGACACGGCCATGCACATGGCTCCGTGGGCGAAGACTTCCAGTTCGAGGCCGGGCAGGGCGTGGGCGATGTCGCGGATGCCGCGAAGGCCCAGCTCGCGGGCGAGATTCACGCGGGTCACGCCAAATTCGCGCCAGAAGGCCGCGGACTCGCTGTTGGCTGTGTTGGCCTGCGTGGACAGGTGCACCGGGATGTGGGGCAGGCGTCTGCGGGCCATCATCAGCACGCCGGGGTCGGCGATGATGAGCGCATCGGGGCGCGCGGCGTCGGCCATGTCGGCCACGCGGTCCATGGCCTCGGCCAGTTGGGGCAGGTCCTGCTGGCGGGGCAGGGCGTTGAGGCACAGGTAGGCGGCCACGCCCGATGCATGGGCGAGGGTGATGGCCTCGGCCAGTTCCTGCCAGCCGAACCCGGCGCTCTGCGCACGCAGGTTCATGGCCGGGCCGCCGAGGTACACGGCGCGCGCTCCGTAGAGGATGGCCGTTTCGAGTTTTTCGAGGTTTCCGGCCGGGGCCAGAAGTTCGGGGATGCGGGGCGTCATGGTCTAGATCGGAAGTCCCTGTCTGATTCTGCGTTCCTTGATGGCGTCGAGCACGCTAGGCGGGATGGCGAGGTTGCCCTTGCCGACGCCGATGCGCACGTCGGGCTTGACCGAGCCGTGAAAGTCGGACCCGCCGCTGACCGCGAGGTCCAGCCGGTAGGCGAGGCCCTCGAAGAGTTTGGTCATGCTCGGGGTGTGCTCCGTGTAGTGGCATTCGAGGCCGTCGAGGCCCATTGCCTTCAGTTCCTTGAGGCGGTGGTACATGGCCTCGTGGTCGAGGCGCAGGGTGAAGGGATGGGCGAGGATGATGGTCGCGCCCTCGTCGCGCAGCAGGCCGAAGGCGATCTCCGGGGTCATCTTTTCCTTGGAGATGTAGGCCTGCCCCTTGTCGCCGAGGTATTTGTCGAAGGCCTCCTGAATGGAGCGCACGTAGCCCTTCTCGAAGATGATCTGCGCCATGTGTGGACGTCCGACGCTACCGTCGCCAGCCTTGGCGAGCAGTTCCTCGTAGGTGATGTCCAGCCCGAGGGCCTGGAGTTTCTCCACGACGTGGCGGTTTCGGTGCTCGCGGTTTTCGGTGAGGGTGGTGATGGCGCGGATGAGCCGCTCTGGCCGCTGCGGCAGGAACAGGCCGACGATGTGCATGAAGCCCGTGGAACAGGTGACGCTCAGCTCGCAGCCCGGAATGACTTCCACGCCGTACTGGCGTCCGGCGTCGCAGGCCTCGGCGAGGCCGCTGACGGTGTCGTGGTCCGTGAGGGCGAGAGCGCAGACATCGTTTTCCGAAGCGTGGCGGACGAGTTCCGTGGGACTGAGTGTCCCGTCCGATGCGGTTGAATGCGTATGCAGGTCGATGATGGGCATGTTTCGTCCTTGGTTGGAGGCCTCGGTGCCGCGATTGCGAGTGGCGGCTGAAAGACCATGGCTAGTCGTGGGCGTCGATGGTGTCAACGTCCGGCCTTGTGTCCCGGCCCGAATGCGGGTATAGCGGGGCAATCGTCAGCAAGGAGGATTGCAATGGCTCTGAACAAGGAACTTCTCGATATCCTGGCCTGCCCCAAGAGCAAGGACCCCGTGCGCCTGACCCCTCGCGGGGACGGCCTCTACTGCGACGCGTGCAAGCTGGTCTATCCCATCCGTGACGACATTCCCATCATGCTGGTGGAGGAGGCCGTACCCGCCGACGAGTGGCCCGGCGGTGTCGGCGAACCGGTGGTGGCAGGCAAGTAGCCTTCGGCCACGCATCGCCAAAGATCGACAGACGACGCCCGTAGCGCATGACGCGCTACGGGCGTTTTTTTGTGACGTTCTGAAAATGCTCCGCGAGTACATATTCCATGCATCATGTGGTGAAAGACAGCGTTTGGCCGTGACGGACGACGCAGTGCGTGCTTCGCGCATGGCTCGCAATGGGTAATGATGTCGAGATAGTGCTTGCGACCTGTCCATGATGCGGATATTTTTCATACAATCCGAAGTGCCCGTTGGCGGCGCGTCAACGCGGTCGTTCGTGAGTCTGTAATTTCGCAATGTTGCGTGGGGTGCTACATGATCGACACAGTGAATGCCCATCCGTCGTCCGCGCCGGGGGGCGTGGGACGGCGCGAGGCCGTGGATACGGGCATGGCCGTGACGTTGGCGTGTCTCATCGCCTTTCTGTTTGGTGCGGGGCGCGGATTCGTTGCCGCCGCGACCTTCGCCCTCGTGCTGACCATGACGTGGCCCGCGCCGTTCGGTCCTGTGGCGCGGGTGTGGCTGGGGCTGTCCACGGCGCTTGGAACCGTGGCGTCCAAGGTGATTCTGACGCTGGTCTTCTACGGACTGGTCACGCCGATGGGCATCGCGCGGCGGATGCTCGGCTGCGACGTCCTGAAGCTGCGGCAGTGGAAGCGTGGCGATGCGTCGGTGTTCGACGTTCGCGACACCACCTATTCGGCAGGCGATGTGGAGCGGCCATACTGACAAGGAGGACGCCGTGGAATTCTTGAGCGATCTGTGGGGATTTCTGGTTGTCAGGAAGAAGTTCTGGCTGTTGCCCATCATCCTGACACTGCTCCTGTTCGGAGCGCTCATCGTGCTGACCAGCGGCACGGCCATTGCGCCGTTCATCTATACGGTCTTCTGAAAGGGGAGGAGCGATGGGCGGAGCCATTCTCGGCATATCGGCCTTCTATCACGACAGCGCGGCGGTGCTGCTGCGCGGCGGGCGCATTGTCGCCGCTGCGCAGGAGGAGCGCTTTACCCGGCGCAAGCACGATCCCGCCTTTCCACGCAACGCCGTGCGCTACGTCCTCGACGAGGGTGGGCTGCGGCTGGAGGATCTGGACGCCGTCGCCTTCTACGACAAGCCCTACCTCAAGTTCGAGCGGCTCTTGGAAACCTACCACGGTTTCGCGCCGCGCGGCCTGACGAGCTTTCTCTCCGCCATTCCGGTGTGGATTCGCGAAAAGCTCTTCATGCGGCGGCTTATGCGCGACGAACTCGGCCCCGCGCTGGACGCCGAGGTGCCGCTGCTCTTCCCGGAGCATCACCTCTCGCACGCGGCGTCGGCCTTCTATCCCTCGCCCTTTCCCGAGGCGGCCATCCTCACGCTGGACGGCGTGGGCGAATGGGCCACCATGAGCATCTGCCGGGGCAGCGGGCGTGATATCACCATCCTGCGCGAGCTGCGCTTTCCGCATTCGCTGGGGCTTTTGTATTCGGCGTTCACGGCGTACTGCGGCTTTCGCGTTAATAGCGGCGAGTACAAACTGATGGGACTCGCTCCCTATGGCCGGGCCGACGGCGAGCGCGTTCGCGAGTGGAAGGCCCGCATCCTCGACGAGGTCGTGGACCTGCGTCCGGACGGCTCGCTACTCCTCAACATGGACTATTTCAATTACGCCACCGGGCTGACCATGTTCACAGCGGACCGCTGGCGCGAAACGTTCGGCATCCCCCCGCGCGAGCCGGAAAGCGCCATCTCGCAGGAGTACATGGACATGGCGTTGGCCGTGCAGCAGGTCACCGAAGATGCCGTGTTCCGGCTGGCGCGCACCGCCCGAGAACTGACGGGGCTTGAGAACCTCGTCATGGCCGGGGGCGTGGCCCTTAACTGCGTGGCCAACGGTAAGCTTGTGCGCAGCGGCATCTTTCGCGACGTGTGGGTGCAGCCTGCGGCGGGCGACGCCGGGGGTGCACTTGGCGCGGCGCTGGTGGCGCATCACATCTGGCAGGGGAACGAGCGCGAGGTGCAGAGCGGGGACGCCATGCATGGCGCCTACCTCGGTCCGTCCTTCGGCGAGGGCAGCATTATGCGCACGGCGCGGCGTTTCGACGCGCCCTTCGTGCGTTATGACGATTTTGCGACGCTCTGCGACGATGTGGCCGGGCTGATCGCGCAGGGCAAGGTGGTGGGCTGGTTTCAGGGGCGCATGGAATTTGGGCCGCGCGCCCTTGGCAACCGGAGCATCGTCGGCGACCCGCGCGACCCCGAGATGCAGCGCAAGCTGAACCTCAAGATCAAGTACCGCGAGGGCTTCCGGCCCTTCGCCCCCTCGGTCATGGAGGAGGAATCGGCCAGCTACTTCGGGCTGGATCGACCCTCGCCGTACATGCTTCTCGTCGCGCCCGTGGCGGAGGACATCCGCAATCCGCTGCCCGAGGGCTACGACGACATGGACCTGCACCGGCGGCTCTACGTGCTGCGTTCGACCATTCCGGCCGTGACGCACGTGGACTATTCGGCGCGCATCCAGAGCGTGAACCGCGACACCAATCCGCGCTACTGGTCCCTCATCGACGCCTTCCGGCGTCTGACGGGGTGCGCTCTGGTGGTCAACACGAGCTTCAATGTGCGCGGCGAGCCCATCGTGTGCACCCCGCACGACGCCTACACCTGCTTCATGCGTACGGAGATGGATGTGCTGGTGCTCGGCGATTTTCTGTTCCGCAAGGAGGAGCAGCCGCCGTGGCGCGAATCCGCCGACTGGCGCGAGACCTTTGCCCTCGATTGATAGTATGCTTCGCCAAGCCGGTGAACGGCGGAATTTCGGAGTTTCGTCTTCAACGTGCACGCATGGCTTGACGTGCAGATGCAGGCGAATGTATGCAGACGCGGTCGGGCTGCGGATGCGATTTTTCATGCACCGCGGCGCACGGAAACGACGGCAGAACGCAAGTCTGCATCCGAGAGGGAAAAGGAGAGGATTGGATGTCAAGGATAGAATTTACCGACGACATGAGACTCGGCATCGATGACATCGACGAGCAGCACGAGAAGCTCATCGACCTCATCAATGAATTGTACGAGGCCATCATGGACGGCAGCGACGCAGACGTCATAGACGAGATCGTCGACGAGGCCCATGATTATATCGGGTACCACTTCTCCACGGAGCAGGATCTCATGGAGCGCTACGAGTACCCCGAGATTGATGAGCACACCGATGAGCATGACGACTACATCCTGCGTTCGTCGGAGCACCTTGTCGATGCTGGCGACAACCGCGAGGGACTGGCCGGAGACGTGCTTGAGTTCCTGACCGACTGGTGGGTGACGCACATTGGCGATACCGACCGCAGGCTCGTCGAGTTCCTGAAGAAGAAGGGCGTGGCCTAAGCGCCTGTCCATACGGGAATATGAAAGGCCCCCCGGCATGCCGGGGGGCCTTTCTTGCGTTTAGAGCGTGGGGTGCTACTTGGAGAGCTTTTCGTAGACCTTGCGGAAGCCGTCGGCGGAGCGGCGGATGACCTCCTCGCCAACGCAGAAGGCGAGGCGGAAGTAGCCAGGGCAGCCGAAGCCGGAGCCGGGCACCGCGAGGATACGCTCTTCCTGAAGGGCACGGGCGAGGGCCTTGTCGTCGCCGCCGGGAGCCTCGGGGAAGAAGTAGAACGCGCCCTTGGGCATGGTGAAGTTGAAGCCAGCGTCGTCGAGCACGCGGGTCATGGCCTTGCGGCGTTCGGCGTAGACGGTGACGTTGACCTGCGAACCGATGGCCCGCGCCATGAGCGCCTGCCCGATGGCCGGGGCGTTCACGAAGCCGAGGATGCGGTTGGTGAGCGTCAGGGCAGCGATGAGTTCGTCAAGCTCGGGCATGTTGGGCGAGGGCACCACGTAGCCCACGCGTTCGCCAGCCAGCGAGAGATTCTTGGAGAAGGAGCTGACGGCGATGGCGTAGGGATACAGCGGCAGGATGGAGGGAACCTCCACGCCGTCGTAGGTCAAAAAGCGGTACGGCTCGTCGGAGATGAGGAAGATGGGCCGTCCGAACTCGCGCGACTTGCGTTCAAGGATGGCGGCCAGTCCGCGCAGTTCCTCTTCGGTGTACACCGCGCCGGTGGGGTTGTTGGGCGAGTTGACCAGCACCGCGCGGGTGTTCTTGCCGATGGCGGCGTCCATGGCTTCGAGGTCCAGCTCGAAGGTCAGCGGACGGGCGGGCACCGGCTTCAGGCTGCCGCCGTAGTTGGAGACGTAGAAGCCGTATTCGACGAAGTACGGGGCGGGGCACACGACCTCGTCACCGGCTTCGAGGATGGCGCGGAACAGGGCGTTGAGTCCGCCAGCCGCGCCGCAGGTGATGATGAGTCCGCTCGGGGCGATGGTGATGCCCTGCTCGCGGGAGAGGTGCTCGGCCAGCGCCTCGCGGGCGTAGCCGTAGCCGGAGTTCGGCATGTAGCCGAAGGCGAAGGGCTTGTCAGCGTTGGCGGCGATGTCGGCCAGCGCCTGCCCCACGGCGGCGGGAGCGGGAAGGTCCGGATTGCCGAGGCTGAAGTCGCACACGGCGTCTTCGCCGTACTTGGCCTTGAGCTCCAGCCCTGCCTCGAACATCTTGCGGATCATGGAAGAGTTGCTGAGGTAACCCTTGATCTGAGAGGCCAGAATCTGCATGGCGAGGTCCTTGTTGCGTGTTTGACGGTTGCGTACACCGGGGATTCACGATCGTTCCGACGCGCCGGATGGGGCGGCGGGTCAGGGAACGTCCAGCCCCAGCTTCTTGTATTCCGAAATTTTGTTGCGCAGGGTGCGTACGGATATGCCGAGCAGTTCCGCCGCCTGCGTGCGGTTTCCGGAGGTCTGCTCCAGCCGCTTGAGAATGGCGATGCGCTCGATGTCCTCAAGGCGCATCTCGTTGCCGGACAGGGCGCTTTCGAGGGGCATGGCCGTCTCTGTGGGGGCGGCGGCGTCGGCTGTCTGCATGGGTGCCGCGTCGTCCTCGGGCAGCGGCCATGCGTCGAGATCGAGCAGAAAATGGCGTTCCTCGATGGGGCCGTTGCCCGCGAGCAGTACGGCGCGCTCCATGAGGTTCTGAAGTTCGCGCACGTTGCCGGGCCAGTCGTAGTCGAGCAGCCACTGACGCGCCGAGTCCGAGAATTCGAGGTGCGGCAGGGCGTACTCCGTGGTGTAGTGGTCCACGAAGAAGCGGGCGAGGCGCACGATGTCGTCCCCGCGGCTGCGCAGTGGCGGCAGCCGCAGCGGAATGACGTTGAGCCGGAAATAGAGGTCCTGCCGGAATTCTTTGTTGCGGACGCTTTCCTCGATGTCGCGGTTGGTGGTGGCGAGGACGCGCACGTCCACCTTGATCGTTTCGGTGCCGCCCACGCGGTCGATCTCGCCTTCCTGAAGCACGCGCAGGAGCTTGGCCTGAAGGCCGAGGTCCATCTCGGAAATTTCGTCGAGGAGGATGGTGCCGCCGTCGGCCAACTCGAAGCGGCCGGGCTTGCGGCTGATCGCGCCGGTGAATGCGCCCTTCTCGTGGCCGAAGAGTTCGCTTTCCAGCAGGTGTTCGGGCAGGGCCGCGCAGTTGATGGCCACGAAGGGACCGTTCGCGCGTCTGCTCTTCTGGTGCAGGTAGCGGGCGAACATTTCCTTGCCGGTGCCGGATTCGCCGGAGATGAGCACCGAGGCCTTGGACGGGGCCACCTGTGCCGCGAGGGCCAGAACGCGCCGCACAACAGGATGCTGGCCGATGATGGTCACGCCGTCGGACGCGGTCGGCTGGGGGGTTGGTTTGGACGGCTCGGGGCCGTTGGTGCGGGGAAGCGCCGCGCGCACCTTGTCCCACATGAGCGGTTCCAGCCAGTAGTCGCGCGCGCCCAGTTCGAGGAAGCGCTTCGCGTCGGTCGCGCAGCCGCGTTCGGTGAAGATGATGACCGGCGGGAAGCCGTTGTCCCGCGTGGCGTGGGCGAGCAGATCCTCCGCCTTGTAGCCGGGAAGCTGGTCCACGGAAAAGACGAGGCACGGCGAGTTTTTGGCGACAAAATCGATGGCGCCGCCGAGATTCTCGGCCAGCCCAGCGGTGATGTCAGCCTCGCGCAGCGACGGGAACAGCCCGGTTACGGACTGGGGTTTGGAGAGGAAGAGGATGGTCTTGCCCGACATGACACAAGTCAATAGCCTTTCCGCCGAGTATTATCAATCGTTTGCGCCCATGGTTCGGCCGAAGCGCCGCGCTCGGGTCCGCCGGGAGCGCGTTGACGCATGCATCCGTACGGAATACCTTAGCACGATTGAATGAATTGTGGAGGAGAAATGAACGCGGCCGACATTCTTGAACTCTTTGGGCAGATCGCCCACGGCGCACTTTCGCCCGAGGAGGCCCTCGAATCCTTTCGCGGCATGCCCGTGGCCGAGCTGTGCGCCGGTGTCACGCTCGACATTCACCGCCTTGCCCGCACCGGACAGGGCGAGGTGATTTTCGGACCCGGCAAGACGCTGGCGCAGCTTGAGACCTGCGTGCGCGGCTTTCTGGACGCCGGGCAGCCCGTGCTGGCCACCCGCTTGTCCGCCGACAAGGGCCGCGCGCTGGCGGAGCTGTTCCCGCAGGGCACGTTTCACGAGCAGTCCGGGTTGTTTGTCCTCGGGGCGGACCTCGGGCTGGACGGTCCCTATCCCCGCCGGGCATCGGTGCTGGTGGTCACGGCCGGTTCGTCGGACATGGGTGTCGCGCTGGAGGCCTACGGCACCGCCCGCTTCTTCGGGCTGGATTGCGGGTTGATATCCGACGTGGGTGTGGCTGGCGTGCACCGCCTTGCCCCGCATCTGGAGGCACTGGCCGAGGCCGTGGCGCTCATCGTGGTGGCCGGAATGGATGGCGCGCTGCCGAGCGTGTTGGCCGGGCTGGTGCCCGCGCCGATCATCGGCGTGCCGAGCACCTCTGGCGGCGGCAATCCCATGGGTGGGGTGGCCTCGCTTATGGCCATGCTCAATTCGTGCTCCCCCGGCGTCTCGGTGATGAACATCGACAACGGGTTCGGCGCGGCGGCCTTCGCGGCCAAGCTCATTGCCTCGGCGCGTCGGGAAGGGACCGCGCGGGTCTAACGGAGCGCGCTTGCGCTTTTCGACGCATCGCGGCATCGTGCCCGTTTCCGTCGCCACGGGCGGCAGGGATTTTGAAAGCAGGAGTGGACGGTGAAGATGGATATTTCTGCCCCGAAGGTCTGCGCCATGGACTTTCGCGTGCGCGTTACGGACGCTGGCGCGGACGAGCGGGGAAGCATCGTCGGCGTCGCGGGATTTCTTCAGGAGATTGCCGCGCATCACGCCCGGCTGCTTGGTTTCGGTACCGCGCGGCTCAACGAGTCCGGCGTGACGTGGGTGCTGGCCCGCGAGTATGTCGAGATGCGCCGTTACCCCGTCTACGGCGAAAGCGTGCGTGTGGAGACGTGGCCCGCCTCGCTGGAGCGCAGCCGCGCCCGGCGCGACTTTCGCATTCTGGACGCGGATGGCGCGGAACTCGGCGTGGCCACCAGCGTGTGGGCGCCCATGGACCTCGCCACGCGTCGGCTGGGCACCATTCCCGAGGGCATGTCCGCCGACTTCCCCGAGACCCCGTGCCATAGCGTGGAGCTGCCGGGACGTGCCGTTTCCCGCCTGCGCGATGTCGAGGCCGAGGCGCGAATCCTCGCCCGCCGGGGCGACATCGACGTGAACGGTCACGTGAACAACGTGCATTTCTTCGAATGGGCGCTGGAGTGCCTTCCCGGCGATACCGCCTGCCGTCCCGCGACGCTGGATATTTCATTCCGGGCCGAGGCCGTTGCCGGGCAGGTCATCCTTGCCCGCTGCGCAAGGCAGGATGACGGCTCAATGCTGCACGCCCTCGTGCGCGAGGACGACGGCGCGGAAGTGGCGCGGGTGCGCACCACCTGGGCGTCTTCCTCCGAAGGCCGATAACGGAACAAACGGACAGGAATCATGAACGCAGAGACATACGCGGCACGCCGAGAGCGCGTGCGGGAAAAGCTCGCCGAGCGTGGGCTGGATGCCATGCTGGTGTCCTCCCCGGCCAACAGGTTCTACTTGAGCGGCTTCGAGCTGCACGATCCGCAATGCAACGAGTCTTCGGGCATGGTGCTGGTCACCCGTTCCTGTGGCGACTGGCTGCTCACGGATTCCCGCTATCGCGACGCGGTGCGCCGCATCTGGGACGAGGATCGGGTGTTCATCTACGGCGCTCCGCGCCATCAGAGCATCGCGGCCTTTCTGAAGGACCTCGGCGTCGGGCCTGTGGCCTTCGAGGAGCAGAGCTTCAGCTATCGCTTCTGGAAGGATATGTCGGCCGGGGTGGAACTGCTGCCGGTGAGCGGCGTGGTGGAGTCGCTGCGCGTCATCAAGGACGCGGACGAGATTGCCGCCATGCGTCGCTCCTGCGCGTTGAACCACAAGGTCTTTGCGCAGCTTGAGGCCTGCCTCGTCCCCGGCGTGAGCGAACGGGAACTGGCGTGGGAGATCGAGAAGCTCTACCGCGAGCAAGGCGCGAGCGAGCTGGCCTTCGCCACCATCGCCGCCGTCGGTCCCAATGGCGCGCTGCCGCATGCCGTGCCCGGCGAGGCGATCATCACGGCCAATAGCCCCGTGCTGGTGGACAAGGGCTGCCGCGTGGACGACTACTGCTCGGACCAGACGCGGACCTTCTGGGTGGGCGACACGCCGCCGGATCACTTTCGCCGCGCGTTGGACCGCACGCGCGAGGCGCAGGCCGCGGGCATCGCCGCCATCGCGCCGGGGCGTCCGCTGCGCTCGGCCTACGGCGCCGCTGTGGCGGTGTTCGCCAAGTACGGGCAGGAGGCGCATTTCACCCATTCCCTCGGCCACGGCGTGGGGCTTGAGACCCACGAGCTTCCCGGCGTGTCCTCGCGCAGCGAGGGCGTGTTCCGTCCGGGGATGGTGGTCACGGTGGAGCCGGGCCTGTATTATCCGGAATGGGGCGGCATCCGCTGGGAACACATGGTGCTTGTCACCGATGACGGCTGCGAGGTCCTGTGATACGCAAGAAGAGAATAGGCAAGGCCCGCAGTAGGGCCTACGCGGAGGCGGCGGTGCGTCCGGCGCATTCGCGGCGGCTGTATCTGCGCATTGCCCCGCAGGACATGGCGTACCTCAAGTTCATTCTTGAAGGCTACGATAATTTGGCTTATTTGAGCACTGTGGACCGTTATTCCGCAGTGGCGCAGTTCGTGTATGCTCCTGGACAGGAGCGCGAGGCCCGCGAATTTCTGGAGTCCATGCGGGCAGAGGTGGAATTCACGATCATCGATCCTGCGGACTTGCGCAAGGAAGGGGAAGAATGACGATCATCGCACGCAGGCGTCTGTTCGTCGTGCTGGCTGGGCTGGTAGCCATGCTGTGCATGGGCATGGGCGGCACCACGAGCACGGACATGGTGAAGAGGATTCCGCAGCCGGACAGGTCGTTTACGGTCTATGTCGTGGATGTGGAGGACGTGAGCTACGTCGTGGAGGATTTCTCGGTGGACGGCATGACCATGGTCCCCGTGTTCATCGGCCGGGCCGAGGCGAGCATCGACTTCGCCAACGTCAGTAGCGTGGCCTTTATCCATTCCGGAAAGAAGCTCGTGGCCAGCGTGAGCTTTCGCGACGGTGATGAGCGCGAAGTGACCGTGAATCCGGACACGCAGTTTTACGGGCGCGTCAAGTGGGGCCTCATGCGCCTTGCCGCACGCGACATCCGTAGCCTGACCTTCCGTGGGACTGGCGCGAACGAGTAGAAGATTTTTCGGCCATCATGCAAGACGGCCCGCAACGCATCGGCGTTGCGGGCCGTCTCACTTTTGTGCGGTGGAGAATTTAGCTGCCGCGATGCACAGCCAGCGGCGAGAAGGCCTGCTGCACGGGCATTAGCTCTATGGCGTTGATGTTGACGTGGGCGGGGCGGCTGGCTGCCCAGAAGATGGTGTCCGCGATGTCCTCGGGGGTCAGCGGGGAGACGTTCTCGTAGACCTTGGCGGCCTTGTCGGCGTCGCCCTTGAAGCGGACCACGGAGAATTCGCTTTCGGCCAATCCCGGCTCGATGTTGGTGACGCGCACCGGCGTGCCCAGCAGGTCCGCGCGCAGGTTGCGGGAGAACTGCTTCACGAAGGCCTTGGTGGCTCCGTACACGTTGCCGCCGGGGTAGGGGTAGGTGCCCGCGATGGAACCGAGGTTGACGATGTGGCCCCGGCCGCGCTCGATCATGCCCGGCACGATGGCGCGGGTCATGTACAGCAGGCCCTTGATGTTGGTGTCGACCATGGTCTCCCAGTCGCACAGGTCGCATTCCTGCGCGGATTCGAGACCGAGGGCGAGGCCCGCGTTGTTGATGAGCAGGTCGATGGCGCGGAAGTCCTCGGGCAGTGTGGCCAGCGCGGCGTCTATGGCTTCACGCTCGCGCACGTCGAAGCGCAGGGCGTGGACCGGGGCCGGGGCAAGTTCGGCGGCCAGCGCGTCCAGCCGCTCCTGCCTGCGTCCGGTGATGACGACGCGCCAGCCCTCGGCGGCAAAGCGCCGCGCGCAGGCAGCGCCGAATCCGGCGGTAGCGCCGGTGACAAGTACGGTTCCCTTCATGATGGTCTCGCTTGTTGCGTGGTGGATGTCGTGCGTCTCTTGTACCGCAATCGGCAGTGATTTCAACAGGCGGCGGTAGCGCTGGAGGCGAGCCGAGGGCGCATGACGCATGGTGTTGGTATTGGTTGGAAATGGTCGAGAATGGTGCAAATAGGTCATCAAGACGGAATACATTGACGTAAACACCAAAGGTTGGTTAGCAGATTTCCTGTAATGACAGGATGATGCATGGTCCTGTTCGGGGGCAGCGGGTGTTGCGAACGTGTGTCGGGCCGTCGTTGTCCGCCCCCACTCGTCGGCCGGACATGTGAAGAGGGAGAGAAGGACAATGCGATCGAGATTTGCTGTCGCCTGCGCAGGCGTGTGCGCGTGGCTGGCCTTTTCCACAGCGGCCTTTGCCACCGAGGAACCCGTGTTCGAACTGGGCGAGGTGGTGGTTGGCGGCGAGCGTGTGAGTGGCGTTGAGCGCGTCTCCAACGTGACCGAGGTCACCGCCGCCGAGATTCGTGCGGCAGGCGCGAAAACGCTGGACGAGGCGCTTGTCCTCGTGCCCGGCGTGCACATCCGCACCAGTTCCGACGGCACCGCGCGCATCGACATGCGCGGTATGCGCACGCGCAACGTCATCCTGCTGCTCAACGGTGTGCCCATGAATTCCACCTTCGACGATCAGTTCGATCCCGGATTCATCCCCGTGGAGAACATCGCACGCATCAAGGTGACGCAGGGCGCAAGCTCCGTGCTTTACGGCTCCGGCGGTAATGCTGGCGTCATCAACATCATCACGAAGAAGGGCGGCGAGGGCGCGCATGGCAGCGTGACCGCGCGCCTTGGCGACGGCAACGAGCGCTGCGGACAGGCCACCTTCGGCGGCGGTCGCGACGGCTTGAGCCTGTTCGCCTCGGGCAGCGTGTATGATCGGGACAACTACCGCACCTCCGACGATTTCGACAGCCGCGACGACGCGCTGGAGGATGGCGGAGCGCGGACGAATTCCGACCGTGACCGGCGCAACATGTTCCTGAACGCCATGCTCGAACCCGAGGACGGCACCAGCATCGGCCTTGCTCTGAGCGTGCATCAGGGTTCCTTCGGCAAGCCCAACGTCGCATGGACCGGCGATGACTACGTCAAGAAGGCCAAGTTCGAGCGCATGGATGATTCGCAGGGCCTGTCCGCGCAGCTTGGCGCGAGCCACAGGTTCGACATCCCGCTGACCGTGCGCGGCTGGGTCTACGCCAACACGCTCGACGAGCTTGAAAAGGCCTACGACAACGCGGGCTATGAGGAACAGAGCAAGAAGGGCAGCTACGACTCCGATACCGCCACCACCCGGGTGGGCGGTGCGTTGCAGGCGGCCTACGATTTCGGCGCTCCCGGCGTGCTGACCGCGGCGCTTTCCGCCGAGCGGGCCGCGTGGGACAACACCACCACGACCGTTCCGCTGTCGAGCAAGGCTGTGGAGACGAGCGACGACCACGCCGTGGGCTTCTGGAATGCCGGGCTCGAATACGAGGTCATGCCCTTCGACCGCTTCGGTATTGTGCTTGGCGCTGGATGGCATGGTCACAACCGCAACGATGCCGAGGACGAGACGGATTGGAGCGGCATCGCGGGCGTGCATTACGACCTCTTCGATCAGACCCGCCTGCGCGCTTCGCTGGCACGCAAGGTACGCTTCCCCTCGCTCAAGGAACTCTACGCCGATGGCGGTGACAGCACGCTGACCGCCGAGCGCACCGTGCATTACGAGCTTGGCGTGGATCAGGGCATCGCCGCCATCGACACGGACCTGTCCTTGAGCGTGTTCCGCATCGACGCCGACGACTTCATCGAGAAGATCAACAACGTTTCGACCAACAACGACACCTATCGCTTCACCGGCTTCGAGATCGCGGCGGTGAACACCAGCGTGGAGAATCTGCGCCTGCGCGCCGCCTACACGCGGCTCGATTCCGAGAACCGTTCGGACGATGCGGTCATGGACGAACTCCAGTTCCGCCCCGAGCACAAGTTCACGCTGGAGGGCTGGTACAGCCTGCCCTACGCCGTGAAGGCGCATGCCTCGTGGATGTATGTCGGCCGCAACTGGGCGTTCAACACCGCAGGCACCGACAAGACGCCCGAGGGCGGCTACAGCGTGGTCAACGTGCGGGTGTCCAAGGGCTTCATGGACGACGCGCTGGAAATCTTCGCTGGCGCGGACAACCTCTTCGATGCCGACTACGAGGAAGGCTACGCCCTGCCTCGCCCCGGCCGCTCCCTCTACAGCGGCGTAACCTGGAACTTCTAGGCGGATTCATGGAACGGTCGTCCGATCCGATTCTCTTAGTGCGCGGCTGTGCGCTGCGTCATCCGCATGGCGACGGATTCGCCGGGAGCATGCCCGATCTGGACCTGCTCCCCGGCGAGTGCGTGCTGCTGTGCGGGCCGTCGGGATCGGGAAAGACGACCTTCCTACTCGCTGCGGCCGGGCTTCTGGAGCCCGGCCGCGTTGCGGGCAGGGTGGAGCGCTTTCCGCACGTTCCGGAGGGGCGGCGCGATGCTCCGGGCCGCACGGGAATCGTTCTCCAGAATCCGGAAACGCAGCTGCTGTGCGCCACCGTGCGCGAGGAAGCCGCCTTCGGTCCGCGCAATATGGGCCTCGACGAAACGGCCGTGGCCGAACGCGTCGAGCGGGCGCTTGGCGTCATGGGCCTTGCGGCGGTGGCCGAGCGGCCAGTGGAGGCGCTGTCCATGGGGCAGAAACACCGCCTCGCGCTGGCGGCGACGCTGGCCATGGAGCCGCGTTTGCTGCTCCTCGACGAGCCATTCACCCAGCTGGACCCGCAGGGCCGCGCGATGCTGGCGGACGTGGTGCGTGGCGTGTGCGAGCGGGGTGGAGCCGTGGTGGTGAGCGAGCACGTTCCCGAATTTATGGATGGACTTGATGCCCGACGAGTGGACATGACGCATCTCGACGCCTTTTCGCCGCCGGATGCGGCCATGGATGTCTTCGCCGGGCTGCGGCCCGCTTATGAGACGCCACTCGACGTGCGTGGGCTGACGTGCGGCTATCGCGGTATGCCGCCGATTTTGCGCGGCGTGGACCTTGGTGTGCCTTCCGGCGCGAAGGTGCTAGTGCGCGGCGCGAACGGCGGGGGCAAGTCTACCCTGCTCAAGGCCGTTGTGGGGGCACTGACGCCGTCGGACGGCGAGGTGCGCGTGTGCGGTGCCCGTGTGACGCATCCTGCGGCGCTTTTCGGGAAGGTGGGCTTTCTGGGGCAGAATCCCGAGGCGCAGGTCTTCGAGGATACGGTGCGGGACGAGATTGCCTTTTCGCTGTGCCGGTGCGGGCTGTCGCGGGGCGACGCCGTGCGTCGGGCGTGTGCGATTCTCGAAGCCTTCGGGCTTGCGGAATTGGCGGACCGTCCGCCGCTGGCCTTGAGCTTCGGTCAAAAGCATCTGGTTGCGCTTGCGGCCATGCTTGCGCCGGGACCGGGGCTGGTGCTGCTGGACGAGCCGTTCACCGGACTTGCGGCCAGCGTGCGCGATGCGGTGCTGGCCATTCTGGACGGCTATGCGCGGGCCACGGGCGCCGGAGTGCTTATGGTTTCGCACGATCCGCGTTGTCCCGGCTGGGCGGATGTCGATCTGGTTTTGCGGGACGGGTGCCTCGCTTCGGACTGCGCCGTTGATGAAGTCGGGGGCGGACGATGAGGATGTTCGATCTCGCCGATGGCTATCCGGGGCAGCATCAGCCCGGAATTTCGATGGTCCACCGCTGCCCGGCGGGGGTGAAGTTCGTGGCTGCGCTCTCGCTGTCCATGGGTGCGCTGTTCGCGAGGGATTGGTGGAGCGTGGGGGCGCTCGTGGGTGTCCATGTGGGGCTGTATCTGCTGGCGGGGCTTGGCGTGGCGTGCCTGTGGCGCGACGTGCGGGCGCTGCTACTCCAGTTTCCGCTGGTGCTGGCGCTTTATCTGCTGCGCAGCGACCCGGTGGCGGCGTTGGACCGCGCGGGCATCGTCAGCCTGCAAATCGCGCTGGCGCTGTTGCCGACGCTGGTGCTCCAGCGGACCACGCGCCCGGATCAACTCATGCGCGGGCTACGACTGGTGATTCCCCAGCGGCTGGCCTTTGTGCTTTTCACGTCGCTGCGGTTTCTCCCGCTGGTCATGCGCGAGGCGAAGTCCATCTATCTGCACCAGATTCTGCGCGGCGCGCGTATTGCCCCGCGACAGCTCGTCGATCCGCGCAATTGGCCGGACCTCGTGCATTGTCTCATTCTGCCGCTCATCATCCGCGTATTGGCCATGGCGCGGGACGCGGCCGTGGCGGCGGCGTCGCGTGGGATGGGGGCGCGGGACGCGGGCGATGACGAAGGCGGGCCGTCCGACGAACGGCCCGCGCACGACTAGTGCTTGTTCTTTGTGTGAACGGTGGCCCACTGGCCGGGAGCGATTGATTTGACTGGCAGCACCGGGCCGTGACCCCACAGGTGTGGGCGGACCCAGCCGTTGTGACTGACGGTGTCGTTCGCTGCCGGGACCGTGGCGTTGCGGTCCGTGGACAGCACGCGGATGCCGGAGGCTTCGAGAAGCCCCACCGGGGCCGGGTCCGGGAAGCCGCGCAGGTTGCCGAATTCGATGAAGCGTCCGCACCAGCCGTGGACGGTGAGGCCGATGGCGGCCGTCGCGCCGATGATGCCGTCGTTGGTGCCGCCAAGACCTTCGAGGAACAGGCCGGATGCGGCCTTCATGGCGTCCTGCTGCGTCACGCGCTCTGCGGTGCAGCGCTTGCCGAAGGGAATGAGGGCCGCAAGGTCGTCACGCTCGTCGGCCACGCATACGCCGGGATCGCTGCCGTCGCTCATGTATTCGAGCACGTGGGCCACGGCGAGCTCGGTGAGTCGGGCACGGATGTCGGTGACGTCGGCGTCCGGCACGTCCACGATCACGCAGGCGGAACTGTTCTGGGACGTGTAGGGGATACCCTCCGCCACGAGCTGCTGGTGGCGCAATACGCCCCACAGCGTGCACTCTTCGGGCATTTTTTCCGTGAACATGCGGGCCAGTCGCCCCGTGCCGATGGGGGCACCGGCGATGTCCGTATCGTCGAAACTCACGTAGACGCGCATTCGCTCGCTCCTCTGGACCACCCTTGCGAGGGGGTGCCGGGCTTGCCGTTTCTGGAAACATGTGGAATGTAAACGTATTGCGTGCAAAAGTCATCTCCATGACGAAAGTCCGCACAACCAACGACATCTGACAGGGAACGACACATGAACGAATATCGGCAGGGCCGCTTTTGGGGTGGACTGGATCTGCGCGAGGGACTTCTCGCCGGGCTGTGCGCACTGCTCATCGTGGTCTCCAAGCTGGTGTTCCGCATGCATCTCAAGGTGCCGGGTCACTCCATGTTCTTCGTCATGTTCTTTCTGCTCGTGGCGCGTGGGCTTATCGACCGTCGCTTCGCGGCGACGGTGACGGCGCTTCTGGCGGGCCTTCTGGCTGTGGCGTTGGCCGCAGGTAAGGGCGGGCCGTTGGTGATCATCAATTTCATGCTGCCGGGGCTGCTGATCGATTTCGCGGCCATCGTGTGCGGCGACCCGACGCGCAATCTCGCCCTGTGCGGTCTGGTTGGCGGGGTGGCGGCGTTTTGCCGTTTTCCGGCTGTGCTGATGGTGGATTGGCTGGTGGGCATGGAGATGGACGTCGCCCTGCCACATGTGCTGGTGAAGTCGCTTGCGGGCGGGGCCTTCGGCCTTGCGGGGGCGCTCCTCGTGCCGTCCCTCGTGCGCCGGGTGCGACGTGCCGGACTGGTGCCTGTGCGCAATCACGGGTGAGCCTTGGCATTCGCGCCACACGAAAAGCCCCCTGACGACGGTGTCGGCGGGGGGCTTTTCGTGTGGCGGAGTTGGTGCGTTAGTTTTGGGCTTCGGCGGTCTTGCGCATGAAGGTGCGGCCGAAGGTCGCGTCGGACATGCGCGAGATGACGCGGACCAGCAGGGCCATGAATGCGAGGGAGAAGAGGAGCCTGCCCCAGAGGATGCCCGAGAAGTGCGCGCCGATCATGGCCATGAGCAGTGTGTCCTCAATGAGAGCGTGGGAGAGGCCCATGAGTGTCAGCGAGGAGAATATGTCGCGCCGGGGAATTCGTCCGGCCCGGATCTCGTGGATGATGAGCCCGCTGCCGTAGGACAGGCCGAGGGTCAGACCGACCACGGTCAGCGTGGAGGCCTCGGGGCCGATGCCGATGCGGGTGAGGACCGGCCGCAGCAGGTGGTTGATGCCTTCGATGACGCGCAGCTTGTGCAGCAGCTTCATGGCGGCCATGAGCACGAGGATGATGCAGAAGATGGACAGCAGGTTCTGGCCCTGTCCGAGTGCCCATGCGGCGATGGTCGCGGGCGGCTCGCCCGGGGACCAGAAGATGCGCGCGGCGTCCTGAAGGGTGCCCGTCGCCGCGTATCCCGCGTGCAGGAGTATGCCGCAGGCGAAGGCCGCTACCAGCCGGATGACGATCTGGCCGGTGAGGGATGGGCCGCATTTCTGGGCGACCTTGCATTCCACGGGCAGGCTGTGCGCGATGAGCAGCATCGTGGACAGCACGGTGACCTGCGCGACGGTCAATTGCGCTTCCGCCGCGAGGGAGACGTAGACGATGAGCGCGGAGTAGATGTTGACCACCAGGCCCGTGGCCCACACGAGGCCCATGCTCGCGGGCAGACCCACAAGCTCCATGATCGGGGCCAGCGGAACGGCGACATGGCGGATGAGGTCCAGTTCCTGAAGAATTTTGACCAGAATGGTGATGGGAATCATCACCTTGAAGAGGTCCAGACTGGCATGCGTGGCATCGCGGAAAATGGTTCCTGCGGCGTTGAGGGCGGTCTTGATCATGGTCTCCGACGGGGTTGGCGGTTCGTGGACATGCAACGCCCCGTCGCGGGCGTGAGCGCGTGCGGGGCGTTGCATGAGACGTAGACCAGAAAGCCGCGCAGGTAAAGGTGCCGTGCGCGCGCTTGCGTGAAGAGCGTCAGCGTAGGCTGTTCAGCAGGGTGACGATGGCCTCGCGCCGGGTCAGGCCGCCGGTCCATTCTGGCGGAAGCGCCTTGGGGCCGTGCACCGCGCCAAGTAGCGCGCCGACGAGCATGCCTCGCGCCGCCGAGTCTCCGCCGGCCATGACGTTGTCCACGAGGGCCTCGCGCAGGTCGTCGGCGTGGCGCAGGACGATCTGCACCGTGGAACGGAACGCGCCCTCGATGTGGCAGCTCTGACCGAAGGTCGCCACGGCGGACACGGTGTCCCCTGCCGAGAATTCCCGACCCTGCGCCAGCCACGACTCGATGGGCGCGGCGATGTAGCGCTCGCGCGAGGCCGTATCGAGGGCATCGGAGACGGACGCTCCGCCAAGCCCGGCGTGGATGGCCCTCGCGAAGAATTCTGCGGCGTCGAGAACCAGTGGATTGTTGTGCGTCATTTTGGCCTGTGCGCGTGCGGCTGCGACCAGTGCGTCGAGATCGTCGTGCAGGGCGGGCACGAGGGCCGCCAGCCGGGAGGCGCCGGAGAGATCGTTGGAGTTGGAGCCGCAACTCTGCGGGCCTTCGCCGAACTCGATGCGCTCAAGCGTGGTGCGCGTAGCGCTGTCGATGTAGCCGTCGTATCCGTCGAACAGCTTGCGCCAGCGTCCGAAGAAGTCGTCGAGGTCGAAGCCGCCGGTGGCGGCGACGGATTCGAGGAGCACGAACATCTGGTCGCCGTAGTGGGTGAGATCGCCCGCGCTGCGGTTTTTGTGGTAGCGCGGGTCCATGGGTGCGGCCAGCGCGTCCGGGCGGCCGAGCGTCTGGCGGATGGCACGGGTGTCGTAGACCCAGTGGGCGGACAGGGCCAGCGAATCTGCGGCGAAGGCGGCCCAGCAGGCTGCGGCAGCGCGTTCCTTGAGGGACGGCACAGCGTGCATTGCGCAAACTCCGTGTTGCATTTTTTAGATTGGACCGGAGACACGTATCGCATTGTATTCCGGCAGAAAGGCCGTGGCAAGGAATCCGCGAGTGATGCTGGGCTATCGCTGTGTCTTGTTCTTTGAATAATCCTTGTCACGCCGAGACAAAAACGTCTATCATCGTTGAATTGCTAGAATGCGGCGGCAAGAGTGGTCCCGCTACGTTGAACTCCCATGCGCGTTGAGAGCTATCCATGGCAGTGAAGACGGATGTGACGCTCCTCAATCAGATTCTTGAGCATCGTCTCGAACAGGACGACATCAAGCGTCTGCTCGGCGTGCTGTCCGCCGAGGACCGCGAGATGTTCCTCTCCAAGCTCGCGGACGTGCTGGGCAAGATGAACGCGTTGCTCGACGTCTCGAACCGCCTTGCCGATTCCCTGTCCCTCGACACGCTCTTCCAGCGGCTGGTGGAAATCACGACCACCGCTGTCAACGCCGATCGCGGCACCATCTTTCTGAATGATCCTGAGACGAGCGAGCTGTTCGCCCGTGTGGCCATGGGCGGCGAGGCCATGCGCGAGATACGCTTCCCGAATCATCTGGGCATAGCGGGCAGCGTCTACACCACCGGCGAGGCCATCGTCATCCACGATGCCTATGCCGATCCGCGTTTCAATCCCGAGGTGGACAAGAAGACCGGCTACCGTACGCGCAACATCATCACCGCGCCCATCCGCAACAAGCGCGGCGAGATGGTTGGCGTGCTCCAACTGCTCAACAAGCAGGACGGGGAGTTCTCGGATTCCGACCTCTCGCTTCTGGAGGCGCTGGCCTCGCAGGCGTCTGCCGCGTTGCAGAACGCCCAGCTTTTCGAGGCCGTGGAGCGCGCCCGCGAGGAGGAAACCTACATTCAGGAGCTGACGCAGGCCCTGTCCTCGGAACTGCATCTCCTGCCGCTGCTCCAGAAGATCATGGAGACCACCACCAAGATTCTGGAGGCCGACCGCAGCACGCTGTTCCTCTTCGACGAGAAGAGCGGGGAGTTGTGGTCGCAGGTGGCGCAGGGCATGGACAATCTCGAAATCCGCTTCCCCAGCCACCTCGGCATAGCGGGCGAGGCCTTCACCTGCGGGACGACCATCAACATCCCCGACGCCTACGCCGACCCCCGCTTCAACCCCGCAGTAGACAAGAAGACGGGCTACCGCACCCGCACCATCCTTTGCGCTCCCGTACTCAACAAGGAAGGCCACATCATCGGCGTGACGCAGGTCCTGAACAAGAAGGCCGGGCCGTTCACCCCCTACGACGAACGCCGCCTCAAGTCCTTTTCCGCGCAGGCCGCCATCGCAATTGAGAACGCCACGCTTTTCGAGGACGTGCTCAACATGCGCAACTACTCCGAAAGCATGCTCCAGAGCATGTCCAATGGCGTGTTGACCCTCGACGCGGCGGGGCTGGTGCAGAAAGTCAACCGCGCGGCGCAGCGCATTCTGGGTTTCGAGGAGGAGGCGCTTGTCGGGCGGGTGGCCGGGGACATCTTCGTCGATGCCAACCTGTGGGTGGCCGAGGCCGTGGCACGCGTGGCCGAGACCGCAGAGCCGGACATTGCCGTGGATGCCTCGCTGACGCGTGCCGACGGCGCGACGCTGTCCGTGAACTTTCAGGTGGTCCCCCTCAAGAGCGCGAAGGGAGTGCACATCGGCACCATGCTCGTGTTCGAGGACATAAGCGGCGAGAAGCGCCTCAAGGGGACGCTTGCGCGCTACATGACCAAGGAGGTGGCCGACAGGCTTCTCGAAGCCGGCGAGGACGTGCTCGGCGGCAAGATGCAGATGGCCACCATCCTCTTTTCGGACATCAGGAGCTTCACCACGCTGTCCGAGCAACTGGGCGCGGAGGAGACCGTGTCCATGCTCAACGAGTATTTCACACTGATGGTGGACGAGATATTCGGGCACGGCGGCATCCTCGACAAGTACATCGGCGATGCGATCATGGCCGTGTTCGGCACGCCGTTCTCCACCGGCGAGGACGAGGACAACGCCGTGCGCGCGGGTATAGGCATGATGCGCGCGCTACACGCCTTCAATGTCGGCCGCTCGGAATCGAGCAAACCGCCCATCAACATCGGCATCGGCATCAACACCAACCCCGTGGTCGTGGGCAACATCGGCTCGCTGCGGCGCATGGACTACACCTGCATCGGCGATGGCGTGAACCTCGCCGCGCGTCTCGAATCCGCCTGCAAGACCTACCGGACCAATCTGCTCGTTTCGGAGTTCACGCGCGAGCGGCTCAGGGGCGAGTACATGATCCGCGAAGTGGACCTCATTACGGTCAAGGGCAAGACCCGCCCGGTGGCCGTATTCGAGGTCCTCGACTACCATACGTCCGAAACCTATCCGGACATGGCGCGTGCGCTGGACATTTACGCGCAGGCGCTCGACGCCTACCGCGCGCGCGAGTTCGAGCGCGGCCTCGGGCTGTTCGAGAGCATCCTCATCCTGAATCCCAATGACGGGCTTGCGGCGGTGTACACCGTGCGCTGCAAGCACTTCATGGCCGAGCCGCCGCCGGAGGACTGGCATGGCGTGTGGGTTATGACCACGAAATAGATGGAGCGGCCGGGCACGCGCAACGTACGGACGGATGAATGGAGGACGCAATGCACAGGGTGTTGATCGTCGAGGACGAGTCGATCATCGCGATGGGATTGAGGCATCAGCTGCGGGCGCTTGGTCTTGACACCGTGGCCGTGGCCGCCTGCGCGCGGGATGCGCTGGAGTGCATGCGTCGTCACTGCGTGGAGCTTGTGTTTATGGATGTAATGCTTTCTGGACGGCGCGACGGCATAGAGGCTGCCGAGGCCATTCGCGGCGTGCGCGAGGTGCCGGTGATCTTCATGTCCGCGTTCACCGACGGGGATACGGAACTCCGTGCGCGCAGGGCCGGAGGAGTCGCCTTTCTGTCCAAGCCCGCCGAGGATAGCGAGCTTGCTGGAGTGTTGCGGACGATTTTCGGCCCCCTTCGCGGAGACGGGCCGGTGATGGATGAGGCGGTTTCCGGTCATGACGGCGCAGATGTGCCGGTCTGAAAGCCTTCGCGCGAACGGCGGGGGATGGCATGGGATGGCGCGGTGGGCGCTTTGTCTCGCGCTGGCCTGTGTCGTTTTGCTTGCTCTGCCACATGCGGCGGCGTGGGCCGCTGGGGAGGCCGCTTATCGGTCTATGACGGAGTGCGAGCCGTCCGCGTCCGCATCCGATTGTCTGCATTGCGAAAATCTCCGACTTGAAGCCGCGGATGACGAATTGAACCGCGTCTACCGCGAACTCATGGGCATGCTTGGCGATGAGGAACGCAGGATGCTGCGCGACGCCCAGCGCTCGTGGATGCGCATGCGCGATTTGAGCTTCGCGCTGTGGTCGAGCTTGCGGGCGGAGGGCGGGCGCGAGGGCCTGTGTGCGGCGGTGGCCGTTCAGCGGGAACTGACCGGCAGGCGTGCGGAGGAACTCGCCGAACTGTTGGCGGTGGGGCGCGAACGTGCCGGAAGGATGCGTGGCGCGTCCGTGGCTGTGGCGGCAGTGCCTGTGGAACGTGTCTCCGGTGGGAGGGCACCCGAGGGCGCGGCCATGCATGGGCGTGAATCCGTGCAGACGGTGCAGGGTGTGGAGGCGACGCGGGCTGCGCTACCCGGCAGGCATACGCTACGCATGCAGTGGCTCGCGGCGGGAGATCCCGGCGAGGCGGTGGTGGAGGAACGTGACGGGGCGCTTTCGTTGACCGGGCGGCAGGAGCATGCCGGGAATTTCGTAGAGATCGAAGGGCACATCGTGGAAGTGCGGGCTGACGGCTTCGCCTTCGAGGGGACGGTGCGCACCCGCGTGGCCCACATCAACGGCGGTCTGCCCTGCGAGCGCACGGGGCGTATGGCGTTCACGGTGCGCAACGGTCGCTGGTTCTGGCGCTTGCAGGCCATCACCAACCCGTGTTGCGGGGTGGCGGATTACATCGATTTGGATATGGAGCGGGTAGGGGCTGTAGTGCTCAAGCCTGCGCGATGAGGCCGTGCCGGGTGAGGGCGGCGGTGAAGGCGCGCATGAAGGCGTCGGGCGTGAAGGGCTTGACGAGATAGGCGGACACCCCGTGGCGGCGGGCCGCATCGACGTAGCTGGTGTCTCCGCGCGAGGTGACCATGAGGAAGGGGATGTCGCGCGTGGCCTCCATGGACCGGATGCGCCGCAGGATGTCTATACCCTTGATCTTCGGAAGATTCCACGCACTGACGATGAACTCGACGGTCGATGAATGTACGAGGCGAGCGACCTCGATGCCGTTCGAAGCGAGAGTCACGTTCGTGTAGCCGTGGGCGCGGAGGATGTGCCGGATATGCTTTTGCATGGTTTCCGACCTGTCGGCGACGATGATGTGCAGGTTTCTGTCGATGGCCATGTCGTGTGCGTCCTGCGGTGTGTCCGCTCGCGCTTTGGCGGGTGCGAACATGTCGTCCGCGAGGATGCGCGGACAATGAGAATCCCCTGATAGAATAAGTGCCCGATTTGCGCAGCATGGTCAACATGGGGCCTGGCGCGTCGGTTCCGGGGTGGCGCGGGATGGGCATGGTGACGTGATCGGCGTCGCTGCGGACCGTGTTACAGCAGCCTTCCGGCGGTGAACATGCACCTTGACAGGGTTGCCCGAGGGATTACAAGCCAGTACGTCGGACGTGTCCGCGCGGTCATCGCGCGGCGCGCCACCCACTGGAGGAGAGCGTGAGCGAACCGGTCATCGAAATGCGCGACGTGGCCTTTGCCTATGATGGCGGCGGGCGCATCCTGAATAATGTGAACCTCGTTGTGGAACGGGGCGACTATCTTGCCGTGCTCGGGCCGAACGGCGGCGGAAAGAGCACGCTGCTCAAGCTGATTCTCGGCGTGGTCCAGCCCGTGGCCGGACGTGTCGAGGTCTTCGGGCGCAACGCCGCGCATGTTGCGTCGCGCGTGGGATATATGCCGCAGCTCAACGACGCGTCCCGTCTGTTTCCTGTTTCCGTGTTGGGCGTGACGCTCATGGGACTCATTGGTGCTACCAGCCGGGGCTTCCTTTTTTCGCGGGAGGAAAAGGAGCGCGCCGAGGCCGCGCTCGATCGCGTGGGCATGCTCGAATACCGCGACCGCCGCATCGACCGGCTTTCCGGCGGGCAGCGTCAGCGGGTGTACATTGCCCGTGCGCTGGTCTCCGGGCCGGACCTGCTGCTGCTCGACGAGCCGACGGCCAGCGTGGACGCGGGCGGCCGTACCGCGCTGCTCGATCTGTTGGCGGAGCTGAACCGCGAGATGACCATCGTTCACGTCAGCCACGACTTGAGCGTGGTCGCTGCGGGCGCGCACAGCGTGGCCTGCGTCAACCGCACCCTGCATTTCCATGATCGACCGGAGATTACCCGCGACATGCTGATGATGATGTATGGCGGCGAACCCGAGGGGCCGTGCCCCGTCGAGGTCTTCGCCCATGGCGACGTGCCGCACCGGGTGGTCGCCCATTGCGAGCATTGCCACGTGCATGACGAGGCTGAGGAGGGCGCGGAACGATGATCGACGCGCTCCAGTTCGAATTCATGCGCAACGCGCTGTGGGCGGGTCTGCTGGCCAGCATCGCCTGCGGCGTCATTGGCTCCCTCGTGGTGGTGAACCGCATCGTGTTCCTGTCCGGCGCGGTGGCCCATGCGGCCTACGGCGGGCTGGGGCTCGCCTCGTTCATGGGCTGGCCCGTGCTGCCCTGCACGGTGGGCTTCTCCCTTGCCGCCAGCGGGGCCATGGCCGCAGTCACCGCGCGCGACATGCGCCGCGCGGATACCGTCATCGGCGTGATGTGGGCGGGCGGCATGGCGCTCGGCATCATCCTTCTCGACTTCACACCCGGCTACAATGTGGACCTCATGAGCTTCCTGTTCGGCAGTATCCTCGCCGTGCCGACGCCGGATTTGTGGCTCATGGCCGGGCTTGATGTGCTCATCGTGGGGACTGCCCTGTATTTTTACAAGGACTTCGAGGTCATGTCCTACGATGCGGAGTTCGCCGCCGTGCGCGGCGTGCCGGTCCGCGTGCTGCATTTCGTGCTGCTTGGCATGATCGGCGCGTCGGTGGTCATGGTCATCCGCGTGGTCGGCCTGATTCTCGTCATCGCGCTTCTGTCCATTCCGCCGGGCATGGTCATGGGACGCGCCCCGTCGCTCCTGTCGATGATGTGGCGCTCCGCGCTACTGTCCACGGCGTTTTGCGTGGCGGGGCTCATGCTTGCGTATCATTTCGATCTCACCACCGGTGCGGCCATCATCGCCGTGGCCGTGGTCGCCTACGTGGCTTGCGGTGCCGTTTCTCGCGTGCGGACGCATATTGGACGTACGCGCGGCTGATTGTGCCGTGCCGGGATGTTGGCGATTGGCGCGCGAAAAAGGGCCGGGGAGTAATCCCCGGCCCTTTTCGTGCCATTGGCTATCGTTTTGGGCGGGCTAGCACCCGAAGCGGATGGTGAACGACGTCCCGCCGTCGCATGAGACGTTCATATCGCCCCGCAACTGCTGCACGAGGTTGACCACGAGCTGCATGCCGAGCGTCTCGCTCTGCTCCCAGTCGAAGTCTTTCGGAAGCCCTTGACCGTCATCGCGAACCCACAGTTCCACCTTGCTACCGTTGGAGACAAGGCCCACGGAGAGCGTGCCGCTGGCGGCGTTGCCCCACGCGTACTTGAGGGCGTTGGTGACCAGTTCGTTGATGATGAGGCTGGTGGGAATGGCGCAGTCCACGGGCAGGTACACGTCGTCCACTTCGAGGTTCAGGGCGATGGTGCGCGTGGACGCGTGGTAGGTCTGCATGAGGTAGCCGACGAAGTTTTCGAGGTACTCGCGGTAGTCGATGCGGGCGAGGTCCTGCGACTGGTAGAGCTTTTCGTGCACCAGCGCCATGGATTTCACCCGGCTTCGGCTTTCCGTGAAGATGGCCAGCGCGTCTTCGTCGCGGATGTGTTGCGACTGGAGATAGAGCAGGCTTGAGATGATCTGGAGGTTGTTCTTGACGCGATGATGGATCTCCTTGAGCAGGACTTCCTTTTCGCGCAGGGATTCCACGAGGCGGGCCTCGGCGCGTTCGCGTTCGCGCATCTGTTCGTTGAGCCTGTGGTTGGCTTCGAGCAGCTCGTGCGTGCGGCGCTCCACGTCCCGTTCCAGTTCCTCGCGATAGCGGACGCGTCGGTGCAGTTGCTGCGCGCGTTCGAGGGCCTTGCCCACCGCGCGGTGCAGCACGTCCATGTCCTGTATGGGCTTGGTCACGAAGTCCCACGCGCCAAGGCGCAAGGCCTCGATGGCGTCGTGCAGCACGCCTGTTCCGCTGACGACGATGACCGGCGTCAGCGGCGATTCCCGCGTCACGCTGGCCAGCACGTCCAGCCCGTCGATTTCGGGCATGCGCAGGTCCACGAGAACGAGGTCTGGCGATTCCGAACGGAAGACCTCCAGCCCGCGACGTCCGTTTTCCGCCTGCAGGACGCCGTATCCGCAATCTTCGAGGTAGGCCTCGATGCTGTCGCGGATGACGGCTTCGTCGTCGATGGTGAGGATCATCTTCGGCTCTGCGTCGAAGGACGCGAATTCGTCCGCATTGCGCGTGATGCCCGACATGTCGGTCTCATTCATGGCGCACCGCCTGTGCTGCGTTGAGAATCCAGTCGTGATGGATGGTTGGATGAGTTTGGGGCCACTCTACTCCGTTTGGCTGAAAAGAGTCAAAGCGTTTGTCATGTTATGCGTAGCGGGTGGCGTGGCATTCATGATGTACGGTGCCGGAACGTCATTGCTGACGGCAGATGAGGGCGTTGAGCCATTTTTGCGTCACGTGGTCCGGGCGTCTGTCTCCCGTGACCCATGTCTGAACCGTGCGCAGGGACGGAACGTTCGCAACGAGGCGTGCAAGGCGCTCCTCGTCGCAGGCGTTGTGGAAGAGCGCTCCGCCTCGGGTCTCGTGCGTTCCCTGACCGTACTTGAAGGACGCGTAGGCCGTGCCGCCGGGGCGCAGGGCCGTGGCGATGCGCGAAAGTGCTGTCAGCAGCTCGTCCTCCGAGAGGTGCAGCAGCGAGGCGTTGGCCCATACGCCGTCGAATTCGCCATCCCATGTCATTTCGTCGAAGCGCAGTTGATGCACACACAGCCCGGTGTGCTCGCGGGCGCGCTCGACCATGGCCTGCGAGGCGTCGAAGGCCGTGACCTTGTGCCCGAGTTTCGCGAAGTACAGGCTGTCGCGGCCGGAGCCACATCCGGCGTCGAGGATGTTCGCGTGCTCGGGCATGGCGGCGAGGAAAGGCTCCCATGCTGCGGAAATGTCCAGGTGTGCGGTTTCGCGGAAGAACTGCTCCGCGAAGGAATCGTAGAATTCGGTGACGGTGCGCTGTTTGTCCGAGGTCATGGTCTTCTCCTTCTTTGTGGGTGTCTGTCATGATCGACGTTTTTGGGCGCAAACGTCAAGGCGCTTGTCCTGCCGTGCCGGGATGTTGCGTGTCGAACCTTTATCGCGTGCGGTAAAGTGTGTAGAGTCGGACTGCGGAGGCGATGCCATGGCCGCCGCGCGGAGGGCTTTCGGATGCGTATGGTCAAGGCGTTCTTCTGCCTCTTTTCGTCGCTCGCGCTGCATGTGGCGGTCGTTGCGGCCACGTTGTGGGTGATCGGCAACGAATGGACTCCGCCGCTTCTGCGTGGGGTGGTCTACGAGGTGGATCTTGTGACCGTTGCGCCTGTACGGCCTGCTCCAGACATGGATGCGGACGTGGATGCCGTCTCCGAGCCGCCGAGCGAGCCGCGTCCCGCCCCGCGCCGTGTCGTTGCCGCGACGCCTCCGCCCGCACCGCCCGTCATTCCTCCCGCCACACCGCCGTCACCCGCCCCACGCGAGCCGGTTCCTTCCCCGCCGTCTGTTTCCGCATCGCGACCGGAGCCGAACGTCTCCGCACCGCCGCCCGCGTCCGTGCCGAAATCGGCCGTGCCTGTGGCCGCGCCAGCCCCGCCAGCCGCGCCACCAGCAGTCGAGGCGGAGGCCAAGCCGCTTCCGGGTGTGTTTCGCGACGAGGAAGGGACCGTGCATGTCGGTGGGCTTCGCGGCTTCGCAGGCTTTGCCGATACCTTCGCGCTGGAACGTTGCGGTGCGGATACCTTCGTGCCCGAGGACTATTTCGGGCATTACCGCATGGGCGGCGAACGCTTCGTCAGCATCATCGACGGCCGTGCGGGGTTCGGCAAATTTCTGCTCTACGATTCGAAGACCGGCCTGTTCCGCGCCCTGCGCCGGGATGCGGAAATGGTCTTCGCCTACGGGCCGCACTTCGCGGCCGAGGAGCCTGTGGAGGGCGTCGTCACCATCCTTCCGAAGAAGGATCGCTACCACAACGAGTATATCCGTAAACCGGCGCAACTTATGTGGATGCCGGAACATCCGCCTATGGAGTACGGCACGCGCATCGACTTCGACGAGCGTCCGGTGACCTTCGAGTCCGACGGGGTGCGGCTGGCGGGCGTTGTGGTGCGGCGCCCCGATGTGGAGGCGCATTCGGCTGTGGTGCTATTGACCTGCCGGGACTGCGTCGCGCGGGAGGTGACCCTGTCCATGGCGCGGGTGCTTTCGCTTCGCGGCGTTGTGGTGCTGGTTTATGACGGACGTGGGTGCGGCGAGTCCGGCATTGTTTCCGGTCCGCTTGGCATGCGGGAGAGGGTGGACGACGCCCGCGCCGCGTTGCGCCATGCGTGTGAGGTGACCGGGTTTCCCGATGACCGCGTTGGCCTGTGGGGCGACGGCGCGGGGGTGGAGTGTGCTTTGCGTGCGGCGTGGGGCGGAGGGGCCGGGTTCGTCGTCTGTTCGCTACGCGAGGGCGACGCTGTTCCGTCTGCTCTGCTGGCTGAACTGGCAGGGCCGTCCGGGCTGCGTGTTTCGTCGTTGTGGTTGGTGTCCGGCGCGGATGCCCGTCGCCATTGGCGGAGTGTGGCGCGGCAGGCGGCGCGGCTGGCGACGCCGGGGCGTGTCGTCTTCGTGGAGCGCTACGCGGCACGGCCCGAGGAGCCGGACGCGCCGGGCCTCGTGCCGCTGCCGCTGGTTTTGGGACGGGAGTTCGCTCAGTGGATGCGCTCCCGCTAGATTTCTTCAATATCGACAGGCATGAAGGAGGATAATCGCATGCCCATTCTTGAATACAAGTGTACGTCCTGCGGAAAGGTGTTCGAGGCCATCATCATCGGGGACGCACCGGTCCCGCCCTGCGAGTTCTGCGGAGCCACCGGGGCCGAGCGGGTGTTGTCTCCCAGCTCGACGGCTTCGGGACGGCAGGGGGCGCGGATGCCTGATGCTGGCGGGCACGGCTGCTGCGGCAGTCGTCCGTCAGAGAAGGGCTGCGTTCCCGGGTCGTGCTGCGGCAAGGCGCACGGCTAGAAGATGAGGCAAATGGCAGGGCCTGCGACGCGAGTCGCAGGCCCTGCCGCTTTTCTGGCGGACGCGAAGTGGGGGTTAGACCAGTGGTGGGACCTCGACCAGCGCGAAGTCCGTGATGTGCTCGTCGGCGCAGAGTCGGGGATTGTTGTAGGCCCAGAACGGGATGCCCGCGTTGTCGGCGGCTTTCTGGTCGTTGGACGAATCGCCGATGAACAGGGCGTCGTCGGGTTCGGCCTCGAAGGCGGCGAGGATGGAAAGCGCCCCGGAGGGGTTGGGCTTCGGGTGGGTGACGTCGTCGGCGGTGACGACGATGTCGAAGTGCTTGAGCAGATCGACGCGGGCGAGGATTTGCCGCTGCTCCGACGCGCCGTTGGTGTTCACGGCGAGTTTGCGGCCGCTGGCGGCAAGGCGTGCGAGTAGGTCGTCAATGCCGGGCATGACGTGGATCAGGCCGCTTACGCGGGAGTAGTCGAAGCTGCGCAGGCGCTCCATGGCGCGCTCCACGTTGGCCCCGTCCATGGCCAGCGCGAAGCCGTCCCGCCAGCTACCGATGAAGCACGTGCGCTGGATCTCCTGCTTGAGCGGCGCAAAGCCGAGGTCCGCGAGAATGCAGTTGTAGATGCTGATGATGGAGTCCCATGAATCGATGAGCACTCCGTCGCAGTCGAAAACGACGACTCGGGCGTCGTCGGGAATGGTGGCGTGGCGTGCGCGAGCCGCGCATCCTGTGCCGTGCATTGTAATCCTCCGGGTTTCGGAACGTTCGTGTTTGCGGTGGCGAGGGGGCAACACCGCATGAGGCGCGGTGTACTCCCCGCATGCCCGGCTGGCAAGGCGCGGGAGGAGGAACGGCATGGTTGGGGAAACGTTTTGGGGCGGAAGCAGTGGAAAGTGGCGAGATTGGCGGGCATGTAATGGGTTCTCCATTCTGTGAAGCTGTCATTTTGAGTAATCTTACGTTTGAACAGGAAGAATCTGTCGATATTTTCCGGCAACGTGGGGATTTTTGGGGGAGTGGGGTTCTGCGTTGTGTTGGCTTGCGGAAGGGAGTGGGGGTGGTCGGTATGGGGAATTGTATGCTTTGCTGTCCCCCAATGGGGTCAAAGAGGAACAGCGTTGGATTGGGAATTGTGTATGTGTGTGTACTTGGTAGTGTGCTTTGCTATTAGCAGTACGATCGTGTGTCACGATTGGTGTTCAGAGCATGCTTTTTATTAATAATAGTGATAGCCTGTTGTGATTGTGTATGTTGCATGCATAGTTATGTATATCTAACGTTAAAATGGACATAATAATTGAACTGCGATACTCGGATGCGCAAGCTTTGTTCGTGGCATAAAATGAGGGATGATAGAGGAAAAGATCATTATGAAGAAAAATCTGCTTGTTACTCTGTGCCTTGTCATTGCTATGGCGCTGACAGGATGCGGAAGTAGCGGAGATAGCGATTCGTCGAGCTCTGGCATTATTGCTGGTGGTGCTGGAGGATCGATCTTCGTGGGCTCCACGGTAAAGGTCTTCGATCCGCAAAAAGGATCGGATGCAATCGGAACGGGTACCACGTCTGCCAAGGGTGTCTTCAGCGTTACTGACGTGCCGTTTGGCGGCCCGTACATCGTGAAGCTGACCGGTGGTGAAGAGGTCGAAGGCGATGGAAGTCGTAACGCCATTGATAATCCCGTCTTCGCCATCGTTGACGAGGTCAGCGGCAAAAAGGCTTGCCAGATCACTCCGTTGTCCCAGTTCGCATACTGGATTGCCCGTGGTCATGCTGGTGCGGACGCCATCGAGCTCGAGGACGTCAATTACGCCATCAACTACGTGAAGGGCGCAACCGGCGTCGACGTGCTCAATGACAAGCCGATTGTCGAGGCAGGCATGACGACGGACGCTGTCGTTGCCGTTGCCAAGACCCGCGCTGCCATCAAGCGCTTTGAAGCCGCGGTTGGTAAGCCTTCTGACGCTGCGTTCATCGAGAACGTCGCGATGCTCGGCTTCGATGCCGCTGACGGTACCGTCAACGGCAATCTTGGCGGCAACGTCGTTGGTGCCCTGCGAGAAGAACTGAAGTTTGACGACGCCAAGAAAGGTGAGCTTGAGGGCAAGCTCGATGCGGTCAGTGCCTCGATGAGTGTCGGATTCCAGAATGTCGTGAGTGATCTTGGGTCCGCTGCATTCGGCGCTATCGTGAAGTCCGCTCTGGACGATCTTGCCAAGGAAGCGCCCGAACTCATTGCTGACGACCAGAAGGACGACATCGTCAAGAAAGCTGTCAGGACTGCGCCCGAGATCGATCAGAACCCGGTCGTCGCCCTTGTGTGCAGCAACCGTGACGGCATAATGATTCTGCCGGCTCAGGATATGAGGGGCGAGGGGACATATACAGATTGGCTTTTCTTGGCACTGAAGCACGCGGATGGCTCGTTGGAATATCTGTACGAAGACGATCTCGTTACCACCACAATCATCGGTGCCCAGAAGGACGCGTTTGCTTTTGTGTGGATCGAACGCGAGGATGACTCTTCCTACGGCCTCACCATTACCTATCCCGATGGTGGATTCCAGGCTGGCGAGGTGATGGTGACCATGAGCCACAAGCTGGCTGATGGACGAGAATTCACAACCAGCGAACGTATCGTCATCGCTGCCGAGAATAGAGCGCTGTTCGGCCTGCGGTTGTTCAATACATTGCCGTACGACGGCATCGAGTTCGAGCGTGAAGAGAATGGGTATGCCTACTTCACGCCCTTCGAAATTCGTATCAAAGGAGAGTTCGCCCCAGGAACGGAGCCTTCCTCTGATGCTCCCTACAGGCTTGCACTGACCATCGACAAGGGCGAGCTCCGTTTCAAAGGTGAGGACGAGGACAACTGGGCTTCCTCTCACGTTGTCGAGTATGATGGTGATTCCAGCAAAGAGTGGGGCTTCGAGTACCGCATCGCTGGCAACTGGGCGACGGACACCACCGTCTCCATGACCCTGTCCGACACGAAGTATCCCGATCTCAAGACCGTCAAAAGATTCAAGATTTTTGAGGATGGCGAAGCGCTGAGGCCCATCACGTTTGGCAAGGTGACGAGGGCCTTCGAGGTCGGTGCTCCGGCTACGACCGTGAAGGTGCCTGTGAATGTGATACGCTACAATGGACAGTGGGCTTCCATCGAGGACGTGAGGGCAAAGCTTGATCCCGCTACCATAGATCTGAAGACTCGGCTCGCGGAGTACGGCAGTGAGGCTAGCGGAGTAGATGTCATTAAGGAAGATTACAAGTTCCTGCTGACCTTCAACTACAAGGCACCGACCAATGATGCCGCATGGGAAGCTGTCGAGGACAACGAGTCCGATACCGTGGCGGTTACATTCGGCGAAGCCACGGCGCGGGAGAAGAAGTCCATCGTCCTCGATCTGGTGATGCCCTCGTCCGAGGACTAGACAGAATAACCTGTTTCCTCAGCCACTGACAGATCAGAAATCGTGATGAACGTGGGGCCGGGCTTATGTCCGGCCCCTTTTTTATGCTCCACGCAAGGAAATTTTTTTTGCGGCTGGTGGTTGTGAATCATGCATGTGATGGTTCGCGAATACACGTCGTGTTGAATTCGATATGGTGGAGTATTGAAGTGGTGAGTTGTGTGCTTTTTGCGTCAAGGGTATGCCTTGAAAGTGTGATGGTATATCGATAGTGTTTTTAAATTATAGATTGTCAGTGTTGGTTGTGCTTGGAATAATTGTTATTGTTGTGGTTTGTAGCTATTGAAGGGTTTGTCAAGATAGTCAAATTGCGATATATGGGCCTGCATCTTGGTCTGTGGCAACAAACGAGGAAGGATAGAGGAAATGATTATCATGAGGAAAAGTCTGCTTTTGACTCTGTGCCTTGTCATTGCCATGGCGTTGACAGGCTGCGGAAGCAGCGGAGACAGCGATTCGTCTGGCGGCACCATCTCCGGTGGCGCTGGCGGTTCGATTTTCGTGAACTCCACGGTTGAAGTGTTTGATCCGCAAAAGGGAACAGATGCGATCGGAAAGGGCACTACGTCTGTCAAGGGTGTCTTCAGCGTCACTGGAGTGCCGTTCGGCGGTCCGTATATCGTGAAGCTGACCGGTGGTGAAGAGGTGGCTGGTGTCACTCGTACGGACGTCACCACGCCCATCTTTGCCATCGTTCCAGAGGTCAAGGGCGATGAAGCCTGCCAGATCACTCCGCTGTCCCAGTTCGCATACTGGGTTGCGCGTGGTCATGCTGGTGCGGACGCCATCGACCTCGAGGACGTCAACTACGCCATCAGCTACGTGCAGGGCGCAACCGGCGTCGACGTGCTGAAGGACAGCCCCGTCGTTGGCAACGACGAGCCGACGGACGAGAAGCTGACCAAGGTCGCCAGGACTCGCGCTGCCATCAAGCAGTTCGAAGAGGCGGTTGGCGGTAAGCCCACTGACCCCGCCTATATCGCCCCTTCCGATCCGGCCTTTACCCAGCGTGTTGCCCTTCTCGGCTTTGACGCCGCGGATGGCAATGTGGACGGCTCAATCGGCGGCGACTATGGCAAGGCCCTTGAGGACGCCGGTGCGCTTGACGCGACCGAGCTTGGAAAGGCTGAGACCGACAAGGCCGCCACGGGCACTGCCTTCAACGCCAAGATGGACGAACTCGGTTCTCCGGCGTTCAAGGGCATCGTGAAGGACGCCCTTGATGAGGTCGCGGATGAGTCTGGTCGTACGTTGACCGAGGAGGAGCAGAAGGCCCTTGTCGATGACGCGGCCGCCGAGACTCCCGAGATCGACCTGAACCCCGTCGTTGGTCTTGTGGTGGAGAACTCCCCGAACGCGGTGGTTCTGCCGGTTGAGCTTGGTCTGATGCCGAACCCCTTGACCGGTAGGGTGCCCCTTGATCTGAAGCGTGCCGACGGCTCGCTGGAGGAGTTGGACAGGGACGATGTCGTCACCGCTACGTTTACCGGTGCCCAGAAAGCCGCATTCAGTTTCGGGTGGATCGAGGCCGGGGATGAATCCAGCCACGGGGTCACCATCACCTATCCCACTGAAGGATTCCAGGCTGGCGAAGTGGTGCTGACTATGAGCTACAAGTTGGCGAATGGTCGCACCTTCTCGACGAACTTGCGTATCGTCTTCGCTGCCGAGGTGCCCGCTCTGAGGGGGATTGAGCTCGACGGCGGACTTTGGAGCGATTTGAAGGGCGGTATCGAGTTTGATCGGCGTGAAGACGCGACGGATCGCTCGTTCTTTGAGTCTTTCAAGATGGACATCATGGCGTTCTTCTCTCCCGGAAGTATGCCCACTCCCGATGAGCCCTACAATCTTGTGCTGACCGTCGACAAGGGTGAACTCCGTTTCGCCGGCGAGGACGAGGACAATTGGGCCGCGTTGCACACGGTGGAGTATGCTGGAAGGAAGATCGATGATCGTGAGTTCGAGTACCGCTTCGTCGGCAACTGGGCCAATGACACCACCATCACCTTGACCCTGTCCGATTCGAAGAATCCCGATCTGAAGACTGCCAAGACCTTCAAGCTTTGGGAGGATCGCGACGCGCTGAAGTCGGTCACGTTTGGCAAGGTGGCAGGTACCTTCGAGGTCGGCGATACTGCACCGAAGGACCTGAGTGTTTCGGTCGTTGCGAAGCTGCATGACGGTACCGTGCTCAACAAGGATGAGATCGAGGCGAGCTGCCCCTACATCAATCTGCAGGCCAGATACGGTAGCCTCGCTGATGCCAGGGGTAATCTTGGCACCGAGGATGGCAAGGTCATGCTGACCTTCAACTACACGGCGCCCAGCGAGATTGGTTGGGCTGACGTCACCGACAACGAGACCGATGTCGTGACCGTCACGTACGGTGATTCCGTGAACGACTGCGAATCGAGGAACATCGTTCTCGATCTCGTCGACGACGTGAAGCCGTCTAAGAAATAGACAGAATAACCTGCTTCCTCAGCCACTGACTGACCAGGAACCGTGATGAACGGGGGCCGGGCACCGCCCGGCCCCTTTTCATGCCCCCGCAAAGAGAAAATTTTTTCGATGGATGCACATGAATAGGAAATGTGCGTCTGCGTCAGACTGGTGTGGTATCGAAGTCATGACCGCATTGTGCGTCGGCACAACATGAGTGCGTTTTCGCGCAATGGGCGCAATTCAGCTGCGAGATGTATATTTCGAGATATTTCCCAAGTTATGGCGTGTGATCGTTTGTTGCGCTTGCAGAGATTGTCTGCGATGAGTAGCTATACCAGTGGTGAGATTTGGCACGATAGGTTGATCGTGATCTTTAAGCTGGTATGCTTGGTCTGTGGCAACAAACGAGGAAGGATAGAGGGAAATGATCATTATGAGGAAAACTCTGCTTTTGACTCTGTGCCTTGTCATCGCCATGGCGTTGACAGGCTGCGGAAGCAGCGGAGACAGCGATTCGTCTGGCGGCACCATCTCCGGTGGTGCTGGCGGTTCGATTTTCGCTGGCTCCACAGTGACGGTGCTCGATCCGGCTCAAAGCAACAAGCCGATCGGAACGGGCATTACGTCTGACAAGGGTGTCTTCAGCGTGTCTGGCGTGCCGTTCGGCGGCCCGTACATCGTGAAGCTGACTGATGGTGAAGAAGTGGTTAGCGGTGTTGGTACTCTCGTCACCACACCCATCTTTGCCATTGTTCCTGACGTCAATGGCAAGGAGGCCTGCCAGATCACTCCGCTGTCCCAGTTCGCATACTGGGTTGCACGTGGTCATGCGGGTGCGGACGCCATCGACCTCGAGGATGTTAACTACGCTCTCGCCTACGTGAAGGGCGCAACCGGCGTCGACGTGCTGAACGACAGCCCCGTCGTTGGCGACGATTCGTCGAACGCCAATCTGACCAAGGTTGCCAAGACCCGCGCTGCCATCAAGCAGTTCGAGGCAGCCGTGGGCTATGCCCCCGCGTCACCCGCCTTCACCCAGCGCGTAGCCGTTCTCGGCTTTGACGCTGCGGATGGCAGCGTTGATGGTTCCTTCAGCGGCGACTATGGCCAGGCGCTTGAGGAGGCCGGTGCGCTTGACGCGACCGAGCTTGGAAAGGCTGAGACCGACATGGCCGCCACGGGCACTGCCTTCCGCACCAAGATGGACGAACTCGGTTCTCCCGCGTTCAAGGACATTGTGAAGAACGTTCTTGATGAGGTTGTGAACGAATCCGGACGAGCGCTGAATGCCGACGAGAAGCAGGCCATTGCCGATGATGCGGGCAAGGAGATCCCCGTGATCGACCAGAATCCCGTCGTCGGCCTCACCAGCAACTTTGTCTCCAAGCTGACTTTCGACGTCAATGACACGTGGCCGGGTACTGGGAGCTTTACGTTCCTGGTTTATTTGAAGCGCGCCGACGGCACGCTGGAGGCGCTGACCCAGGATGCCGCCGTTACCTGCACGTTCGATGGCGCACAGAAAGCCGCGTTCAGTTTCGGCTATGCTGTGCCTGCGCTCGCGCACGAGATCGCCATTACCCCCCCCGAGGGAGGCTTCCAGGTCGGCGAAGTGATGGCGACCCTGAGCTACACGGTGGATGGACGCGACCTTACGACCAGCTTCCGTTTTGCCTTCGTGTCCGACGGCTCTGCGCTGCGGGAGATCGCGCTTGGTGGCGAACTGTGGCGCGATAGCTTCAAGGGCGGCCTTGAGTTCGGTTCCAAGGTGGGGGATTTCAACCTGTTTGACCCCTTCACCATGGACTTCATGGCTCAGACCGTCTCTGGAACGGGCATTTCCCCTGATGCAAAACGTAATCTCGTGCTGACCATTGACAAGGGCGAGCTCCGTTTCGCTGGCGAGGGCGAGGGCAACTGGGCAACGTCTCACATTGTCGAGTACGATGGTGTTTCCTTCCGTGACAAGGGTTTCGAGTACCGCATTGCAGGCAACTGGGCTGTGGACACCACGGTCACCATGACCTTGGCTGACTCGAAGGATCCCGATGTGAAGGACGTCAGAACCTTCAAGCTCTGGGAGAGGCGCTCCGATCTGAAGTCCGTCACGTTTGGCAAAGAGACGGACTCCATGACCTTCGAGGTCGGCGATCCTGAAGTGAAGCACCTCAGTGTCTCGGTTGTGGCGAAGCTGTGCGACGGCACCGTGCTCGACATGGCTCAGGCCGCGAGCTGGAGCCCCTTCCTTGCCGCGAATGCCAAGCATGGCACTGCTGCGAATGCTGCCTTCGGCGAGGCTGACGGCAAGCTGCTGCTCACCTTCGACTACACCGCTCCCAGCGAGACTGATTGGGCTGCTGTCACCGACAACGAGGCTGATGCTGTGACCGTCCAGTACGGCACCGCGAGCAACTTCAGAACGAAGGACATCATTCTCGATCTTGTCGACGACGTGAAGTAGTCCGAGGACTAGACAGAATAACCTGCTTCCTCAGCCACTGACAGACCAGGAACCGTGATGAACGGGGGCCGGGCACCGCCCGGCCCCTTTTCATGCCCCCCGCGGGGGGGGAATTTCATTTTTATTGATGTTCATGAATCGGGAAAGTGAGCCTGCGCCGGGCTGGTGTGGTATCGAATTCGTGACACTATTGTGCGCATGGGAACACGTGTGTTTTTGTGTAACGGGCGTAATTCTGTGGCGTGATAGGAATTTCGAGATATTTCCCCAATTGTGGCGTGTGATCGTTTGTTGCACTTGCGCTGATTGTCTGCGATGGAAATTTATACCAGTGGTGAGATTGGACAAAATGGTTAGTTGCGATCTTTGAGCTGGTATACTTGGTCTGTGGCAACAAACGAGGAAAAAAAGAGGGAAATGATCATTATGAAGAAAACTCTGCTTTTGACTCTGTGCCTTGTCATCGCCATGGCGTTGACAGGCTGCGGAAGCAGCGGAGACAGCGATTCGTCTGGCGGCACCATCTCCGGTGGTGCTGGCGGTTCGATTTTCGCTGGCTCCACAGTGACGGTGCTCGATCCGGCTCAGAGCAACAAGCCGATCGGAACGGGCACCACGTCTGACAAGGGTGTCTTCAGCGTGTCTGGTGTGCCGTTCGGCGGCCCGTACATCGTGAAGCTGACTGATGGTGAAGAAGTGGTTAGCGGTGTTGGTACTCGCGTCACCACGCCCATCTTCGCCATCGTTCCCGAGGTGAACACGACCACGCCTTGCCAGATCACTCCGCTGTCCCAGTTCGCATACTGGGTTGCGCGTGGTCGTGCGGGCGCGGACGCCATCGACCTCGAGGATGTCAACTACGCTCTCGCCTACGTGAAGGGCGCAACCGGCGTCGACGTGCTGAACGACAGCCCCGTCGTTGGCGACGATTCGTCGAGTGCCAATCTGACCAAGGTTGCCAAGACCCGCGCTGCCATCAAGCAGTTCGAGGCAGCCGTGGGCTATGCCCCCGCGTCACCCGCCTTCACCCAGCGCGTAGCCGTTCTCGGCTTTGACGCTGCGGATGGCAATGTGGACGGCTCAATCGGCGGCGACTATGGCAAGGCCCTTGAGGACGCCGGTGCGCTTGACGCGACCGAGCTTGGAAAGGCTGAGACCGACAAGGCCGCCACGGGCACTGCCTTCCGCACCAAGATGGACGAACTCGGTACCGCAGCGTTCAAGAGCATCGTGAAGGACGCCCTTGATGAGCTTGAGGAGGAGTCCGGACGTACGCTGGACGAGGCAGAGAAGAACAGCATTGCTGACTCCGCCGCGGCCGAAGCACCCGAGATTGATCTGAATCCTGTTGTCGGCATTGATTGCACTCTCAAGGCCTTCCCGCTGGTTATCGACGTCAATAGTATGACGTCGGGTGTCCAACGTTATCCGTTCTTTGTTGAACGGATGCACGCCGATGGCACGCATGAGTCGGTGGACCAGGAAGGTGCCCTAACCTGCACGTTCGACGGGGTACAGAAAGCTGCGTTCAGTCTCGGCTATGATGATCGATTTAGCATTTATGAGCTTGTCATCACCCCCCCCGAGGGGGGATTCCAGGCTGGTGAAGTCGTGGTAACCTTGGGCTACAAGCTGGATGGACGTGACTTTACGACCAGTTCCCGCATTGTCCTCGTGTCCGACGGCTCCGCGCTGAAGAGAGTCTCTCTTGTCGGTGATTTGTGGTATTCGTCCCGGTTCAGTGGCGGCATCGAGCCTGCTCTTGAGACCGACGGTGTCACCGTGTTCGAGGAATCCAGCGTGACCCTCAGCGCTACGACCGTCTCTGACTCCGGTATCATTTTCGCCCCGCCCCGCAACCTCGTGTTGACTGTCGATAAGGGACAGTTCTGGTGCGAGGGCGTGGGTGAGGACAACTGGGCCGCCTCTCACGTTGTCGCGTATGAGGGGCCTGATTCGGCGCCTAAGAAACTGTCCTTCGAGTACCGCTTTGTCGGCAACTGGGCGAATGACACGATCGTTACTATGACCCTGGCCGACGAAACGAATCCCGGTGTGAAGCACGCCAAAACCTTCAAGCTCTGGAAGGATCGCGATGCGCTGAGGCCCATCACGTTCGGCAGAGTGACGGATACCTACGTGGTTGGCGCTACGTCCCAGACCGTTAGCGCGCCCGTGAATGCGGCACGCTACGATGGCTACCCAGTCCTCCTCGCTGATGTGGAGGCCGCACTTGGGAGTATAGAGCTGGAGACTCAGCACAAGGATAGGGGTAGCGAGGCGACGTACAGGGACGTCATCGAAGATGGTGGTAAGTTCCTGTTGCGCTTCGACTACAAGGCACCGACCAATGATGACGCATGGAAATCTGTCGAGGATAACGAGTCCGATACCGTGGCAGTTGAGTTCGGAGAATTCACGTCGCGGGTGAAGACGTCCATCGTCCTCGATCTGGTGATGCCCTCGTCCGAGGACTAGACAGAATAACCTGCTTCCTCAGCCACTGACAGACCAAGAACCGTGATGAACGGGGGCCGGGCACCGCCCGGCCCCTTTTCATGCTCCCGTAAGAGAAAATTATCTTTCGATGGATGCACATGAATCAAGAATGTGAAACAGCTTTGGCCTGCGCCCCCGATGGTGTGCCCATGCCCGACAGTGCGGCTGGTTCCGTCGGCGAAATGGAAACCTGCGCCGTGCTTGCCGTGATGCCCGCCTTCAACGAGGCCGCGTCCGTGGCGAGTGTGGTGCGCGATGTGTTGGCGCAGGGCGTGGATGTGCTGGTGGTCGATGACGCCAGCGAGGACGACACCGCGCGTGCGGCGTCCGAGGCCGGGGCCATGGTCATCCGCCACGCTGTGCGCCTTGGCGCGTGGGGCGGCACGCAGACCGGACTGCGCTTCGCGCGGCGGGCCGGGTATGGCTGCGTGCTGAGTATCGACGCCGACGGCCAGCACCCCGTGGACGCCATCCCAGAACTGCTCGCGCCACTGCGCGACGGCTCGGCGGATGTGGTCATCGGCGCATGCACCGAACGCGGCAGCACGTTGCGTCACGTGGCGTGGACGCTGTTTCGCGCCCTGTCGCATCTGAAGGTGCGCGATCTGACCTCCGGGTTTCGCGCCTATGGTCCGCGCGCGGTGAAATGTCTCGCCTCGCGGCAGGCCACGCTGGTGGACTATCAGGACCTCGGCGTGCTGTTTCTGCTGGCCGAGAACGGCATGCGCATGCAGGAGATGCATGTGCCGATGCGGCCGCGAAAGACCGGCCACTCCCGCATTTTCAACAATTGGTTTGCCGTCGCGGATTACATGGTTTACAGCTTCCTCCACGCTGTATGGAAGAACCGACATATTTCCAGAATCGATAGGTGCAAAACGTGATACCGCTGAAGGTGACGACGACAATCGTGAGCTTCGCGCTCATCGCCGTGGTGTTCCGGCTGGTGCGAAAGAACCTCCTGTACACGCGATATACGCTGTGGTGGACGTTTATCATCATCTGCTCCGCAGTGCTGGGCCTGTATCCGAGGCTGTCGGACTGGATGGCGAAAATGCTCGGCATCGCCTATCCGCCGGCACTTATCCTGCTGCTTGCCTGCGTGTTCATATTTATCAAGATGCTTGCCATGGACATCGAGCGCTCGAATCAGGAGATTCGCCTGCGTCGGCTGACACAGCGTGTGGCAATGCTGGAGCGTATGTGCGGATTTGACGCGTCTTGCATGGAGGATGAAGAGGAATGATCCGTATTCCTTTTCTCGCGAATGCGTCGTCGCTGTTGCGACCGCGAATTCTGTTCGCGCTGGGGCTTCTGGGCGTGGCTGTCGTGTGCTTGGGCATCCAGTTCGGCGCGCTGCACGACTGGAAGGAGAGGCCGGATTTCTATGTGAAGGGTGTGCCGCTTCTGACGACTGCGGACGGCTATTTCTATCTGCGCCATTCGTTCGCCCATGGCAGGGGAACCTTCGACAGGCAGGACCGCTTCGAATTCAGCGGTGCCTACCAGCCGCAGAGTGTGCCGCCCGTTTCGCTCCTCGCCTCGACACTGCGCAAGGCGCTTGGCCTGCCGCTCGAAACCGTGGCCTTCTATCTTCCTCCCGCGCTTGCCATTCTGACCCTCATTCCCTTTGCCTTCATGGCGCGGACATTCGCCTCGCGGGGTGCCGCGCTTGCCGCCGCGCTGGCCCTGTGCGCCGGGGTGTCCTTCATGACGCGCTCGGCCTTTGGCCGATTCGACACGGACTGTCTGAACCTGTTCTTCTTTTGTGCCTGCTGTCTGTGCTGCCACGGGTTCTCCACCGATTTCGGTCGGCGGCGTCTGGCGTGGTTGGCGGGGTGGGCGACCCTCTGCGCGCTGTCGTGGATGTGGTGGGAGCGTGGCGCACTGGCCTTTGTGGCGCTTTCCGTCGCTACATGGGCCGCAAGCGTGTTCCTGCGGACATCGCGGATGGAGCGGGCCCTCAAGGTCGCGGTCTGTGTGCTTGGCGTTGTGGGACTGGTAGGGTTGCTCTTCGGCCTGCATCGGTATCTCCCGCATGCGGCGGCGGCCTTCGGGCAAACCGTGCTCCGGCATGTCGATCTCGTCTTGAACCGGACCGTTTCGCAGTTCGAGGTTCTCGGCAACGAGATTTCCGAACTCAAGCCTCTGACCGTTTGGGAACTGGGACGTGCCGCCGCCGGTCACTGGGTCTGCCTCGCGGTGGGACTCATCGGCGCGGTGTGGCTCGCCGTGCGGCGGCCCGTCGTGGCGTGGTTTCTCGTACTGCCGTCCCTCGCGCTTGGCGGTATGGGCCTTGCCGCAAATCGCTTCGCCATGTTCCTTACGCCCGGCTTTGCCCTTGGCGTGGCGTGGCTGGTTGATCGTGCGCTTCATGCCCCCATGCCGCGACGGCTCCCGGATGGGCGCTGTGCGCGTGCCGCCGGGGCCGTGGTTCTGGTCGTGGCGCTCGTTGCCCCGGGGGCGTGGGCGTGCGTCGAGAAGTCTCCTCGGCCAAGGTTCACGCAGGGCGATGTGCGGCTGGCCGCAGTTCTCGGTTCCCGGCCGTATCGCGGCGAGGTCGTGTGGTGCTTCTGGGATCAGGGCTACTTCATCCAGTACATGACCGATAGGCCGACCTTCATCGACGGCGGCAGTCAGGGCCATTGGCGAAACCTCGTGTCGTGCGTGCCGTTCGCCACGCCGGACCCCGTGCTGGCCCGTCACTGGATCAACTATTTTGCCACGCGCGGCTGGGCGGGCATGAACCGCCTCGGCAAGCGCATTCCGGATATGAATCATCGCGTGGCCTTCCTGCGCCGTGTCTTTTCCGCGCCGACCCGTGCGGACGAGATTCTGCGCGAGAACGGGTTTCGTGATGTGGCCTTCTGGCGGGAATGGCTGTTCCCGGCGAAGCCGCGCAAGACATACCTCTACCTCTCGCAGGACATGATCTTTCGCTCGTGGTGGTATCTCTTGGGTAGCATGGGGGCACCCGGCGCTCCGGCGACGCCGCCGCCCACGGTCATCGTCCATCGCAACGCGGGTGGACTGAACGCCACCGGGGACGCCGTGGTCGTCTCGGACAAGGTTTTCGCGCTGACGCGGCTTGTGCGGTTCGACCGCGCTGGTGTGCACGTCAAGGAGAAGCGCCCCGGTGCGCCCTATGTGGCACTCGATTACGGCGATAGACCGCTATACGTCATCGAGCGCGAAGTGAACGATTCGCTCGCTGCGCAGCTTCTGTTCAACAAGCCGGGCACGGTGCCCGGATTCCGGGGCATCGTCTACCACCCGTCCCTGGGCGGGCTGTGGGAAGTGCTGTGATTGCGCCGCAATGGCGCTATGTGACGAAAGAGGACTGGCATGCCCGTTTATCGATATGAGGCCGTGGGAGCGGACGGAAGAACCCGCAAGGACATCATTGACGCGGCAAGCCGCAGCGATGCCGGGCGCAAGCTCAAGACGCAGGGGCTGTTCCTCGTCGGGCTTGAGGACGTGGGGAGCGAGCGCGGGACGGCCCGGACGAAGGATGGCGCGCGGCGCATGTCGCTCGCCCGTCTGCGGGGCATGTTCCGGCGCGTGCGGCGTACGGAGTTCGTTGGCGCGGTGCAGCAGTTGGCTACGCTGCTCGATGCCGGGCTGCCGCTGGATAGCGCGCTCACCGCGATGATCGGCCACGGCAAGGGCACGGAGCTGAACCGCGTCTTTGCGCAAATCCGCGAGCGCGTGCGTAGCGGCATCAGTTTTGCCGCCGCGCTGGAGGAACATCCGCGTGTGTTCTCCTCGATGTTCGTGAGCATGACCCGCGCCGGTGAGTCGTCCGGGACGCTCGCGCTGGTCATGGCGCGCCTTGCCGACCACGCCGCGCGGCAACTGGAGATGCGCCGCAAGGTACAGAGCACACTGGCCTATCCGCTCTTGATGCTCATCGTGGGAACGGGCGTCATCGCTTTCCTGATGGCCTTCGTCATTCCCAAGGTGACGCAGATTTTCTTCGACCTCGGGCACGCGCTGCCGCTGCCCACCACCATTCTCATCGCCGTGAGCGACGCGGTACGCAACTGGTGGCCCGCGCTGGTGGTACTGGTGCCCGCCTTCGCATGGTGGTTGCGCTGGTATTCGTCGACGTCCAAGGGGCGGCGACGCGTCCATGCCTTCGTGCTGCGCGTGCCACTGGCGGGCAGTGTCGTGCGGCGCATGGCCGTCGGGCGCTTCTGCCGGACGCTCGGTATGCTGCTCAAGAACGGCGTGCCCATGATCCAGTCGCTGGACATCGTGCGCAGCATCGCGGGCAACGTGGTGCTGGAGCAGGCCATCGACAGCATTCGGGCACAGGTGCTCGAAGGGCGCGACATGGTCGGGCCCATGGAGTTCTGCGGAATATTCGACCCCACGGACCTCCAGATGGTGGACGCGGGCGAGAAGAGCGGGCGGCTGGTGGATATGTTGCTGACCGTGGCCCGCTCGTGCGAGAGCGAGGTGGACGCGCGGCTCGCCGTCGCCACATCGCTCATGGAGCCGGTGATGATTTTGCTCATGGGCGGCGTTGTCGGGTTCATCGTCATGGCCATCATCCTGCCCATCTTCGAGATGAGCCACCTCGTGGGGTAGGGCGTGCGGATTCTGCACGTCGGCAAGTATTATCCCCCCGCGCGAGGCGGGATGGAGAGCTATCTGCGCGATCTTGCCGTGGCGCAGCGGCGGCGGGGCGACGAGGTTTTCGTCCTTGCGCATGTCGAGGGCTTCGGATGTGCTGGGCGAAGCGAGGTGGTCGACGGCGGGGTGCGCCTGCGCCGGGTGCGGACCTTCGGCCAATTGCTCTATGCCCCTGTCGCGCCGGGTTTCGGATTCGAGATGTGGCGGGCGATACGCGAATTCCGGCCGGACGTGCTGCACCTGCACATGCCGGACACCTCGGCCTTCTGGGCGCTGTGGCCCTGCCGGGTGCCGATGGTCGTCCACTGGCATTCGGACGTGCTCGCGGCCGCATCGGACAGGCTCCTGCGTCCGGCCTACGCGCTGTACAGGCATTTCGAGGCCGCGCTCCTGCGGCGGGCGGACGCGGTCATCGCCACGTCGGCGGCATACGCCGAGGCCAGCCGTCCCCTTGCGCCGGTCATGGACAAGGTCCACGTGGTGCCGCTGGGGCTCGACGAGGGCCGCATGCGGCGGGTCGATGCCGAAACCGTAGTCGCCGTGCGCGAGCGCTACGGCGTGGGCGAGGGGCAGTGCCTTGTGGCCGCGGTGGGCCGTTTCGCCCACTACAAGGGATTTCATGTGCTGGTCGAGGCCGCTACCGGGCTGCGCGACTGCGTGGTCGTCATCGTCGGCGATGGTCCGGACCGGGACGGCGTTGCCCGACGGGTTGCCGAGTTGGGGCTGACCGGGCGGGTGCTCCTGCCCGGTGCGTTGCCGGATGCGGATCTGCATGCCCTGTTCGCGGCGTGCGACGTGTTCTGCCTGCCCTCGCTGCTGCGGACCGAGGCCTTCGGGGTCGTGCTTCTTGAGGCCATGCAGTACGGACGGCCGCTGGTCTGTTCCGATATTCCCGGCTCCGGCGTGGGGTTCGTGAATGCGGACGGGCAGACCGGGCTTGGCGTGGTGCCGGGTGATGCGGCGGCGCTACGGGGCGCGTTGCAGCGCCTTGTCGACGACGCGGCCCTGCGTGAGCGCATGGGCGAGGCTGGGCGGCGACGGTTCGCGCAGATGTTTCGTATCGACGCCTCTGCCGGGGGCGTCGCGAACGTGTACGCCAGTGTTGTGCGTGGCGCTGGTGCGCGGCGCTGATGTGTGGAGCGGGGCATGCGCATCGCCTCGCGCGAGGTCCTCGCGGTATACGGGGGCCGCAGGTGCGCAAGTCGGTGCATAATGACCTTGGGGAATTGGATGAAAGATTCCCCATCGTGCATAGTGATATTTATTTTCACATACGCGTGTATGGAGCTGGGCTCCGAAATGTGGTGAGCGCCCAATCCGTTCTTGTGCGTCATGAATTCGTGACGCAAATGGCGTGCCTGCCCGCTGATGCGGCGAGGATGGAGAGCGATTTGTCACGACTGATGCATGGATGGTGGGCGGTGTGTTGCTTGAGAAGTCACACTACAGTCCGAATCAGACCTGTAGCGACGAGTATTGCGGCATCTCTGCATCGCTAATGGGCCTACGCCCACGTTGCGCCCGTGCTGTCAATCGTGTAGACGAGCGAGGAAACGATAGGCAAATGTCGTTTCGTGACAGGGGTGTGGAAGATGGTTGCATCCCGTCGCATGCACGCGCGAGACGTCGCAGCGGGCAAGACGCGGGCAGGGTCCGGACAAGCTCGCGACGGCTACGGCAGCGGCCGTGAATAACGGGACAGGGACCTCTCGGAGGGATCATGCGCATCATCGTCAACGCGATACCGCTGATGAACGTCAATACCGGCATCGGGCGCTATATCCGTCAGCTCTATGCCGAGATAGAGACGCGTTCCGGCGTTGAGGTTGGCTATTTCAACGGGCGGCGGGTTCTGGAGCGTATGCCTTCCCCCCCGGACGACGTGGCGCGAAAGTCGCTCGTCGCCGACCTGTTCTGGAAGCTACCCGCGCGCGTGGCCCTCATGGTGCGTCTGGCCGTGCACATGCGGCGTCAACTGGCGTTTCGGACGGCCGCGCAAGGCTTCGACGTCTACCACGAGACAGCGTTCTTTCCTTTCGACGCACCGGCCGGGGTGCGTACGGTATTCACGGTGCACGATCTCTCCCTCGATCGCCATCCGGAATGGCATCCGCGCGAGAGGGTGCTCTATTTCCGGCGTCATTTCGAACGCTCCTGCCGCCACGTGGACGAATACCTGAGCGTTTCGCGTTTCACTCGATCCGAATTGGCCGAGGTGCATGGCGTTGCGCCCGAGCGGGTGACCGTGACTCATCTCGCTCATGATCCGAGTCTGTTCCGGCAACGGACGCAGGACGAGGTCGCGGCGATGCGGGAACGTCTGGGCCTACCGGAGGCGTATTTCCTCTTCGTGGGCACCGGAGATCCACGCAAGAACGTGCGGACTGCGGCTCGCGCGGCCGGGGTGATGGGGCTTGATGTCCCGCTCGTGTGCGCCGGGTGGTCCGGCTGGGGAGCGTCCACGCCGGGCGTAGTGCCGCTTGGCTATGTGGACGACGACGACCTTGCGCTCCTATATGCCGGTGCGCGTGCGCTGGTGTATCCGAGCCTCTACGAGGGGTTCGGGTTGCCGGTGCTCGAAGCCATGGCCTGCGGCTGTCCGGTGCTCGTCTCTCCCTGCGCCAGCCTGCCCGAAGTGGCGGGGGACGCAGCCCTCGTCATGGCCGATCCGCTCGATGCCGAAGGCCTCGCGGCGATGATGCGTCAGGTGGCGACGGACGCCCGACTGCGGGAGGAGCTTTCCGGCAAGGGCCTTGCCCGCGCGGCGAAATTTTCATGGAAGGCGACGGCCGACGCCACCCTTGGCGCACTTGCGCGGGCGGCGCGGCACACAGGGGCGTGAACGGCCACGGCGCCGCATGGCGTGGGCGGAAACAACAGGGATTGCAGACCGACGGGACGATGGACTGAATGAAACGGGAACGGATTCGCGGGATTGTCATGGGCACCCTGTGGGGTGCCATAGTTTTTGCGCTGGTTTTCGGCTGGAAGTCCTCCGGGCGGATGCTTGCGCGCGTGGCTGCGGAGGGATTCGAGGCGAACGGCGTGCGGGTCACGCTTGTGTCGCCCTCGGTCCGGCTCCTTCCGCCGGGCGTGGACGCACAGGCCGCCGATGTCGCGTTCCCCGGTGGGGGGCTGCGGATCGAGGATGTCAGCGTTTCGCTTGCCCCGACGAGCCTTCTCTCCGGGCGACTGGGCGTTGCCTGTTCCGGCGACGTGTGCGGCGGGCAGGTCGGCGCGACCATCGCATCCGGCGCGTGGTTCGATTGCGACGCCTTCCGGCTCAACTATGAGGCGAATGGACTCGATATCGCGGCGTTTCCGGGCGTGCCGTCGTTTTTGAAGCTGACAGGTAGCGTCGCCTCCGAGGGCACGCTGTCCGGCCGTCGCGACGGTTCCGGGCTTTCGGGTGCCGGAGACCTGCGCGTGGCCGGGATCGGCGCCATTCTTCCCATGCCGGTGCTGAAGGACGGCACCATTCGCGACGGCAACCTGTCCGGCGCGTGGAAGGTCGGCGACGAAACCGTCACGTTGGCCGACATTCGGCTCGCCCTCAATGGCCTGAGCGCGGAGCTTGGCGGCGACGTGCGGCTTGATGCGAAGCGCCCCGAGGTCAGCCCGGTGCGTCTCAAAGGCGCGTGGACGGCGGACGCGAAGGCGGTCAATGCGAATGTCGTCGGCAAGAAGGTCATGAACGATCTCGCCCGGCATCGGAAGGTGCCCCTGACGGTGAGCGGAACGGTTTCGCGGCCGCTGGTCAAGGGATTCTAGGGCGCTCCGCCAGCGGGGCGCGTCGTCCACGGTATGAATTCAGCGCAGGATACGAAACGGGAATGGGAATGAATATCCGCAGGATGGCAACATTTGGAGCGATAACCGTCGCGGCGTACTTCTTCGCCGACGCGGCCTTCGTGCTGACGGGCGATGCGCCGAAACCGCCAGCGGTCGAGATCGGTGCCGCGCATGCGGCAAAGCCCTCCGGCCCCCCGGCATTGAAGACGTTCATGCCCGTGGTCGGGCGCGATCTGTTCGGCGTGAAGCCGCCCGTCGTCGCCAAGAAGAAGGCTCCGGCACCCAAGACCAAGGTGGCCGCCATCGACAAGTTACCTGTGGCGCGGGGCAATCTGCGGCTTCTGGGAACGGTTGTTTCCAACGAGCCGAAGTCGTGCTTCGCCATGATCGCCAAGGGTGGCAACGAACAGCTTTTCCGCCTCGGCCAGAAGGTCTTCGGATCGGAACTGGTGGAGGTACGGCGGCGGGCCGTGGTTCTGCGCAGCAACGGAAAGGACGAGGCGCTGTTCATCGACGACGTGGACCGCAAGGACGCCGGAAAGTCAGCGCCGGAGCGGATGGCCTATAGCATGACCCGCCAGCAGGTGCAGGACAACGTCGCCCGGATGGACACGCTCCTGACGCAGGCCCGCATGGTCCCCGGCACACGGGATGGTCACAAGGGCATCGACGTCGCGTGGGTCAAGAACGGAAGCCTGTTCACCAAGCTCGGCCTGCGCAAGGGGGATTTCATCACCGGAGTCAACGGGCTCTCGGTGACTGGCCCAGCCGACGCGCTGGGCCTCATGGGGCAGCTGGACAAGGAACGTCTGGTCGTGGATCTGGTGCGCAACGGTAAGCCGCAGCAGCTTGTGCTGAACATCAACTGAGAAAGACGGAACAGTGATACACGCCATTTCATCTCTGCGAAGAGTTGCGGCAGTTGCCGCAGTCGTTGTCTCGATAGTGTTTTCGGCCGTCGCCGTCCCCGCACCCGGTCCCGCGTGGGCCGCTGCGGAGCGTACGGTCAGTATGGATTTCCAGGATACGGACATCCAGCTGCTCATTAAGTTCATAAGCCAGCTCACGGGCACCAATTTCATCGTGGACCGTCGGGTCAAGGGCAAGGTGACCGTCTACTCGCCGAGCCGCATCTCCACCGACGAGGCCTACGAGGTCTTCAAGTCCGTCCTTGAGGTGCATGGCTTCACCATCGTGCCGCAGGGCGCGGTGACGAAGATCGTGCCCATGGTCGCCGCCCGCAACATGAGCGTGCCGACCTTGAGCGCGCCTTCCGGTGGCGAGGGCCCGGACGACAAGGTCGTCACCCAGATCGTCCCGCTTGATTTCGCCAGCTCCGCCGACCTCGCCAAGACCCTCGGGCCGCTGGTGTCCAAGGAGGGCCTGCTGACGTCCTACGGACCGGGCAACATCCTCATCATCAACGACTACCATTCCAACATCCGTCGCATCCTGACCATCATCCGCGAGGCGGACCGCAAGTCCATGGACGCCAGCATCGGCGTGTTCCCCATGGTCAACGGCAATGCCAAGGACGCGGCCGAAATGGTGACCAAGCTGCTGGATAGCCGCTCCAAGATTCGCGCCAAGCGCGGCGACTCCGTGCCCCACTCGGTGGTCGGCGCGGAGCGCATCAACACGGTGATCTTCATCGGCGGCGCGGACGACCTGCGCATCGTGAAGAACCTCGTGAAGTCCATGGACGAGCCGACGCCGCGCGGCAAGGGCGACATCCACCTCGTGTACCTCGAAAACGCGGACGCCGAATCCGCCGCCAAGGTGCTCCAGTCGCTGGTGGAGGACACCACCACCGTCGCCGATACCAAGGAGCGTAAGGTCATTTCCAAGGACGTGAAGGTCGTAGCCGACAAGGCGACCAACTCGCTGGCCATTTCTGCGCGCCCGGACGATTTCTCCCTGCTGGAGGAGACCATCCGCAAGCTGGATATCCCCCGCCGTCAGGTCTATGTGGAGGCCCTCATCATGGAGGTTTCCGCTGACAAGGGCCTGTCCTTCGGCGTGAACTGGGGCATTGGCGGATCGACCCACATTCGCGGCACGGACGGCTTCGTGTTCGGCGGCTCCAACCCCGGCGGTGCACCGGGCGTGGCCGACACGAAGAACAACGCGTTCAACATGCCTTCGGGCTTCAGCGCCGGACTGGTGCTGTTCCCGTTCAAGATCGGTGACAAGCTGTTCGGCTCCGTCGAATCCGTCATCTCTGCGTCCAAAGTGGACACGGGCTTTCGAATTCTGGCCACACCGCAGCTTCTGACCCTCGACAACGAGGAGGCCAAGGTGGATGTGGTGGATACCATCCCTTACGTGGAGAAGGTGACCACCAAGTCCGAGAACACCGACGAGTCCCAGACCATCAAGTACAAGGACGTGGGCGTGAAGCTCACGGTCACCCCGCAGATCGGCAAGCAGAATTCCCTGCGCCTCAAGCTGCATCAGGAAGTGAGCCGCGTGGTCAACAAGACCGTCAAGGTCAGCGAATCCGAACCGCTGCTGCTTGCTCCCACCACCAAGAAGCGTGAGGTGGAGACCACCGTGCAGGTCGAAAACGGCCAGACCATCGTCATCGCCGGTCTGCTCGCCCGCGACGAGAGCCGCGACCGCAACCAGATTCCCGGCCTCGGCGACATGCCCGGCCTCGGTTGGCTCTTCAAGCAGCGCAACACGTCCACTAGCGACACGAACCTGCTCTTGTTCCTTACCCCGCGCATCATCGACACGGTGGACAACGCGCGGCGGATGTATCGCGAGAAGCGTAGCTTCATGGAGAAGGTGGGCGTGAGCGACGAGGGCCTCGGCCTGCCGTGGATCGCCCCCGCAACCCTCGGTGCGCCGGTGTTCGAGAAATGAGCGCGCTTGGATTGAGGGACATACTGCTCCGGCGTGGCCTCATCGAGGCCGAGGAGGTCACTTCGCTGGTGGCTGCGGCCGACGAGGCTGGCGAGGCGCTTGGCGAGTACCTGTGCAGGCGCAAGCGGCTGTCCGAGGACGAACTCCTCGACGTGCGCGCGGAGCAGTACGGGCTGCCGCTGGTGTCCAGCGTGGACCCTGCCACCGCCGCCGAGGACGTCATCCGCGCCCTGCCGTTTCAGTACCTGAAGCAGAACCGGGCCTTCCCCTACCGCGACGCCGAGGGACGCCTGCATCTCGCGCTGGGCGATCCGTCCGCGCTGGACGTGGTGGGCGATCTGCGCGCGCTGGTGGGCGGTCCCGTGGACCCGGTGCTCGCGCCGCGTTTGCAGATACTTTCCGCCCTCAACCGCGCCTATGGCGAGGCCGGGGACGGTGAGGAGTTCGAGGGCCTGAGCCTCGACGACGCCGAGGGCTTGCAGGACATCGAGGAATCCGTCGGCGACCTGCTGGAGGAGACGAGCGACGCCCCCTTCATCCGGCTGGTGAACGGCATCCTTGCCCGCGCCATCAAGGAGCGGGCGAGCGATATCCACATTGAGCCGTATCAGGAGGAGCTCAAGGTCCGCTTCCGCCTTGATGGCGTGCTGTATGATCGCTACACGTTCTCGCGCCGGATGCATGCCGCCGTGGTCTCGCGCATCAAGATTCTTGCGCGGCTCGACATCGCGGAGCGCCGTCTGCCGCAGGACGGCCGCATTTCGCTGGCGCTTGGTGGGCGCAAGGTGGACTTGCGCGTGTCCTGCCTGCCCACCGCCTACGGCGAGCGCGTGGTCATGCGTCTTCTGGAGAAAAGTTCCCGCGTGCTTGGGCTGGAGGAGCTGGGAATGCTGCCCGACGATCTGACCCTGCTCAAGCGGCTGGTCACGATCTCCCACGGCATCATCCTCATCACCGGTCCCACGGGCAGCGGCAAGACGACCACGCTCTACGGCATCCTCAATCACATCAATTCCCCGGACAAGAACATCCTCACCATCGAGGACCCGGTGGAATATCAGTTGGACGGCATCGGCCAGATGCAGGTGCAGGAGAAGATCGACCTGACCTTCGCCAAGGGCCTGCGCTCCATCGTGCGTCAGGACCCGGACGTCATCCTCATCGGCGAAATCCGCGACCGCGAAACCGCCGAAATTGCCGTGCAGGCCGCCCTGACCGGCCACCTCGTGTTTTCGACCCTGCATACCAACGACGCCGCCAGCGCCGTGACGCGACTCATCGACATCGGCATCGAGCCGTTCCTCGTGTCCTCGGTGCTGCGCGCCATCATCGCCCAGCGCCTCGTGCGCCAGTTGTGCCCCGTCTGCCGTGAGCCCTACACGCCGGACGCCGCCGAACTGGCCGATCTGGATCACCGCTTCGACGACCCCGCGTCCCTGACCTTCCATCGGGCAGTGGGCTGCGAGCGCTGCCGTGGTACGGGCTATCGCGGTCGAAAGGCCATCATGGAAGTCCTGACCGTGGACGATGCCATGAAGCGGCTCATCGTCCAGACCACTGATTCCAACCGGATTCGCGAAGCTGCGCTCAAGGCCGGGATGCGGACTCTGAACGGTGCCGGATGCCAGCACATCCTCGCCGGAGAGACGACGGTGACGGAAATCATGCGCGCCACGAGGACCATCTAGGCTGGTCACCATGCGCAAGGCGTTCCCGAACCCTTCGGCCGGATTCACGTTCTTCGAGCTGCTGGTGGTCATGAGCATCATGGCCGTCGGCCTTGTCGCCGTTTTTCAGGCCACGATCAGCAACCAGACCGAGGCGGCCGCCATGGTCCACAGGGACCGCGCGGTCCTTCTGGCCGAGCGGCGCATGGCCGAATGGACCGCCGAGGAGGACCCCGCCCTCGCGTCGCCACGCGGCGACTTCGGCGTGGAGAACGCGCCCTACGTGTGGGACGGCGAGGTCATTGACCGCAGCGACGGCGTGCGCGTCCTGCGGCTTCGGGTGAGCTGGGGCGAGGAGCCTGATCAGGAGTACGTGCTGGAGACGGCGCGGATGGGGAAGGCGAAATGAGGCGCGGTGTGCGGCGCGGGCAGGCTGGTTTCACACTGCTCGAACTCATGGTCGCGCTGGCGGTGCTCGCGCTGGTGGTCACCGGCTTCCTCGGTGCGTTTCGTGAGCTTTTGGCCTCCACCGCCGAGTACGAGAGCGAGAGCGCCTCGCGGCAGGCCGCACGGCAGATTTTCGGCGTCATGGTGAACGATTTGCGTTCGGCCACGGACTATAAGTCCGGCACGACAAGCGCGTTGAAGGACATGTACCGCTTTGCCGGGCACGGCTACACCGGAGAGCTTCAGGACGAGGACATCGTCCTCGAACTGTCTACGGCGGCCGGTCTGGACTGGGATGCCGGATTTCCCTCGCACGGGTTGCAGCAGGTGCGCTATGTCCTGCGTCGCGATAGCGGCGACCGTGACGTGGTGCGTCTGTTCAGGGCGTCCCGCCCGCATGCGGGCGTCGTGGGCGAATGGGGTTGGAACGCCATAGAACTTTTCGACGACGTGCGCTTTCTGGAAATCACCTTCCTTGAGATGGCCGACTCCGACCCGCTTGAGCGGTGGGACAGCGTGAAGCGGCAGGAGGCCGACCCCAAGGCGTCGCGCTACCCCGCGCTGGTGCGCATTCGGCTGGGCCTGCCGGGCTTCGGCGACGTGGAGCGTGTGTTCGAGACGGACGTGCGCATGCCCCGCGTGCAGAAGGAGCAGGAATGATGTGCCCGCGCCACGATGAGCGTGGCGTCGTTGCCGTCATGGTGCTCTTCGTTCTGGCCGTCGCGGCGTTTCTCGTCATGGAGATGACCTACGGCGTACGGGTGGAGCATGCGGGTTCCGTGTGGTTTCGCGATATGGTCCACGCCCGGTGGCTCGCCGAGGGCGGGCTGGAGTGGGCCTGCGCGAGAATCCGCGCCGACGGGGGGACTCCCGATCATTTCGGGGAGGACTGGAACAAGCTCTCCGAACTGTCCGAGGCCTTTTCCGATGCCTTTCGGACCGGCAGCGTGGAGTGCAGCATCGAGGACGAGACGGGCAAATTTCCGATCAACGCGCTGGCTCTGGTCACGGACAAGGACATTGAGCAGGGCAAGGGCGTGGCCGGTGTTTTTCTGCGCCTTTTGGACGTGCTGGGGCGCGAGCGCGGCTTGCAGCTCGACATCAAGGAGCGGCGCGAGGTGCTGGTGCGCGTGAAGGACTGGATCGACGCCGACACGGTACGTTCGGCTGGCGGAACCGGGGGCACGGGGCCGGAGTCTGCGGACTACACGGGCGTTTCACCGAAGTATTCCCCGCCCAATCGGCCCATGCGCACGCTGGACGAGTTGCTGCTCATCCCCATGCCGAAGAAGATCGGTCTGGCACTGAAATCCGTGCTGGAACTTGATGCTGTTTCGCGCCTGTTCACCGTGCAGGACACGGGCGGGAAGATCAATATCAATACCGCGCCGAAGGCACTGCTCATGGCGCTGGTATCCGACGAGAAAATGCGCGAGCCGTTTCGCGACGCGGTCCTCGAATACCGCGCCGATCCGGACAACGACCTCGGCGGGACATGGTACCGCGAGCGCGACAACATGGGCAACGTGGCCTACGCGCCCATGCTGCCCGATTGTCTGGGTGTGATGGCCAGAGTCTATTTCGTGCGCGTCGAGGCGCATTCCGGCATGGCTGTGCGACGGCTGGCGGCCTTTGTGAGCCGCACCGGTGGGCGCGACGGAGCCCCCGCCGTGCTGTGGCAACAGGTCTCGTAGCGCGAGTGCGCGGCATCCGTTTTGGAGATCAAGGAGATTCGATGGCTGGCAGCATTCTTGGAATGGACATAGCGGACGGCAGAGCCGTTCTCGTTCAACTGGCAGGCTCCGGACGCGGCAGCGTCCGCGCGCGGGCCGTTGTGGAGTTGCCCGACGAGGCCACGCCTGCGGACATTGCGCGGGCAGTGGCCGATTGCGTGGCCCGCGAGAAGCTCGCGAGCGATGCGTACGTGCTGGGACTCGGCGCCGGGCAGGCACTGCTGCGGACCGTGACTTTTCCCTTCACCGGCTCGGCGCGCATCGCCAAGGCCCTGCCCTTCGAATTGGAGCAGCGCTTCCCCGTGGCCGTGGAGGAGCTTGTCCCCTCGTGGATCGAGGGCGACCGCGTGGCCGACGGATGCCGGGTGCTGGTCGCGGCGCTGCGCCGCGAGGTGCTGGCCGCGCATGTGGAGGCGTTCACGGCGCAGGGCCTTGCCCCGAAGGTCGTGGATATCGACGCCTGCGCCCTTGGCGGCGTGTTGCCCGTGCTGGATGCGGACCTTCCTGCGGAGGCGCTGGTCGTCCACGTGGGGGAGCGCTCCTCGCGGGTGATGGTGCTCTCGGGCGCAACGCCGGTCTTCCTGCGGGCTATCGAGACGGGCATGGACGCCCTGCGCGGCGGTACCGCCGAGGTGTCCGCCATGGTCGATGGCGACGGGCATGTGGCTGTCGAGCCTGCGGCGCTGGAGCGCCTCGGGCGGGACGTTCGCGCCGCGCTGGCCCTTGCCGCCGAGAGCGTCGGCCTTGAGCCTGCGTGCGTGGTGCTGTGCGGGCCGGGGGTGCGTGTCGCCGGGCTCGATGCCCACCTTGGCGAGCTGCTCGGGCTTCCCGTGCGGCGGCCCGAGGTGCCGAGCGATGTCTTCGCGGCCTTTCCGGGCGTGGGCAACGCGGAGCTTCCCGACTATCTCGTCGCGTGGGGGCTTGCGCTACGTGGCGCACGCAAGGTGGCCGGATTCGACTTTCGCACCGGCGAGTTCGCCTATGTCGATCCGCGCGGCAGGCGGCGCGAAATGGCCGTCTGGGCCGGGGGGCTGATCCTGATGATGCTTCTTGGCCTTGGCGCGTCGTGGGGCGCGGGCGTCCATCGCGACCTCGCGCAGTTGGAGGCCGGACGCGAACGCATCAGGCAGATTTTCCACGAGGTGCTGCCGGACGTGCAGGGGAACTTCAGCGTGACCCAGTACCGCAGCATTCTCAAGTCGCGCATGGCGGAGCTGGAATCACACGGCAGGGAAGGAGCTCGCGGCGGCGCGCTGGATGTGCTCTTGGCCGTGACCCGTGTGGTGCCGGACAAGATGCCCTTCACGCTTTCCGCCCTGTCCATGGACGACACGCAGATCAGCCTGAGCGGAACGGCTGGCGGATTCGCCACGGTCGAGGACGTGAAGAAGCGCCTCGAAGCTTCGGGTGCGTTTCGCGAGGTGAGCATCCGCAGTGCGCAGGCCGAGGCCAAGGGCAAGGGCGTGCGATTCGAACTTGTGATCCGGCGGGAGTCCTAGACCATGAATATGCCTCGGGAACAGAGGAAACGACTTTTGGTGCTCGTCGGTGCCGGGCTTGGCCTCGTGCTGGCCGTGCGCTTCGTGGCGCTGCCCCTTGTGGAGTACCGCAAGGATCTGAGCCACAGGATACAGGCCACGGAGCGCGAATGCGTGCGCGTGGCCGAAGCGGCTGGCGAGTTCGCCGCCGTGCGCGCGGATGCGGCCCGCAGGACCAAGGGCATGAAGACCGGCGGCAAGACGCTGTTCGCCTACCTCGAAAATGTGGCCGCACGTACGAAGCTGCGCGAGCGGGTGGAACTCATGAAGCCTGCGACCCGCAAGCTCGAAAACGGGGCCGTGGAGCAGAGCGTGGAGATGCGTCTGGGCGGATTGTTCATGGACGACCTCGTCCGCTTTCTCTACGAGGCCGAAACCAGCACGGGGCGCGCGGCCGTTCGCAGGATGCACGTCCGCAAGGTGCGCGACCGGCTCGATGTCGACGTGGTCTTCGTGTCCGTGGAGGGTGCGTAGCGGATGAGCGTCGGCGCGCGGTCCGAGGCTTCGGCCTTCTCGAATCCCTTCGGAAACATTCCGGGGACGGGATTCTTCTTTAACTCCCCGTTGCACGAGGGAGCGATGCGCCGCATCTGCCGCGGGGTCGCCAACCGTTGCGGGCTGATGCTCTTGACCGGCGAGATCGGCAGCGGCAAGACCACGGTTTGCCGCCGGGTGAAGGGCAATCTTCCCGAGGAGTGCCTGTTCGTCGAACTCGGCAACCCTTTTCTGACGGCCGAGGAGCAACTGGGCGTCATCTGCAAGGGGCTTGGCGTCGGCGTTGCGGTCGGTTCCTCTGCCGCCGCGTGCATGGATGTGCTGACGGACCGTCTGCGCGAGCTGTACCGCGCGGGGCGCATTCCGGTGCTGTTCATCGACGAGGGGCATTTGCTGTCCCGCGCGCTACTTGGGCAGTTGCTCGTGCTGTCGAACCTGCGCGAGGGCGACGTGCCCTTGGTGCAGCTCATCCTTGCCGGCCAGTTGGAGATGCTTGATCTTTTGCGCCAGCCGGGGCTGGAGGCTCTCAATCAGCGCATGGGCGTACGCGAGGGCCTGCGTGGTCTGTCCCGCGCCGATTGTGCCGCCTACGTACGCTATCGGCTGGAGGAGGCCGGGTATCCCGACCTCGACGTGTTCCAGTCCGCAGCGCTGCGCGAGGTGTGGCGCATGACGGGCGGTTTGCCGCGGCTCATCAATCATGTCTGCGCGCATGCGCTGGACGCCGCGCTGCTCTCCGGACGGGGGCGCGTCACGCCTGCGCAGGTGCGCGAGATGGAGCGTGATGCCATGTACGCGGGCGTGCTTGGTGCCCGGTCGCGGACCCGGCGCAGGGTGCGTTCCGGCGTGGCCTGTGCGGCCATTCTCGGCGTGCTGGCGTTTGGCGCGGCGGCGTGGGAGTTTTCGGACGGCGGTTCCTCGTGGCCCGAACTGGGCGACATCGCGGCGCTTATGAGGGGCGATGCGGCGTCCGTTCCGGCGCAGGTCGTCGCCTCGCCCACCAAGGCCCTCTCCGGCGTGGCCGCTGCGGTGGACTCCGCAGCCGTGGCGCAGGAGAGCGTGGACGACGCCATGGCGGACGGCGCATCGTCATTCGCCCCGCGAGCGGAGGATTTTGCTCCGCAGGACTGGGCGGGAGTCGATGCCTCTTCGGAATCCGCAGACGAGGGGGGCGTGGGTGTCGATGACGCTGACGACGACCTCGATGAAGGAGAGGGCGCTCTCGGTGGCGATCAGGACCGGGCCATGGGTGCGGATGAGGCGTCTGCCGATGCTGGTGACGCTGCCTCTGCTGATGGCGACGACGAGCGCTCCGCACAGGCGGATTCGTCGGACGGGCAGGATGCCCCGCTTGGGCGGGATGCCTCGCTTACGCAGGATGCCTCGGACATGACGCTCGCGCAGGCCGCACCCGAGACAGGCGAAGGCGCACCGGACGCGGCAGACGGCACGCGTTCCGGGCAGGATGCGAATTTCAAGGAAGTTGACGTGTCCGGCATGGGTGCTGGCAGGGCGGACGAGGCAGAGGCGGGGGATGGCCTTCTCCCGGCTGCCGACGATCCCGCCGTGGCGGCGCACCGCGTCGGCGCGCTGGTCTGGGATCCCGTGCCGTCCAACAGGATGGCCGTGGTTGACGACCGCATCCTCGTGGAGGGCGACATGCTCGACGACGGGATGCGCATTGAAGGTATTGGGCGTGATCATCTCGTGGTGCGTCATGGCGACGGCGTCTACCGTCTGGACGTGCGCACGGACGAGGAGCAGGCCGGGAATGCATGGAACAAGGAGTTTTGATCCTATGGAAAGAGCGAATAGCGTGGAAAGTCTGCGCCGCAGGGCGCAGCGGGGCTTCACCCTCATCGAGCTGATGGTGGTCATCGTCATTCTGGGCGTGCTCGCCGGACTGGTGGTGCCCCAGCTTATGGACGAGCCGCAGAAGGCGCGTGTGGTGAAGGCCAAGATGCAGATCGAGAGCCTGACCACCTCCTTGCAGAAGTTCTATCTGGACAACGGATTCTACCCGTCCACGGAGCAGGGGCTTCAGGCGCTGGTGAGCAAGCCGTCCGTCGGCCGCATCCCGAGGGAGTACCCCTCCGGCGGTTACATTTCGAAGATTCCCAAGGACCCGTGGGGCGGCGATTACATCTACCTCTCTCCGGGAGAGCACGGCAAGTTCGACATCATCTCCTACGGTGGCGACAATGAGGAAGGCGGGCAGGGCAACGATGCCGACGTGGGCAACTGGCAGCTCCAGTAGCCGGGGCTTCACGCTGCTCGAATTGATGGTCGTGGTGGCCGTCATCGGGCTGTGCATGGGCATGGTTGCGCCACGGCTGGCACCGGACACGTTCCGTACGGATCTCGACGCCGCAGCCAGCCGCCTTTCGGGCGCGATGTCCAGCGCACGTTCGCGAGCCATGCTCTCCGGCGAGCCATGGGGCCTGACCTGCGACATCGAGGAGAGCGGATACTGGATTCAGCCGCTCGCGCAGGGTAGCGAACGCGGAAGCGACGTGCGCAGGTACGCCCTGCCGGACGGTCTGCGTTTCCTGTGGATCGAGGCCGAGTCCCGTGGGCGTTTCCACAAGGGACTGGTCACGCTGGAGTTTCGTCCCATGGGACTGACGCCGCCTGCGGTCGTCTGCATCGAGGACGGCGAGCGCTCCCTCTGGCTACGGGTCAAGCCGTTCAATGCCCGGCTGGAGGTTCACCGCACGGAATATGATCTTACACAAGCATTGAAGGATTGAACCCGATGGAGGGGAGAATGAGCATGACGGATCATCGGATGCGCAGTGCGCGCGTTGCGCGGATTCTGGTTCTTGTCGCGCTGGCGGCGTGCCTTGCCGCGTGCTCCGCGAGGAAGACGCCCGATGTGGCGCCCGTCGATTCCGATGTCGCGGCCATGCGCGCCAAGGCCGTCGCCGACTGGAAGAAGGGCAATGCCGCCGATGCGCTGGCCGCCTATGACGGCCTCGTCGCCGCAGGCGTGGCCTCGGCGGTGGACAGGAACAACCGGGGCGTCGCGAACCTCGCGGCGGGGAACTTCAAGGCCGCGCAGGAAGACTTCGCCGCGGCCATCGCCGAAGCCCCGGACGTTGCGGCCCATCATTTCAACATGGGGCTTGCGCTCTTCGCGCTGGAGCGCTTTGACGAGTGCATCCGCGAGAACGACGAAGCCCTGCGCCTTGATCCGAAGATGGGCATGGCGGCCAACAATCGCGGCATGGCGTGGCTGCGGCTGAACGAGCCGGGCATCGCCGTGGAGGACTTCACCCACGCGCTGAAGATCGACCCGCGCCTCGCGGTGGCGTACGCCAACCGGGGCGGCCAGTGGTTGCAGATGGGCCTGTACGGCGAAGCCGGAAGCGACTTCGACCGCGCCCTGAAGCTCGACCCCAACAACGCGGATGTCCTCAACAACCGGGGCGTGACGTTCATGGAGTCGAAGGACTACGGCAAGGCGGTGGCCCTGTTCACGCAGGCCATCCGCAAGCGCCCCGAGCGCGCGCACTACTACTTCAACCGTGCGCTGGCGCTGGAGCGCGACTGCAAGTTCGAGCTGGCCATCAACGACTACACCCGCGCCATCGCCCGCATGTCGGACTTCGCCGAGGCCTACGCCAATCGCGGAGCGCTACGCATGACCATGGACGACCGCCAGCGCGGCCTGAGCGATCTGGAGCGGGCCTGCGACCTCGGCTTGTGCCAGCAGTACGAGGCATACCGGGACCGCATGTAGCGGCGTCTCGACGTTTCCAGCATTCCTTTCGAACGATCAAAGGGGCGGGCCATGCGGTCCGCCCCTTTTTTGTTGTGATGTGTGGGGGAGCGAGTGAACATCCCAAGAACATTGGAGTTTGTTATATGTGTAGATTGATGAAATGGATGTAATCGCCTATCGTGGAGCGTGTGCGCATGGTGTGGGGGCGATGAGTGCGGACATGCGTGCGCCATGGGCGCTGTCGAGAAGTCGTAACCGAGGACAGGAGGGACGATGCGGGAATATGGGTTGACCCGGTATGGCCGCTTGCGAGTCGGCGCGGCGGGTGTGGTGGCGCTGGGGGTGCTTGGTGGGACATGCATGGCGTTCCTGTCGGCCCCGTGGTGGGTGGCCGCAGTGATGGTCGCAATACTCGTGTTCATGCTGGCGCTCATGTCGCCCTTCGTCATCGGCGCACGCGTCGACGATGATGGCGTGGTCCTGCGACAGTGGTTCCGCAGCCGAAGAATCAACCCGTCTGAAATGCGCGTCTTCTTCCTGTACCGCGTGGGCGCGCTGCTCCATGCGAAACTCTTCGGCCGCAAGGAAGAGTGGCGGGTCTTCATCATCAGGGGAAAGGGACTCGAATGCTACATCGTCGGCTACTGGCTCGAAGACTACGCCCAATTCATCGAGTCCACCTTCGATGACATCCGCGATGGACCGTTTGGGGGGAATGCGTAGGGGGAGAGGGGAAGGGATGATTCTAAAATTAAGAATTAATAAAAAGCTGCCGAAATATAGTTGGTGTGTGACAGAATAGAGCGGGGGGGGGATGTTGAGAGAGTGGCTTGGCTAATCGTCCTCAAGATTCTTGGCTTCGTCGAACCAGTCGGCGAAGTTGAGAACTGCTAGGGTCGTCGAAATTACCGTGCCAAGTGCATAGAAGAGAAGGAAAATTCCCCAAAAGGCAATTATAATGAAATGAGATAACCCAAGCGCGGTTGAAACAGTGGCGAATATCAGTGCGGTTGCTTGCACAACAATAAAGTGTACAAAGGCACCATTAACTTCCATATAAACAGAAGGCGTTCCATCTTCGTTTCGGCCTCTCATTGCCGCCAAGAAATCTTTGTCTCCAAAGCCGACAAGCATTGCATATCCGCCGAGAGAGAAGCCTAGTATATCAGGTAAAATGTTGATTACTTCGGCAGCCCAATCCCAAGGGGAAGGCTTTAGTTGCAAGTATGTCGCAGGGATTGCAGTCAACATTGCGAGCAATAGGTATGGGGATTTCCAGAGCTCTCGGAAACCGCCATACGCTTCCCAGTAGATGCCTAGCGATCTTAGTGGCCCAGAGAAGAACTGCCGAAAGTAATCAAGTATTTTCATTGTCTGCCTGTAAAACGAGGGATGTGGGCTTTGGCTATTGAAATGAGTCGTGTCAAAGGCGCGTTCTGTGTGGGATCGTATCTGTCTAGAATGAGTACAGGATGCTTTGATGTTGACTCTGTGACTTTGATTTGTTCACGATAACCCTCTGCTTTGATATATCCATTTGATTTGGCCAGTTCCATTAGGGCCCTTGTTTCATCGTCAGGCCTTAGGCCATCATGTTTATTCCCAGAGTATTCTTGAATCGCGCGTTTTGCATTTTGCCTTTTAATTCGGGCAAGAGCAGCTTCCTTTTTTTTTGACAGGTCATCACTGTTTGGTAGTGTTACTGAGATACTTAGTTTCGTTAGGTTTGGAATGTTAAGAATTTGGGTGATTGTTTCGTCCGAAGATTCAGCTGTTACGGAGACTTCTCCGTATTTTTCAACAAGGCTTTTGTTGTTGAAAAGAGCGCTGAGCGATTTGGCTATTAACGCAGGTGAGAATCGTTTCTGCTCATGAAAGGTAAAGAAGAAGAGTCTATGACCATCAGGTAAAAAGACAAAAGGGGTTGCTTGACAATTAGGTTTAAGGTCTTCTGGTATTGGGATGATCGGACTTCCATCTTCCGATTTGATAGGCTCAATTAGTGTAAGGTCGAGCCATGCGCCAGCCAAATCAAGGTCGATGTATTTGAACAGCACACCGTGGATACCTGTCAAAGGTTGTTCATTCTCAATATCCCAATGGCGGCCAAGAAGCAGATATTCAGGTCCACGATATTTTATTGGCAACTTAAGGTTGAACGCATCCTTAAATAATTCTAGATACCGTTCTGGCGAATGTGGGTGAGTGGTTATATTTAGAACAGCGATTTCCAATTTGTTTAAGCGACTCACTTTGGCCTCCAATTTTTTTATCGAGTATGCCGAAGTCATTCGGAAATCAACGTGTATAATATATTTTTTGATTTCGAGTGCGAAATTTGAAGGTTGTTATGTGGTTTTTCTTTATAAAGTGTCTATTAGACTGCTGACCCAATACAAGGGCGGAAGCCTGTGTCAACGAAAAAAGGCGCAAACCTTGCGGTTTGCGCCTTTTGCGTGCTGTGGTGGAGATGATGAGACTTGAACTCACGACCTACGCGTTGCGAACGCGCCGCTCTCCCAACTGAGCTACATCCCCATGTGTTCCCGTCGAACGGGAAGAACTAGTTACCCCTGTCCCCAGAGACTTGCAAGGGGAAAAGTTTGGTTTTGGCGAAAAAACGTTTTGGGTCCGGCGTGGTGCGTGTTCACGCCAGCGCGAGGATGTCTAGGGTGTGGCGCATTCTGTGCTCGTAGGTGTGTTCGGTGAGAATCAGATGCTGCCACGCACGGCGCAGGTCGTCCCGGCGCGGGGTGCCGGGGCGCATGTCGGCTGCGATGCGGGCGATGTCCTCCGGGCGGTCGAAGGCGATATGCTGCGTCAGTTCCTTTGGAAAGATGGACAGGCCGGGGCTGTTGTCCGTGATGAGGAATCCGCCGCTGGCCCAGACGTCGAAATGGCGTTGGGTGAGGCCCGCCGGGAGGAGCAGGCTCGTCACGTTGAGCGTCCATGCCGCCTGCCGGTAGATGGACGGCAGCGTCGTGTAGTAGTCCACCACGGGGCGCACCTCCACGGCGCGCGGCAGAAGGGTTTTCCAGTCCTCGTCACCATAGACGGTCAACGGCAGGCGCGAAGCCTCCATGAGGCAGTGCACGCGCCGTTCGAGGCTGGCCGTCTCCGCGCCGAATCCGGCGTTTCGCACCTCGTTTCCGGGCCACAGGCTTTGGATGCCAAGCCCTTCGAGCCACCAGCGGAAGTCCGGGCGTTCGCCGCGAGCGATCATGTCCGTTGCATTGGCGCTCAAAAGCGGCGGCACGGCGCAGCCCGCGAAGAAGCTGTCGCGATTCGGGAATCCCGAGCGGCCGACGAAGACCATGCGCGAGGACAGGCCGTGGTCCGTGGCGTCCATGGCGCGGGCGGCGAAATGCTGTGGCCATGCGGCCAGCGGCAGGTGGTGCACGTTCGTCGCACCGTGTTCGGCGAGCTGCGGGATGAAGCTCGCGTCGGTGACGAAGAGGGGCATCTCGCGCCAGTAGGGGGAGCGTAGGCCGCTCAACAGGTGGAAGGGATTGTCCACGCACCACGTGGCCACGGTCACCCCGGCGGCGCGCAGCAGGTGGTACAGCTCGCCATAGGCGTCGAGCCCCTGAAAGTTCACGCTGAAGAAGAGCGCTGGGCGCTCGCTGACGAGCAGGTGCGGCATGAGGGCCACGGCCTGCCGGGGGTGGATGCGCCGGGTGCGCAGGCCGCAGCGCTCCAGTGCGTCGCAGACCTCGGGCACGAGGAGGTCCGCGTCCGTGCCGGGGATGACGGCGTAGCGGCGCGGTTCTGCGGAGCCGGAGGCCAGCGTCTTGAGCCAGCGGCAGCGGGCCACGAGAGGCCCCCAGAAGCTCGGGAAGAAACGCAGTCCCGGCCGGTAGAGCACGATGTCCGCATCCATGATTGTGGCATCGTCAAGCATGTCTTCTGAAATGATATTCCATTGCGAGGGGACGGATTCATGCCACGCATCGCTCATCTGTGACTTGAACAGAGGGGCCTCAATGACGTATACCGCCTTTCCCGCCGGAAGAAGCCCAGCCAGAGAGGCCGGGTCCGGACCGATCCCGAGGACGAGGACGTCTCCCGGCCCGGGCATGTGCGCCAGTTCGCGCTTGCCGTCGGGCAGGGTCTGCAATTTGCCTAGTTCCGTTTCTATGCGCAGTCGCCGTGGTCGTTGCGGCATGTGGGTGGTCCATTTTCGTCGGGTTGTGCGGGGGCGATTCCCCTGTTAATAGATGTCACACTTCAGGCGATACAGTCATGAAAAAGTACCGCGATCATTATTTCCTCAAGGCCAAGCGCGAGAATTATCCCGCGCGTTCGGTCTACAAGCTCAAGGAGCTGAACAACCGTTTCCATCTGTTCCGCGAGGGGCAGAAGGTCATGGACCTTGGCGCTGCGCCGGGTTCGTGGACGCTGTACGCCGCAGAGCGCGTGGGCGAGAAGGGGTTCGTGCTCTCCGCGGATATCCAGACCACGGAAACGAGCTTTCCGCCCAACGTTTCGTTCCATCAGGAGGACGTTTTCGAGCGCTCTCCCGAGTTCGAGGCGCAGATTCAGGCCGTGGGACCGTTCGACATGGTCATTTCCGATATGGCACCCAAGACCACGGGCCACAAGTTCACCGATCAGGCCCGGTCCATGAATCTGGCCGAGGAAGCCCTTGCGGTCGCCTGCAAAACCTTGGTAAAGGGCGGGCACTTCGTGGTCAAGGTGTTCCAGGGGCCGGACGACAAGGCCTACACGGATATGCTCCGCACATATTTCGCGTCGGTCAAGACCTTCAAGCCCAAGAGCTCCCGCGCCGAATCGAAGGAAATCTTCTTCGTGGGCATGGAGTTTAAGGGCATTCCCAAAGACGCCTAGGACGAGGACCGGCCATCACGGCCGGTCTTTGCGATTCATAATCCCGAAGACTCACTACACATCGAAAAGAGCCGGAGGACACGTATGTCGGGTCATAGTAAATGGCATAATATTCAGCACAGAAAGGGCCGCCAGGACGCCAAGCGCGGCAAGATGTTCACCAAGGCCGCCAAGGAAATCATCCTTGCCGCCAAGAGCGGTGGAGATCCCGATTGCAACACGCGTCTGCGTGCAGCCATCCAGGCCGCCAAGGCCGTGAACCTGCCCAAGGACAAGATCGACAACGCCATTAAGAAAGGCACAGGCGAACTCGCCGGCGGCGATATGTTCGAGGTCGTGTACGAGGGCTACGGTCCCGGCGGCGTGGCCCTGCTCGTGGAAGCCGCGACCGACAACAAGAACCGCACCGTCGCCGAAATCCGCCACATCCTGTCGCGCAACAACGGCAGCATGGGCGAGGCTGGCTGCGTGTCCTGGATGTTCGAGAAGAAGGGCACCATCTACTTCCCCAAGGATCAGTTCGACGAGGAACAGATCATGGAAGCAGGCCTCGAAGCCGGTGCCGAGGACGTGAATGACGACGGCGATGCCTGGGAAGTGCGCACCGCTCCCGAGGACTTTTCGGCGGTGCAGGCGGCCTTCGAAGCTGCTGGCCTTACCCCCGAGAGCGTCGAGATGAGCATGCTCGCCCAGAACAACATCGACGTTGACAAGGCCACCGGCCTGAAGCTCCTCAAGCTCATCGACCTGCTCGACGACAACGACGACGTCCAGAAGGTCAACCACAACGGCAATGTCCCGGACGAGGCCTTCGAGGAATACGAAGGCTAGCCCCGAGGCATCATGCACGGAGCATCCTCAAACGAGACGATCGTGCTTGGAATCGACCCGGGGTCTCGCGTGACAGGCTACGGCCTTGTGCGCGAGGCCTCGGGTTGCTTGCAGCTTCTGGAGGCTGGCACGCTGCGCGTCGGGTCCATCGCGGACCTTGGGGTGCGTCTGGGACGCATCCACACCGGGCTGACCGAACTCATCGAGCGCTTCCAGCCAAACGAGGCCGCCATCGAGAACGTGTTCGTCTCCAAGAACGTCATGAGCGCGCTCAAGCTGGGGCAGGCGCGGGGCGCGGCCATCGCCGCGTGCGCCGTGGCCGGGCTGCCGGTGAGCGAATACGAACCCACGCTGGTCAAGCAGACCCTCGTGGGCAACGGCCGCGCCGAGAAGTCGCAGGTGGCGTTCATGGTGGCGCAGGTGCTCGGCGTGCGACAGCCGGATTGGGCGGTGGACGCCAGCGACGCGCTGGGCATAGCGGTCTGTCACCTCAACATGCGCCGCATGCGGCGGCTTGCCGGAGTCTAGAATGATCGCATTCGTCAAGGGCATCGTGGCCGCCAAGACCGAATCCGCCTGCGTGGTGCTGACCCCCGGTGGTGTCGGCTATCTCGTGGGACTTACGCTTCCCGCCGTGGCGGCCCTTGGCCCCACGGGCAGCGAAGCCGAATTCTTCGTCATGACCATCGTGCGTGAGGACGCGCTGGAGCTGTACGGCTTCGCCACCTGGGACGAGCGCTCCACCTTCGAGACGCTTCTGTCCATCACCAAGGTCGGGCCGAAGCTCGCGCTGGCCATTCTGTCGCAGTACTCCCCGGACGACCTGCGGCGCATCGTCCTGTCGGACGACTATTCCCCGCTGGTGCAGGTCCCCGGCATCGGCAAGAAGAGCGCCCAGCGCATCTTCGTGGAACTGAAGTACAAGCTCGAAGCCGCGTCCGGCATGGCGCAGACCCTCCCGGACCTCGACGGCCGGGCGGTTTCCGTCTTTCGTGATGCGCTGGCAGGTCTCGTCAATTTGGGGTATGACGATGCCGAAGCGCGCGAAGTCCTTGAAAAGGTCTTCGCCGATGAACCCGGTCTCGACGTGGCGATGGCGCTGCGCGAGGCGCTCAAGAGGATTTCCCGAGGCAAGGCGAACTAGATGGATCAGGAACTCTGCCGTCCGGATGACAGCATCCGCCCACGCGCGCTCGACGACTTCATCGGTCAGGATGATCTGCGCGCGAATCTGCGCGTGTTCGTCGCCGCCGCCCGCGAGCGCGGGCAAGCGATGGACCACACGCTGCTCTACGGCAGTCCCGGCCTCGGCAAGACCACGCTGGCCCAGATCATCGCCTCGGAGCTCGGGGTCAACCTCGTGTCGACCTCCGGCCCGGTGCTGGAGCGTAGCGGCGATCTCGCCGCCATCCTGACCAACCTCGGGCGCTACGACATTTTGTTCATCGACGAGATCCACCGCATGCCGCCCACCGTGGAGGAGATTCTCTATCCCGCCATGGAGGACTTCAAGCTGGACCTCGTCATCGGACAGGGGCCCGGTGCGCGAACGGTGAAGATCGACCTTGAACCGTTCACCCTCGTGGGGGCGACCACCCGCATCGGCCTTTTGACTTCGCCGCTGCGCGATCGTTTCGGGGTTATCAATCGCCTCGAATACTACTCCCCGGAGGAGTTGGCGCGCATCGTCACTCGCGCGGCCCGCATCCTCGACGTGGCCATCACCGAGGAGGGCGCGTTGATCATCGGCCGCCGCTCGCGCGGTACGCCGCGCATTGCCAACCGTCTGCTGCGCCGCGTGCGCGACTTCGCCATGGTCGGCGGAGAGGGCGTGGTGACCGTGGAACTGGCCGAGAAGGCGCTCGCGCGCATGGATGTGGACGAGCAGGGGCTGGACTACATGGACCGCAAGATCCTCTCGACCATCATCAATCACTATGGCGGTGGCCCGGTCGGCGTGAAGCCGCTGGCCGTGGCGTGCTCCGAAGAGGTGCGGACCATCGAGGACATCTACGAGCCGTACCTCATCCAGTGCGGGTTCCTGAAGCGGACCCCGCGCGGCCGCGTGGCCTCCGCCAAGGCCTACGCCCACATGAAACTTTTCGAAAGATAGGGATAGAGCTTCGCAATGAGAATTGTTCCGGCATCCTACGAGATCATGGCCATGCCCGACGGCGCGGACGTCCTGCGCCACATCGAGGCCGCAGGGCGCGTCTGCTACAAGTCCGAGGACAAGATAACTGACGGCTCCGCGGAGGCCTTCATCCGCCGCATCATCGCCGGAGGCCACGAGAGCGTCATCGAGCACGCCTCGGCCACCGTGCGCTTCGTGTGCGACCGTGGCGTGACGCACGAGCTGGTGCGCCACCGCCTCGCCTCATACTCGCAGGAGAGCACGCGCTACGCCAACTATTCCCGCGACAAGTTCGGCCGCGAGATCACGGTCATCCGGCCGCTGTTCTGGGCCGAAGGCACCGGGGAATACCGCCTGTGGCACGAGGCCATGGAGCACGCCGAGCGTCTGTACATGCAACTGGTCGACGCCGGTGCCAAGGCGCAGGAGGCGCGCTCCGTGCTGCCCAACAGCCTGAAGACCGAGATCGTCATGACGGCCAACCTGCGCGAGTGGCGGCACGTGTTCCGCCTGCGCTGCGACGGCCCGGCCCATCCGCAGATCCGCGAGATCATGCTGCCGCTTCTGGACGAGTTCGCCCGCAGGCTTCCTGCCATCTTCGGCGACCTGCGCGAGCGCTTCGCCGAGGACATCGCCGCGTTCGCGCAGCGGGCGTCGGAGTTGGAGCAGGTGGCGCATGCCTGAACACGAGGGTGCGAAGCCCTACGTCAACGAGGCCGGGGTGCTGGTGATACCCCGCGACTGCGACGAGAAGTACCGCTGGTGGGCCGGAGGTCAGAAGATCACGGCCACCCTCATCGAATTGCGGGCCAGCGAGGATGTCTGGTCGCGCAATTCCCACGATCCCTACCCCGAGGAGCTTCGGGGGGATCATCCGTCCGGACCTGACCCCGCCGACACCCCGACGTCATAGTTTGCCGGTTGCCGCCGAGTGGTGGCCCGGGAAGCGTTGCCCACAAAGGGTTCGTGGAGGAGGCATGTGCAAATGCCTCCTAGGCGCCGTTTTGCCTGCGATTTCAGGTTGTGCTGATGCGGTCGAGTGTGTATCTTCGCCCGCCTGTTCACGACGGCAAGTGACCGGAAGCCCTGACCAACGGACGGATTTCCAGTGTCAAGACTTCAAGTGGCCAAGATGACGACATTTTCGCCGGGTTGTGACAGAAAAAGATTTAATTCTTCAGGAAAACGCACGATATGGAAGTTTGACCTGTGGAAAACTTTTTACACAGATGTTGATGATTTTTTCATGACATCCATCGTCCCTTGCTCCGCGCCATCCGGAAACAGGGGCACGAAAACGGCAGTCCATGGCGGATTCCATATTTGTGCAATAAAAACGGTGTGTTTCAGATAATCTAGCGTGGGGAGAACGTCGCACGACCCGCAAGGGGAACGCGATATTATCCCTCGTTGCCGTTTTCTCGAAACCTGACTAGGACACATGTTCATGTCTGAAGCTTGGGCTCAAATAACTGATATACTCGCAAAAACGACCGGACCCGGTACCTTCAAGGTGTGGATCAAGCCCCTTGATGCGGAAATGTCCGAGCGCGGTCTTACGCTTCTGGCGCCCAACAGCTTCGTTGCCTCGTGGGTCAGTGATCGGCTGTCCAGCGATATCGCCGATGCCGCCACGCAGGTCCTCGGCAGACGTCCCCTCATCGAGATCAAGGTGCGCCCGCGCGAGCGTCAGAAGGTTCGCCCGCAGCAGATGTCCCTTGGCGCGATGACCGCGCCCGCGCCCGCCCGGCGCGAGCCTGCGCAGCCTGTGCAGGCCGCCGAGCCCGTGGCCGCCGTGGTCTCCGCTATGGCCGCAGCGGCAGCCAATTGCGCGCCCCATGCGGCACGTCCCGCGCAGCAGCCCGTGGCCCCGGCCGTGCATACCGGCCGCGCCGCCGCTGCCGAGCAGTTCGGACTGCCCAACCTGATGCCGACCGCGCCCAAGACCTTTACCTATACCAATTGGCGCTTCCGGTTCGATGACTTCGTTGTCGGCCCCTGCAACCAGTTGGCCTTTGCGGCCGCCAACGGCATCTGCCGCGACCAGCTGGCGACGCATCAGCTTTTCCTGAATTCCTCCCCGGGCCTTGGCAAGACGCATCTGCTGCACGCCATTGGCTCGCAGATCGCCGGGCACTCCAATCGCTCCAGCGTGCGTGTCGGCTACGCCACCGCCGAGGAATTCAATCGTCAGCTCATCCACGCCATCAAGGCCAAGGAAGTGGAGCGCTTCAAGGCGCAGTACCGCGACAGCCTCGATGTGCTGCTGCTGGAGGACGTGCACTTCCTGCAGGGCAAGCAGGTGGCGCAGGACGAGATGCTGGCCACCCTGAACGCTCTGGAAAACCGGGGCTGCAAGGTCGTCATGTCCAGCTCCTTCCTTCCGCGCGAGCTGAAGGACGTGGATTCGCAGTTGGCTTCGCGCCTGTGCGCCGGTTTCCTCGCCACCATCGACGCGCCGGACTTCGACACCCGCCGCCGCATTCTGGACTCCAAGGCCCGCATGCATCAGGTGGTGCTGCCCGGCGACGTGTCCGAGTACCTCGCGGACAACCTGCGTGACGACGTGCGCCAGATCGAAAGCTGCATCCAGAATCTCGTGCTCAAGGCCCGCCTGCTGGGTGAGCACATCACCATGGACCTCGCCGCCGAGATTCTCCAGAATTACACCATCAGCAGCGAAGCCCGCGCCATCGGTCTCCAGAAGATCGTCAAGTACATCTGTTCCAGCTTCGAGCTGACCTACGCGCAGCTGTCTTCCAAGAGCCGCAAGCACAACATCGTGCTGGCCCGCAACACGGCGTTCTTCCTCGCCCGCAAGTACACGGACCTTGGCCTCAAGCAGATTGGCGACCAGTTCAATCGCCGCCACTCCACCGTGCTCAAGGGCATCACCAATGTTGAACGCGAGATTTCGCTCCAGACGCCGCTTGGCCGTCAGCTCGACAACGTCATCGAACGCATCAAGAGCTTTTAGCTAGCCGCGATCTCCCCACGCGACTTCCCAAAGGCCCGCCGTCAGGTGGGCCTTTCTTGTTTTCGGCGCGGGTGTGTGGTGGGGCGTTCGGGCTGATGGGGCGTGCGAGGTGGGTGGGGCGGAGATGGCTACACGTGCGTTTTTGTCCGCGATGTGCTCGGCCGGGCAAAAAAAAAGGAGGGCGAACCCTCCTCTTCGTGAATGATCGGCTATTCGGCTTCGCAGCCGCAGGTGGCGAGAATCTTTCGGACAAGCCCCGTGGTGGAGAAGCCGGGCTTGAGCGGCAGGGAGAGCACCTCGCCGCCGTCGGCCTGCACGATGTCGCGGCCGACGATGGCCTCGACGGGCCAGTCCCCGCCCTTGATGAGCACGTTGGGCCGGATTTCGGAGATGAGCTCGAAGGGCGTGTCCTCGTCGAAGAGCGTCACGAAGTCCACGCAGGCCAGCGAGGCGAGCACGAACATGCGCTCGTCCTCGGGGTTGAGCGGGCGCGTGTCGCCCTTGAGACGGCGTACGGAGGCGTCGGAGTTCACTCCCACCACCAGCATGTCTCCGCGCTCGCGGGCGCGGGCCAGCAGGTCCGCATGCCCGGCATGGAGAATGTCGAAGCAGCCGTTGGTGAACACCACGCGCCGGTCGCCCCGGCAGGCGGCTATGCGGGCTCCCGCATCCTCTCGGCGCAGCATCTTGTCGCGGGCGGGAACGAGAATGGTGCTCATCGTCCCTTCACCGTGATGCTGTCCGTGGAGCCGAAGAGCACCAGCTCCAGCCAGTCGATGGCGAAATCGAGACGTGCCTCCTCGTCGGCGAGCACTGCCGCCTTGCGCTCCTCGGGCATCTCAAGACGGTCCAGCACGCCGGTGCCCTTGATGAAGTCGAGGAAGTTGTCCAACTGGTACAGGGCGAGGGCGGCCATGTTCGTCTGCCCGGAGGCGATGGCGCAGCCGCGTTCCTTCTGCCGGGCCAGAAGACCCATGTAGCGGTCGTTGCAGGCGTTGTAGGCGGCGAGGCCCTGATCGTTCAGCCATTCTGCGGAGGCCCAGTCGCTGTGCTCCTCGAAGCCCTTGCAGTGCGGTTCGCGCACGATGAAGAAGCGTTCGGCCACGTTGCCGTTCTCGTCCTTGCGGGTGGCGCGGCCGAGGGGGTAAGTGCGGCAGGCGGCGGGGCGGTTGGGGTACACGGTGCAGCCCTTGTCGCTCACGAAGGGACAGCGCTTGCGGGCGTCGTCGCACATGCGCAGGCGGAAGAGCGGGAAGCCGGTGTCCGGGGCCATGCCGACGACGGCGTGGTTCTGGATGAATTCCCGGCTACTGTAGCCCAGCGCTCGGCGCAGACGCAGAACGTCGTACGGGGTGAGCATGAGGTTCAGGTCGCTGCAGCAGGCGTTGAAGCAGGGAACGCCGGGATGGCATGCGAAGCGGAATTTCTGGCCTGCGGCGAGTTCGGGCAGGCTTTCGAGGAACTGTTGTGTGGCGTCGTGATCGGACATGGCGAACTCCGTTGAAATGTTGCATGGGGAAATCCCACGCGGTGGCGGCAAAGTCAAGGCGCGCCCCGGCGGGGTTCTTGCGTAGCGCTGCGCACTCGGGTAGCGTGCCCCAAAACGCCTTTGCGGGAGATTCGACATGAAATGGAAATTTCTGGCCGCAACTGTGGCCGCGTTCTGTCTGTTTGTCGTCGCGGGATGCGCGTCCCGCGGCATGGTCAGTCTCTGGTACGATCCGGACCGCTGGGCGACCGCCTGCCCTGCGGAGGTCTCGGTGGTTCCCCTCGCCGACGCACGCGGCCAGTCGTGGCTCGTCATGCGCGACGGCGTGGAGCAGTCCACGGACCGGCAGGTGTCCGAGTGGATGACCGATGCCCTCCGCGCCGAGCTTGCGGCCCGTGGCATGACCGTCACCAACGGTGGAGCGGATTCGCCCTTTGCGGCGGATACGGTTCTGTCCGGCGAGATTCTGCGTGCGTCCATGGCCGTGAACCGCATGGAGCACAAGCTGGATTTCGAGGTGCGCATCGTGTTGCGCCGGGGCGAGGGCACCGTGCTCGACAAGACCTACACCGGAAGCTTCGAGGCGACTCAGCTGCCCACGGGCGAGAAGGCATCCGCCATGCTCGAAAGCGGACTGTCCGACCTCTATGCCAACGTCATGCGCGACGTTTGCGCCCGGTTGCAATAGACTGGCGCAACGTGTTCTCCTTTTGGGGCCGTCGGGAAACCGGCGGCCCTTTTTTATGACGCGAAAGCGCCCCGAGGCGATCGCGAAAGTGTCCAGAATGGTTGCCGGGTTTGTACGACGAAAGTCCGAGCGTGTCTCTGGCAGGCCGAAAAACACGGGCCCGAGGAACGCTCTCGGCCGGGCTTTGGGCTTGCAATGCTGCGTCCGGCGGTGCACAAAGGATAGTGGGGCAGAGTTCCACAACACCGCACCACGGGCTGGAGGCTGCATGAAGAACCACGACGTCGCCGGGCGCATGGCCGATTCGCCGAGCCGGGAAGGGCTACGGGAAGCCGTTCGACGCCAGATACTGAGCTACACGGGAAGCGACCCCGACCGGGCTGGCGTGCGCGATGTCTATCGCGGGTTGGCCTTTGCGCTACGGGAATATCTGGCCGAGAAGTGGATCGAGACACAGCGCGCCTACTACGAGAGCGGGGCGAAGCGTATCTACTACCTGTCCCTCGAATTCCTCGTGGGGCGCTCGCTCATGAGCAACATCCTGAGCCTTGGGCTGGAGGACGATGCACGGGCCGTGGTGGAGTCGTACGGGCATTCACTCGATGACATCGAGGAGATGGAGTGGGATGCCGGTCTCGGCAACGGCGGCCTTGGTCGCCTGGCCTCGTGCTTCATGGATTCGCTGGCGACGCAGGGCTTCGCGGCCTACGGCTACGGTATTCGCTATGATTTTGGCATATTCTGGCAGGTCATTGAGAATGGGGCGCAGACGGAGCGTCCGGACAACTGGATGCGTTTTGGCTGCCCGTGGCAGTTTGAACGGCAGGGACACCTGTATCCCGTCCAGTTCGGCGGCTCTGTGCGCATCCTGCACGACGAGCAGGGCAACGAGCGGCGCATATGGGTCGGCTCCGAACATGTGCTGGCCGTGGCCTGCGACATGCTCGTGCCGGGCTACCGCAATGGCAAGGTCATCAACATGCGGCTGTGGAACGCCAAGGCCAGCCGCGAGTTCGCCCTCGACTACTTCCAGCGCGGCGACTACGTGGGCGCGGTGGAGGAGAAGGCCAAGAGCGAGAACATCTCCAAGGTCCTCTACCCGGACGACTCGCGGGTGCAGGGGCAGGAGCTGCGCCTCAAGCAGCAGTATTTCTTCGTTGCAGCGACCATTCAGGATATCGTGCGCCGTTCGCGCAAGCAGTCTGGCGGGCTGGCGGGTATGCCGGACCGGGTGGCGGTGCAGCTCAACGACACGCATCCGGCCATTGCCATTCCCGAACTGATGCGCGTGTTGGTCGACGAGGAAGAATTGAACTGGGATGACGCATGGAGCATCTGCGTGCGTACTTTCGCCTACACCAATCACACCATTCTGCCCGAGGCGCTGGAGCATTGGCCCGTGGAGACCATGCAGCGCGTGCTGCCCCGGCACATGGAGATCATCTACGAGATCAACGCGCGGTTCCTGCAGCTTGTGCGTAGGCTTCATCCCGGTGACGACGCCCTTGCCGCGCGGCTGTCCATTATCGACGAGGACCACGGACGCAGGGTGCGCATGGCGCATCTGGCGCTGGTCGGCAGTCACATGGTCAACGGCGTGAGCGCACTGCACACCGACCTGCTGCGTTCGAGCGTGTTCCAGGATTTCCACGACATGTATCCGCGCCGTTTCGTGAACATGACCAATGGCGTCACACCACGGCGGTGGATGTTGCAGGCCAACCCGCTGCTGTCGGACCTCATTACCGAGGCTATCGGTCCCGGTTGGGAGACGGACCTTGCCCGCCTGCGCGACCTGCGGCCGTTGGCGGAGGATGCGCAATTTCGCCAGCGCTGGCGCGAGGTGAAGTTCGAGAACAAGAAGCGGCTGTCGGCCTACATGCTGCCGAGGGCGCGGGTGCTGGCTCCGCCGGAATTCATGTTCGATGTGCATGTGAAGCGCATTCACGAGTACAAGCGCCAACTGCTGAACGTTTTGCATGTTGTGACGCTCTACAATCGCCTGCGCGGCGCACCGCCCGGAGAGTGCCCGTTGCCCTGCGTGCCGCGTGTGGCGATTTTTGGTGGCAAGGCCGCCCCTGCCTATGCCATGGCCAAGCTGACCATCCGGCTCATCCATGCCGTGGCCAGCGTGGTCAATGGCGATCCGCACGTCAGCAACTATCTGCGCGTGGCCTTCGTGCCGAACTATTGCGTGTCCAACGCTGAGAAGATCATCCCCGGAACGGACCTTTCGGAGCAGATTTCCACGGCGGGGACCGAGGCATCCGGAACCGGCAACATGAAATTCGCCATGAATGGCGCACTAACCATCGGAACCATGGACGGGGCGACCGTGGAGATGGCGAAGGAGATTGGCGATGAGCACTTCTTCATTTTCGGCCTGCATACGCCGGAGGTGGCGGCGCTCAAAGCGCGGGGCTACGATCCCCGGCGGATCTACGACGCGGACCGGGAGTTGCGGCTGGCGGTGGACATGATCGCCAATGGACACTTCTCCCCGCGCGAGCCGGGGCTTTTCGAGCCGATTCGTCAATCGTGGCTGGACGACGGGGACAAGTACATGGTCATGGCGGATTACCGCTCCTATGTCGAGGCGCAGGAGCGGGCGGCGCACCTGTATCAGGACCGCGAGGAATGGACACGGGTGTCTATCCTCAACACGGCGGGTATGGGGTATTTTTCGAGCGACAGGACCATCGCGCAGTATGCCCGGGAAATCTGGGGGGCCGAGCCGGTGACCGGGAGCGGCGCGCGCAAGAAATGAGGCAGAACCGGGCCGGGGAGCGCGGTCCGGATAGGGGGGACGCATGGCACAGCAGACACAGGGCGTGTCCGGTCAGTATTTGAGCTTCGTCCTGGCGGGCGAACTCTACGCGCTGGACATCTCCAAGGTGAGGGAAGTGCTGGAGGTGCAGGAGGTCACGCGCATTCCGCGCACGCCGGAATTCCTGCGCGGGGTCATCAACCTACGCGGCAGCGCGGTGCCCGTGGTGGATATGCGCCGCAAGTTCGGCATGTCGGCCACGGAGTATACGGTCAACACCTGCATCATCATCGTGGAGGTGAACCTCGAAGGCGAGGAGCTGATTCTCGGCGCATTGGCGGATTCCGTGCGAGAGGTCATCGAGTTGACCCCGGACGAGATCAAGCCGCCGCCGCGCATGGGCACCACCATTGACACCAACTTCATAAGCGGCATGTCCAAGCAGGACGAGCAGTTCATCATGCTGCTCGAAATCGACACCGTGTTTTCGGCGGAAGAGCTTCAGGCCGTGCGCATCGCGGACGCCACCGCCCCCGTGGAGGCCGCGGCGGCGGCCAGCAGACGAGAGCAGGCACCGGATGCCGTCGCGTCTGCTGGCGCGGCGGAGAGCATGGAGCAGGGAGAAGCGCAGGCCGGACCTGCGTCCTAGCGTGTTTCGCTGGGCGGGGTGGTCGCGCTTCGAGACGCGGCCGCCTCGTTCAGGAGCTTTTCGATTTCGAGCGGTTCGGGCCGGTTCTCGGCCCGTTCTAGCCTGATGGCCCCACGCGGGCATTTCCCTTCGCAGACGCCGCAACCCATGCAGGCCTGCGTGTCCACGTGTGCGCGCTTGCCGACGACCGTGAGCGCGTCGAACTGGCAGTTCTTGGCGCACAGTCCGCACCCCACACATTGTTCCTCGTCGATGATGGCGACGAATCCGGACGAGCACAGCATCTGGATGCCGTTCCGTTGCGCTTGCATCGCGCCGCAGCAGCAACTGCAGCAGTTGCAGATGGCGTAGAAGCGTTCCAGCATGGCTTCCTTGAAGAACACGTGGTGCACGTGTCCGCGCTCGTCCTCGGCGCGCAGGATGTCCACGGCCTCGTCGGGCGTGATCCAGCGCGAGGTGTCGGGGTGGTGTTCGCGCATGAAACTCGCGAACGGCTCGCCGATGATAAGGCATACGTCGAGGGGCAGGCAGGGATTCTCGGCCATGCTGCGACAGGGGCAGTTCAGCGCGACGATGTGGTCCGGGTTGCGCAGAACGATGTCGCGTGCCCTGGCGTAGGGGATGACCTTTTCGAGGTCGTGGATTTCGATGTCCCGGCCGATCTGGACGAGCTTCACCGCGTCGTCGAGGGGCACGGCCTTGCCGTGGTAGGAATCGGCCCACGAGAAGCGCGGGGTGTCCTGCTTGTCCGGGTGCAGGGGATAGAGCCTGTCCATGATCCAGACGAGCGGGGTGGCCAGTCTGGCCAGTGGGTGGCGGCCCGTGCCGACGCCGATGTAGAAGTAGCACCAGCGGCCGTAGACGTAGCCGTGGAGTTTCTCCAGCCACGAGTAACCGGGGATGCGTTCTGCCTCGCGCATGAAGGCGAGGGTGGAGCGCCTGACGGGAAACTTGGCGAGCAGGTCGAGGAAATTCATCAGAACCAGATCTCCATGCGTAGCCCGCGCGAGTCCGTGGGAACTGCGTCGTGCGGGAGCCTGCGCGATTGAGGGTGGGAACGGTCGGCGACCGTTGCGAGGTGGGCGGCGGTGGACAGGCCGACGAGGGCGTCCAGAACGTCATCGAGCATGACGGGGGAGAAGTTTGGCGGAACGGCGAGACGGGCGACGTCCGGGATGTGGTCGCAAAGTGTGGCCAGCCTGCGCATGGCTCCTGCGGCGGTGTGCTTGGAGGGCAGAACCTCGCCCGCGAGGTGGGCGAAGGCCAGCTCCGGATGGAATTCGACGATGCGTTCCTGAAGCGATGGATCAGTGCCGAGGGCGTCATCGACCTCGATGATCTTCGGCACGATGCCCCAGACCGGCAACCCCGCGCCGACGCCCCTGTGCAGGCGGTGGAGCCTCTGGAATTCCGCCGGGTCGCCATGGCTGGCGCATATGGCCTCGCGCGGGGGAACCATGAACAGGCGCGATGGCGCCTTGATGTCCTGTGGGCTTCGTCTGGCAAGTTCGCTGCGTGCGCACATATCGCATGCGCGGACGTCGCTCCCGCAAGGAAGGCCGATGGGCATGTCGAGGGCGACGGCGGCGCACTGCTTCGTGAGGGCGACGACCGCTGCGAAGTCCGGGGCGAGGTGCAGGGTGGGCGGCGTGGGGGAGGGCCAGTCGTCGGCGAGGGCTACCACCCATCCGCCCCGCGCTCCGTCCACGCCAGCGATCACGCCAGCGCCTCGCGCATTCGCGTCAAAAGCGAGGCGAGTGTGTCGCGCCGGGACATGGGCAGCGCCGTGCCGATGTCCTCCAGCAGTTCGTAGAACGAGGGCAGGATGCCGACGAGGAATTCGCGGCCGCGTTCGGTGAGGCTCACGGCGAGCTTTCGCCGATCGCCATCGAAGTTCTGCCGCTCCACGTGGCCTTCGCGTTCGAGGCCGTCGATGAGTCCGGTGATGGTGGCGCGGGTGACTCCGGCTCCGCAGGCGAGTTCGGAGGGTGTCATTCGGCCTTCGGGGGCGTCGAACAGGAGCGCAAGCACGGTGAAGCGTCCCTCGGAGACCACGCTGCGAAAGAAGCGCTCCTCAAGGCAGCGGGCCATGGCTGAGGCTGTCTCCATGAGGTCGATGGCCGCCTGAATGGCGGTGGTGTCCAGCGAGGGAAAGAAGGAGACGAGCGACTGTATGGCGTCGAACTTTGGTGCTTGATCGTGATCGGACATGGCAGACGGCTCCGTGCGAATGTTGTGGGTCGATTGTAAGGGTGCTAACTTGTTGCGTCAATCCTTGTCGGTGTTGAGGTCGCGGCTTTGTTGTGCAATTATGTAATGGGGATGTGTGCGCAGCGCAGAACGGGCGGTGTGCGCAGCGAACCCCGGCGGTCGCGACACGGCAACAGTGGGAGGCGCAACGTGAGCGAGCTTTCTTCCGGTGGCGGACTGGGCGGTGATGCGCGGGAGGTCGGGACCATCGTCGCCCGCGGGCTGGTACGCGGCACGCGCGAGACAGTGCCATGGTTCTACGCGAACATGCCCGAGTATTATTTCCGCACGCACGACAGGGACGAGCAGGTCCGGCATCTGCAGGCCATCGTTTCCGCCGGGGTGGTGGGCGATAGGCATGTATTGGCCATTCGAAGCCCCTGCGGAACGCGGGTCACGCTGATTTCCCCGGGGGGCGGCACGGCGGAACTCGTGGCCGCCCTTGGTACGCTGGCCGGGGATGAGGTGCTCAACGCCCGGTTGTATGCCACGCTCGATGGTCGCATGCGGCTGGATTCCTTCGTCCTCGCGCCACAGGGCGCAGTGGACCGGGCTGATCAATCTTTCGTGGACGCCGTGCGCAGTGTCGAGTTGAGCGGACTGTTGCGTGCGGACGAGACCGAGGGCTTTGGCGATTTTCTTTCCTGCGGCACCTGCGACTGTGTCGCGCGCTTCGAGGTGGAGCGGGCGGTGCGGCATTACCACATGTATCGGGACGTGCTCGATGACGACAGGGTCCATGTGCGGCGCGAGGACGAGGTCTACCCCGGTCAGTCGCGGATCATGGTCGCCATGAGCGCGCCGCCGGAACGCGGCCTCATGCTGGAGATGGCCAAGCTGCTACATCGCAGCGGATGCGCCGTGCGCCGGGCCTATGGCGATGTGTACGCCACGCCCGGCGGAAGCTTCGGGGTGTGTAGCTTCTACCTCTCGGCGTGCGACAGTCCGGCGCTTGGGAACAGGGAATCGTGGGAGAAGCTGGAGGCGCAACTCGCGCGGCTTAAGTGGTATGCCGGTGGGCATCCGCTGGAGTGGTTCGCGGACGCCGAGGGTATGAGCGTGTCGCAGGTGATGTTCATGCAGGCGGCTGCGGCCTTTGCTCACCAGTTCCTCGCCGGGGCGGACCCGCATGCCTTCACCGCGCACAACATCGTGCAGTCCATGCTGACGCATCCCGCCATTTCGCGGGGGCTGGTGGAGGCCTTCGAGGCGCGGTTCGACCCTGACGGCCATGGGCGCGACCGGGCGCAGCTCGACGTCCTGCGGCGCGTCCGGGGGCAGGTCGCCGAGCTTTCTGACGAGGTGGAGCGCCAGACCTTTCGCGTCATCGAACTCTTCATCACCAACACCCTGCGGACCAACTACTTCCTGCCCGACCGCTTCGGGCTGTCCTTCCGGATGGACCCGGCGATCCTCGCGCACATTCCCCCTGCGCCGGGAACGGTGAAGGACGACCCGCCCTACGGATTCTTCTTTTTCTACGGCGCGCATTTCCGGGGATTCCACGTTCGCCATCGCGAGATGGCCCGTGGCGGCGTGCGCGTGGTGCCAACGGTGAGCCGCGAGAATTTCGAGATGGAATCGAACAGGCTCTTTGCCGAGGTCACCGCGCTGGCCCGCACCCAGCAGCACAAGAACAAGGACATTCCCGAGGGCGGGTCAAAGGCCGTCATCCTCGTGGGACCGCAGGGCGACATCGACCGGGCCGTGAAGTCCGTGGCGGATTCGCTGCTTGACATCATCGTGCCCGGACAGGACGGACCGAGTCTGCCGCAGGTGGTTGACTATCTGGGACGGGAGGAAGTCATCTACCTCGGCCCGGACGAGCACATCACGCCGTCGCACATCGAGTGGATCGTGGAGCGGGCACGGCGGCGGGGCTTCCGCTGGCCGTCGGCCTTCATGAGTTCCAAGCCGTCCACGGGCATAAACCACAAGCGCTATGGCGTGACCTCGCTCGGGGTCATCGTCTTCGCCGAGGAAATGCTCGGCATGCTCGGCATCGATCCGAAGCGCGACGCATTCCGGGTGAAGCTCACCGGCGGACCGCGCGGCGACGTGGCCGGAAACGCCATGCTCCTGCTCATGCGCCAGTACGGGACGAACGCGCGTATCGTCGCCGTCACCGACGGGCACGGTGCGGCCTTCGACCCGCAGGGGCTCGACCATGGCGAGCTGGAGCACCTCGTGCGCGAGGAGCGCGGCATCGCCGAGTTCAATCCCGAAAGACTTGGCGCGGGCGGGACCGTTGCCGGGGCTGGAACTCCAGAGGGTGTGCGCCTGCGCGACACCCTGCACAATACGGCCGAGGCGGATCTGTTCATTCCCGCGGGAGGGCGGCCGGAGACCATAAACGACGGCAACTGGCGGCAATTCCTGTTGCCGGACGGCAGTCCCTCGGCCCGCGCCGTAGTGGAAGGGGCGAACATCTTCTTCTCGCCACAGGCACGGACGGAACTCGAACGGCACGGCGTGCTCATCGCGCAGGGGGCGAGCGCCAACAAGACGGGCGTCATCTGCTCGTCCTACGAGGTGCTGGCCGGGCTGACGCTCTCCGACGAGGAATTCCTCGCGGTGAAGGACGAATACGTGGCCGAGGTGCTGGACATCCTGCGGATTCGGGCGCGCAGCGAGGCGCGGCTCATGCTGCGCGAATACCGCCGCTGTGGCGCGGCGCGGCCGCTCACGGCCATCACCACGGAGCTTTCGCGCGAGATCAACGCGCTTGCCGACGGCATCGCCGCCGAGTTGGGGCAGGGCGGGGCTGTTGCGAATGATCCGCTGCTGCGGGCGTTGGTTCTCGAATACTGCCCGCCGCTTCTGTCCGCGCGCTATGAGGACCGCATCTTCACGCGCATTCCGGAGGAGCACCTGCGGGCGCTGGTGGCCGCCTATGCGGCGTCGCGCATCGTGTACGCGGAGGGGCTTGGCTGGATGTCGCGCGTGGGAGCGCGCGGCGGGCTGGTGGAGGCCGTGCGCAGTTACCTGCGGCAGGAGGCGGTGGTCGCCGCATACAGGGCGGAGCTTCGTGCGGCTGGGTTGACACATGTGCGCGAATTGCTGGGCATTCTCGATGCCACGGCATGCAAGTTCCTGACGGAGCGCGACATGGGGATTGAAGCGGAGCGTTAGGGCGCGCGCATGCATTGATGTGGTGCTGACATATCAAGTATGCATGATGCGTACGCACTAATGGTATGCGTCATTGTGCTGATCGCGGGATTCGTGAGCGGAAAAAATGTGGCCGGTGAGGAAACTTGATGCCTTGGGCTGTTTCCTCCCGGCCTTTTTCGTGGTAACTGTCGGCATTCCTTGAAGGATTGAACGCCGTGCCCGGAGCGCGGGGTCCGGGCTGTGCGGCGGTGGTGCCAACCCTCAAGAAGCAAGGCTTGGAACATGCTGCTCAACGAACATCAAAGCAAGCGACTGTTTGCGGAGGCTGGCGTTGCCGTTCCCGAGGGCGTGCCGGTGTCTGCTACGAATCTCGAATCGGTGAAGCCCAAGTGGCCGCTGCCATGGTTCCTCAAGGCGCAGGTGCTGGCCGGTGGGCGGGGCAAGGCCGGGGGCATTCTGCGCATCGACGATCCCGACGATCTGGTGCCCTACGCGCGAAAGCTTTTCGCCATGACCATCCGTGGGCGCAGCGTGCCGCTTCTGCGGCTGGAGCGCTCGAAGGCGTACGAGCGCGAGTTCTACTGCTCGTTCGCCGTTTCGCGGGAACTGGGCTGCCTCGCCTTTTCCGTAGGGCGCAAGGGCGGCATCGACGTGGAGAGTCAGAGTCAGGACCTGCACAACATCCTCGTGCAGCGCGTGTCCATGACCAGCGGGCTGGAGAACTACCACATTCGGGCCGCGTTCTTCCATCTCGACGTGGACAAGGAGCACTGGCCCACCTTCTCCGAATTCGTGCGCAGGATGCATCGCGCCGTCATCGACTACGGCCTGCTGCTGGCCGAGATCAATCCGCTGGTCCTCGATGCCGACGGCGTGTGGACGGCGCTGGATGGCAAGGTGGAGATGGACGACAACGTCCTGCTCCAGCATTCGGACTTCGAGCGGTTCTACACGCCGGAGCATGCCTCGCGCGAGGAGAACCGCGCGCGGGAGGTGGGGCTGTCCTACCATTCCCTCGGCGGGCGCATCGGGCTTATGGTCAACGGTGCCGGGCTGGCCATGGCCACCATGGATCTTCTGAATCTGTCGGGGCTTGCCGCGGCGAATTTCATGGACCTTGGCGGTGCGGCCGACCTCGACCGCACGCGCACGGCCATGTCGCTCCTCTTCGAGGACGAGTCCGTGACGAGCGTGTTTATCAATATCTTCGGTGGAGTGCTCTCCTGCGAGAAAGTCGCGCTGGCGCTGGCCGAGGCGTTGGACGGGCGCGAGCCTCGAAAGCCGCTGGTGGTGCGGCTGTCCGGCAATCAGTCGCCTCGCGGGCGTGAGATTCTCGAAGCCCTCGGCTGTCGCAACATGTTCATCGTTTCCGAGATGCACGACGCCATCGCCCAGCTCAAGCGCAACGAGGGCATGCGCCTTGGCGAGACGCCGGAGCTGGCCGTGCAGCACGAGATCGTGCCGTCCGTTCCCGCTGCGTTTCCGCGCAGCTTGCCCTTCGAGAAGGGGCTGCCCGTGCTCGTGCAGGGCATCACCGGGCGCACCGCCCAGTTCCACACCCGCCTCATGCTGGACTACGGCACGAACATCGTCGCCGGGGTCACGCCCTTCAAGGGCGGGCAGTACGCGCAGGGCATTCCCGTCTACAACAGCATCACCGAGGCGCTGGAACTCAACAGCATCCGCGCCAGCATCATCTTCGTGCCCGCGGCCTTCGCGCCGGACGCCATCCTCGAAGCCGCGCAGAACGGCATCGAGTGGGTGATCTGCATCACTGACGGCCTGAAGCAGCAGGACATGCTGCGCGTGCGCGAACAGTTGCGCGGCAGCGGAACGCGCCTCGTGGGGCCGAACTGCCCCGGACTCATCGCACCGGGCCGTACCAAGATCGGCATCATGCCCGATCACGTGTTCATGCCCGGTCCCGTGGCCATCCTTTCGCGCAGCGGAACCCTGACCTACGAGGCCGCCACTCGGCTCACGCGCGTGGGCATCGGGCAGTCGCTGTGCGTGGGCATCGGCGGCGATCCGTTCATCGGCACGTCCTTCAGCGACATGCTCGGTCCGCTCGAAGAGGACGAAAATACCAAGGCGCTGGTCATCCTCGGAGAGATCGGCGGCACCGCCGAGGAGGAACTGGCCGAACACGTCCGCCGGACGGGATTTTCCAAGCCCATCGTGGCCTTCGTGGCCGGGCAGACCGCCCCGCCCGGAAAGCGCCTCGGTCACGCCGGGGCCATCCTCGAATCCGGGCGCGGGGTGGAGGACAAGCTGATGGCCATGGCCAAGGCCGGGTTCGCCATCTGTCCTGACCTGTCGAGCCTGCCACGGCTGGTGGCTCATGCCTTGAGCCGCTGCGAAGTTCCCGTCTCCGCATAGCCACAACGAAAAGGGGGCCGGATGTTCCGGCCCCCTTTCGCGTCAGCCCTTTTGGGCGAACAGGTCGCGCAGCCAGTCCGGCACGCCCACGGGGCGGCCTTCGGCATTGACGCAGGCGTGCTGGGTCATGCCCGTGGCATGCAGCACGCTGCGGTCCTCGCTTCGTATCTCGTAGGAAAAGGTGATGGAGGCCCGTCCCCAGTCGCTCACGGTGACGTGGACATTGACGAGGTCGTCGAAGCGAATGGGGCGGCGGTAGCGGGCCGAGGCTTCGCGTACGGGCAGGTACAGGCCGCGTTCTTCCACGGTGCTGTAGCTCATGCCGTATTCGCGGATCAGGTGGCTGCGGGCGCGCTCGAAGAGGTGCAGGTATTCGGCGTAGTACAGCACCTGCATGGCGTCGGTTTCGCCGTAGGAGACGCGGTGCGCGTACCACGCCTCGGGAGAGGGAATGGCGTTCATGGGCGGATGATCTCCAGAATCCGGCGTACGATGTCGTGGCCGGGGCTGATGGTGAATCCCGTGGCGGCCGCGTGGGCCTCGCTGAAGCCGGGCAGGCCGTGTGCGGTGGCCGAGGCGTGGTGCAGCAGGAAGGGGACGGGATCGGTGGTGTGCGTGCGGCAGGCGAGAGGGGTGAAGTGGTCGCAGGTCACGACGATGGCCGTGTCCGTGCCCGCCAGCGCCTGTGTCAGCGGCCCCACGATGCGCTCGTCGAAGCGCCGCACGGCTTCCACCTTGTCCGCGACGATGCCGCTATGGCCGCATTCGTCCGGTCCCTCCAGATGCACGAAGGCGAACTGGCCGCCAGTATTCAGGAAATCGAGAGCCGCCGCAACCTTGCCCGCGTAGTTCGTGTCGAGAAGTCCTGTCGCCCCCGGCACGTCGATGACCGCCATGCCCGAGGCCCTGCCCAGTCCCTTTACGAGGTCCACGGCGGAGATGACCGCCCCACGCAGTCCGTAGGCGTCGGAAAAGTCCGGCAGCGCGAGGGGGCGGCCCTGTCCCCACGGCCAGATGCCGGTGGCGCGGGTGGCGTTTGCGGGCGTATTCAGACGTTCTGCGGCGGCGTGGAACAGGGCGAGGAGCCGCGGGCTCGTGGCCAAGGTCGCCATGTCCTGCGCGATGGACTGTCCGGTGATGTCGTGGGGTGGGCGGACGGCGAACGCTGCCTCCGGCGAGTTGGCACCTCCCCGCTGGACGAGCAGATGCCGATACTGGATGCCGGGCACGAAGGTGAAGGTGTCGTCCCCGAGGTGGTGCTCAAGGTCCTCCACGAGCGGGAGCGAGGATGCGGTGTCGATGTGCCCGGCGGAGTAGTCGAGCATGGTTCCCATGGCGTCGGGGGCGGTGAGGGAGACGAGATTGAGCCGCCAGACGAGGTCGTCCGGTCGCAACTTCAGCCCCTGCGCGGCCGCCTCGATGGGACCACGCCCGGTGTGATGCGCGGCGGGGTCGAAGCCGATGAGGCTCATGTTCGCCACGTCGGACCCCGGCGGCATGCCGGAGGGGACCGTGGAGATGGTCCCGGCGATGCAGCGCGATGCCAAGCTGTCCATGTTGGGCGTAGGCGCGGCTTCAAGCGGCGTTCTGCCGCCTAGTCCATCCACGCGCCAATCGCCCATTCCGTCGGCAACGAGGAAGAGAATCTTCGTGTCGGCCATGGTTGTGCATCCTTTGTCATGCCCATCCGTCACTGAATGGATGGTACGCATCTTCATGTCGTGTCCGCAGAAAATCAAGTCAAATGATGATGCTGCAACAGATTGGCGATGATGCATCGAAAAGGCGGCCCGTCCTGATGGAGCGGGCCGCCTTTCAAAGCGTACTCGGAACGTGTGCGCGGACTACAGGATGCGGAAGTGCATCGTGCGGGCCAGCGTCAATCCCATGTTTTCGATCTCTCGCATCGCGGAGTGGATATCTCCGGCCTTTGCCTCGTGGCTCAGGAAGACGAGCGGAACGCCGCCGCCGTCCACTGCCGGTTTCTGCGTGACCTGCTGGATGCTGATGTTCCTGTCTGCCATCACTCCGGCGATGTCGCGCAGGACACCCGCGCGGTCCGGAACGATGAAGCGCAGATAATGCAGGGACACCGCGTCGTCGAGGTCGAGGATGTCGGCCTCGGGTAGCACGGGATTCACGAAGCCCAGATTGTTGGGCGCGGCGTGGCGGGCGATGGCCATGATGTCGGCCAGCACTGCGCTTCCGGTAGGTCTGTCCCCGGCCCCCCGACCGTGGAGGACCACCGGGCCCGCAATGCCTTCAAGGCGGATCGCGTTGAAGGGGCCGTTGACGGAAGCGAGCAGATTGTCTTCGGGCACGAGGGCCGGATAGACGCCTGCCTCGACCTTGCCGTCCACGAGCCGGGCCTGTGCCAACAGCTTGATACGGTAGCCGAATTCCTGCGCGAACCGGATGTCCATGGGGGTGACCACGGTGATGCCGGTAACGGGCAGCTTGGCGAAGGGGTAGTTGCACCCGAAGGCCAGACGAATGAGCAGGGTGAGCTTGTGCGCGGTGTCGATACCCTCGATGTCGAGGGTGGGATCGGCCTCGGCGTAGCCCTTGGCCTGCGCGTCGGAGAGAGCGGTCTCGAAGTCGAGACCTTTGTCGGTCATCTCGGTGAGGATGTAGTTGGCCGTGCCGTTGAGAATGCCCAGAATCTTGCGGATGCTGTTGCCCGCAAGGGATTCCCGGAGCGGTCGGACCACGGGGATGCCCCCCGCGACGCTGGCTTCGAAGCCCAGATGCACACCCTTTTCGGCGGCGAGGGCAAAAAGCCTCATGCCGTCCTCGGCGAGGAGCGCCTTGTTGGCGGTCACGGCATGCTTGCCGGCCTGGAGCGCCTCGGTGATGAGTGTGCGAGGGAATTCGATGCCGCCGGTCAGCTCCACCACGATGTCGATGTCGGGGTCGTCGATGAGTGCCCGGTAATCGGTAACCGGGGTCGCACCGATGGCCTCAACTTCGGCCCTGCGGCGGTCGCTGCGGATGAGCACGGATTTGATGCGGATGTCGCTCCCCGTGCGTCGGCGGATGACGTCGCGGCTTTCCTCGATAACATCGGCCAGACCATGTCCGACGGTGCCGAAACCGGCCAGTCCGATGTTGATGACCTTGTTCTCTAGCACTTCCTGGCTCCTTCCAGAACCTTCTTGATGCCTCGGATGGCCTGCTGGGTGCGCTGCTTGTTTTCTATGAGCGCGAAGCGGACGTGGTCGTCACCGTAGTGGCCGAAGCCCAGACCCGGAGACACGGCCACATGGCCTTCCTGAAGGAGCATCTTGGAGAATTCCACGGAACCCATTTCGCGGAACGGCTCGGGAATCTTGGCCCATGCGAACATGGTGGCCTTGGGCGGCTCGATCTCCCAACCCACGCGGTTGAGACCTTCGCAGAGCACGTCGCGGCGTTCCTTGTACACGTTCACGATTTCCTTCACGCACTCCTGCGGGCCGTTGAGGGCCACGGTGGCGGCGATCTGGATGGGCTGGAAGATGCCGTAGTCGAGGTAGCTCTTGATGCGGGTCAGCGCCTGCACCATTTCGCGGTTGCCAGAGCAGAAGCCCATGCGCCATCCGGCCATGGAGTAGCTCTTGGACATGGAGAAGAACTCGACGCCCACATCCTTCGCACCCTCGGCCTGCAGGAAGCTCGGAGCCTCGTATCCGTCGAACACGAAGTCGGCATAGGCGAGGTCGTGGATGACGTAGATGCCGTTTTCCTTGGCGAAGTCGACGATCTTCTGGTGGAAGGAGAGGTCCACGACTTCCGTGGTGGGGTTGTGGGGGTAGCAGTAGATGAGAAGCTTGGGCTTGGGCCAGGTCTGGCGCATGGCGAGTTCGAGGTCGGCGATGAAGTCGCGTCCGCCGCCCATGGGAATTCGTCTGACGTCCGCACCCGCGATCACCGCCGAATAGGGGTGGATGGGGTACGTGGGGTCCTGGGTGAAGACGACATCGCCGGGCTGAAGCATGGCCAGCGCGAGGTGCGAGAGGCCTTCCTTCGCGCCCATGGTCGCCACGGTTTCCTGCTCCGGATCGAGATACACGCCGTAGCGGCGGGCGTACCAGTCGCAGATGGCGGCGCGCAGGTTCGGGATGCCGCGGGATGCGGAATAGCGGTGGTTGACCGGCTTCTGGGCCGCTTCGATCATCTTGTCGACGATGTGCTGGGGCGTGGGCGTGTCAGGATTGCCCATGCCAAGGTCGACGATGTCCACGTTCTGCCGCCGAAGCTTCATCTTCAGCTGGTTGACCACCGCGAACACATAGGGCGGAAGGCGGTGCATGCGTGGGAATTGGTTGCTCATGCGACAAATGCTCCTTGATGAATGACTGTCAGCGCCCTTTGAGGGGGCGCGATGCGCCGGCATTTCCGGGCTGCGCGCAACGTTACGGGAGCTTGTGCGCCCTGTAAAGCGGCGAACCTGCGAAGGAGCGGAGGGGGGAGGGGGTCCGGTTCCCCCGCCCGAGTCGCAGGGAGAACCGGAAATGGTCGGCAGGGCCTGCTACTCGAACAGATAGGCGTACTGTGCCGCCACGGCATCGGTACGCCCTGCGAGGGCCTCTGCGGTTGCTGCCACGTCGGCAGCGGAAACGACCCCTACCTCGGAGGCGAGGTAGTGGTTCAGCACGTTTTCGCTTGCGGAGAAAATCCACGTCACACTGTACACGGACCCGAGACCGGGCCTGCCGGGAAACTCCTCGCGAGTGCGTACGACGAGCTTGATCTTCTTCTCGTCGGCGGCGGAAAGGGAAAACAGCGACGACTTGTTCAGAACTTCCTTGAGGTGGAAGACGAGGCGGGTGCCGACGTTGTCGATGTCCGTGTGGACGATGGCAACGGGCGTTGCGCGCAGGGCTTCCGCCGGGGTGGGCTTGTCCGGAATCTCGGTGGCTGTGGCGTTGTCGGTGGCGGCGTCGGCGGGGGCGTCGGGCGTGGCCGGGCCTTCTGCGGCAAGCGCGGGCGCGGCGCACAGGGCGGCCAGCATGAGGGTCGCCACGAGCATGTGGAGCAGTCGTCTGATGGGTGCCATTATCCGTTCCTCGATTCGTCTGGTGGAGAATCCACATCGTGTGACTGAAGCGAGGGATCAGATTTGCGAGCTAAAGGCCGTCTTGTCAAGAGGTGTCTTGTCATCGAGGAAGCTGTCGACGCGCTCTCTATCCGCAGCGATGACGCGCAGATCGGCCACGGGCAGCGGTGCCGCACGTCTGCCATGCAGCCGCAGGGCGCGGTCCACGAATTCCGCGAGGACGAGGGCGCAGCGTATGCGTTTGGTCACGGGTGGTATGCCCCACACCACGCCGAGTTCCAGCAGGTAGTCCCGGTCTGGCCCGCTGGTGATGAGGTTGCCGGTGCGCATGAGGGCATCCTCAGCCGTGTCGGGAAACATGCCGCCCCATTCGGCCATGCGGTGGATGAACGCTGGCATGACCGCAAGATAGTAGTTGGGGTCGATCTTCACGGCGATGGACATGCCGGGAATGCCGAGAATGGAGGGGGAGCGCATGTAGGCCCTGCCAAGTCCCATCTGGAGCCTGTCCAGGGTTTGCGTATAGTCCTTGAGCATCGGCGGCCTCCTGCGGGGCGATGGACTCAGGCTTCGTAGTTCGGACGGGTGCGGACGGTTTCGATGGCTTCCCGGACGGTCTGTTCGACCTGATCGGGGCGGACGGGTTCGCGCAGTACGATGCTGCCGCGCTGGACATAGCGCGGGGGCAGGTTGTTGAGGCTCAGCGCGTAGATGTCCTCGATGTCGATGGTCGTCGGCGCGAAATCGGGCACCTCGGCGAGTAGACGTTCCATGCATTCTGCCACGCGCTTTTCGTTGCGGTTGCGGACATGGTAGAGCGCCATTCCGTTTACGACGAGGCTATCGGCGATATCCTGAAGCTTCTTGTCCATGTTCGCTCCTTGGCTTGTATCCGTGTTTCATAACACGCTGCAATGATGAGTTCAAACATGCCGGGTTCATTGCGTCCAGGTGTACTGTCGCGAAGCGGACGACGCGGCGCGTTCGGTCAGAAATCGAGCACCACCGGGCCTGCCGCGTCACGGTGTTTGCGTTTGATCCATGCGAGGAATTTGCGGGACATTTCGTGATCCGGATTGATGGCCAGCGACATTTCCAGATATTTGATGGCGCTTTTGATATCTCGCTTCTCGTAGTGGGCGCGTGCGATGTTGTGCAGGAGGTTTTCGTCGTCGTGGGCCAGTTCCAGCGCGCGCATGTAGTGCTTGAGGGCCGTGTCGAAGAGGTTCTGCCTGCGCAGGGACACCCCGAAGTCGTTGAACATGTGCTTGTGCTCGGGCTGAAAGTCGGCCTGCATGTCGGCGAGGCGTTCGAAGACGTCCTCGGCGCGTTGCAGGTTGCCGCGCTTGAGGTAGGTGAGGCCGATGCCGAAGCTCGCGCGGGCGCTGCGCTCCATCTCCTCCGGCGAACCGGAGATTTCGAAGCCCTCTATGGTCTCGGGCTGGCGCGGCGGCGCACCGGGAGCGGCACCCTCGTCCGTCGCGATTTCGCCTTCGGGCGGCTGCGGGGCGAAGGACTTGTGGACGAAGAAGTCCGGTTCCGGCTGAAAGCGTTCCAGCACGTCGTCCAGCGAGACGACGCGCTTCTTGCCGATGGGGATGAGATTTTCGTTGATGGGCTGGACTTCGGCCTTGCCGCCCTCGATTTCGTTGACCAGCCAGTACTGCTTGACCTTGGTCCTCTGGGTGGTGGCGCCGGAGCCGGTCTTCTTGACCTCCATGGTGGAGAAGACGCCCTTGATGGGAGCGCGCGGAGAGCTGTCGGGTGAGGGCATGGATGCCTGCGGCTATGCGGAGGGGGTGAGCGACCTGACGATGCCCCCGCGATTGAGCTTGGTCAGGTAGGCCTCGGGACCTACGCGCAGGACTTCGTTCAGGTAGTTCATGTTGCGCTTTGTCGATTCGCTGTACATGTCCCGATCGAGTCCCCATCGGTTCCTGAAATGGCGTAACATGGAAGCATCCACGCCGCCAAGTGGGCCTTCGATGCGGGCGCGGGCCATGGCGTAGAAGCCGTGGGTCCGCGAGAGCAGATCGAACATGGACTCGTAGGCGAATCCGGCCTCGGCGAATTCCCCATACAAATAGAGCAGCTTTTCGAGGTACTCGCGCCCGGATAGCTGGGCCAGCAGGTCCGCCGCGCCGAGGATGCGCCCGGCCAGCATGTGCTCTGGGCTGGTGAATGGGATGACGTCCGGCGTGATGCCGAGGCAGGTGGTCAGGATGACCGAGGCGCAGTAGTCGGCGTCGCGCCTGGGCTGTCCGGTGGTGTCGAAGTAGGCGTGCACGAAGGCTCCGCTTCGCTCCTCGTGTCCTCGCGTGTACTTGGCACCAGTGCCCTCGTTGTCGCTATCGCTCTGGATCAGCCCCGCGTCATGGAACAGAGCGGCGATGAGCGTGAGGGTGCAGTCGCGAACGGACAGGGTGCGTCCGGCAAGAGTGTGGCCATGCAGAAGACGCGCAGCGCACAGGAAGACCTCCATGGTGTGCTGGAGATCGTGGTAGCGTGTGCTGCAGCATTTGTAGCCGGGATATTCGCCGTGAAACAGGGCGACGGTGTCCGCATGGGCCGTGCGCAGGAAATGCGTGTCAGCGTCCTCGTGGATGAGGGAAAAGATGGTCAGCACTTCTCCTAGCACGGCACGAGGATTTCTGTGATCGACGAGATCGTGGAGCAGTGTGTTGGCGAGGGGCCGACAGTCGGGACGGTCGAACATGTTCGCTCCTGATCCATTCTGGAGAATGGTTTTATCGAGGGGTGCAGACAATCATAAATTCAACAAAACAAATATGCAACATCCAAATGAAGCGATGGGTAGTGGCATGCTGTGGCCGCAGTATGGAGAGCAATGGAGCGGTGTGGATTGATAATGCGTTTGGTTGGTGCGCATTTTAGCGCGAAGTGGAATTGCGTATGTCTTGTGTCGTGGTGAAATACGTAGCTGTTTCGTTCAGGCGATGTCGGAAAAGCCGGATACTGCTTCGCGAATGAAGGTTTTGACGAGATCGGCGCGTTTGCGTCCGTCCGGCCCCTCGACGCCGGTGTGCGCGTCCACGGCGGCCGGGCGCGCGGCGCGGATGGCGGCGCGGACGTTGGTCGGATTGAGACCGCCAGCGATGATGACCGGGATGGGCGAGGCCTCGACGATGGCGCGGTCTAGCCGCCAGTCGTGGATGCGCCCCGTGGCGCCCGTTGCACCGGTCGTAGGGTCCGTGGAATCGGTGAGGAAGGCGTCCACGTGCGGGGCGAAGGCGTTGATGCGCTCAACGATGGAATTCGGAAGCGCGTCGTCGCAGCCGTGCGGAATGACGAGGCTCTTGATGATGCGCAAATCCGGCCGGAGCGCCCGCAAGGCTGCCGGAACCGCAGGCGGGACGTCGGCGTGGAGCTGGACGCGCGCGGTGCCGAGCGCGTCGCACAGGGCGATGATCTCGTCCGGATTCGTGAGGTAGGTGATGACGACCGCCGCGACATGGGGCGGCAGGCTGGCGATGACGTGGGCCGCGTCGGCGTCGGAGATGTCCGGGGCATGCACGGCGAGGCGCAGGGGAAAGCCGAGGCTGTCCACGCCGAGGCGGACCAGCAGGTCGGCCTCCTCGCGGTCGATGATTCCCGCAATCTGAATGCGGGGGCAGATGGGGGCGAGGTCCGTGCGGGGCATGGGCGTTCCTGTTTCGTGGGTCAGAGGTCGGTGGAGCGAATCCCCGCCACCTGTGCGGCCTGTCGCACACGGTGCATCAGGCTGTGGGCCACTTCCTCGCGGGAGAGGGAGGCCAGCCCCATGGCGTCGAAGCCCTCGCCGGGATGCACCGGAGCGGGCGCGGCGGGATCGGCCTGCGTCATGAGACGGCAGGCGCGGGTATACTCGCCGTCATCCCATGCGGCAAGGGCCTGATCGAGTAGCGCAAGATCGGCCGAGATGGGCGTCGAGTCGGCAGGGAGCGCCAGAAGCTGGGAGCCATTCGCGCCGAGAAGGGGAGCCACGGCACCCGCGAGTCTTGCGGGCCATGCGCTCATGCCTGCGTTGGCTACGGTGAAGACCGCGTCTCGCACGGGAACGGTCGGTTCTGCGAGCCTGCGCGTGAGGAAGGCGCATTGGCTCTCCAGTGCGAGGATGGCCCTGCGCAGGCGGGTGGCTTCTGGGCGCAACGCCTTGGTTTGGGCGCGCAGCTGGTCTTCGCGCAACAAAAACAGGTTCAGTTCGAGGGCAATGGTGGTGCGTTCGAAGTCGCGGATTCTGGCGCGTTGGCGGGCGATATCGTTGCCGAGCACCTCGTGGTGCGCCACCAGCGTCACGGCGTCGGCGAGGCGTCCCTCGCGGTTGGCGGCGCTTATGGCATCGGCCACGGCGGCGCGGCGGGTGAGGAGCACATCCAGCACGTCCTGCTGTGCGGCGTGCTCAAGGGCCTGATCGCAGGTGTCGAGGCGCGAGAGGACGGTGTGCAGGGACAGCCGGGTGGAGTCAAGTTCGCGCCGGGCTATGTCGAGCGCGGAGCGCAGCCGCTCGCGGCGGGTGGATTCTGGTTCGAGGTCCATGACGCTGACCACTGTGCGCAGGGCGTCCGGGTTGCCCGGAGCGGGGGAGATGTTGCCGTAGACGAGGAACCGCGCCCCGAGAAGCCGCGCGGTGCGCAGGGCGTGCTCGCGCTGTGGAATCAGGAGGTCCGCCCCGCACTCCATCTCGTAGGCGCGGGCCAGATCGCGCGGGATCACGGCGAAGCCTGCGTCGGCGAGGATTTGGATGGACCGCTCGCGCAGGGCGCGGGCAATAGAGCCGCATGGCGCGTTGGGGTGGTCCTCGGCGCTGGCGCGGCAGTCGAAGCGCGCGACGAGGATGCGGTCGGGCTCGATGGGAGGATATGTGCCGAGGGCTTCGTCCGCCACGGCGCGCCGCGCGCGTAGGCGATGGGCGAGCAGTTCGAGGGCGAGGCCCATGGAGTCGAGCTCGCGCGCCAACTGCGGGGGAAAGTTCGTCGCGCTGGTCTGCCACAGGCTTCTTGTTGCTTCGGGTGCACCGGAGAACCACTGCGCGAGGCCGAGGTACACCGTCGCCATGAAATGGTTTGGGCGGTCGGCGAGAACGCGCTCGAAGTGCGCGGCTGCAGCGTCGTCGCGGCCGGATTCGAGACAGCGCAGGCCGATGCGGTAGGCGCGTTCGGTGGAGACGCTACGTCCGGTCATGTCCTGCGGATCGGCATGCGGCAGGGCCGGGGCGCAGGCGGAAACGAGAAGCAGGACCAGCGTGAGAAGGAGAAGTGGACGCATTGGCGCACGCCTGTTGCAGGTTGTGGGGCCTGCGTTCGTATATCAGAGCCTGCGCCGTCCGTGAAGAGCCTGTCAGGGCAGAAGCGATGCTGGGGAGCCGAGGTCGTCGATGCGGCCGCAGCAGTGGATGCGCCCTTCGTCGAGGACGAGGACGTGGGTCATGCCGTCTGGCAGTTCCTCCGGTGCGTGGGAGATGAAGACCATGGACATTTCCGCTTCGCATAGCAACGACGTCGTGCGCAGGAAGGACGCGCGGGAGACGGCGTCCAGCCCGGTGCACGGTTCGTCGAGGAGCAACAGGTCCGGGCGCGGGGCAAGTGCGCGGGCAATGAGAAGCCGCCGGAGCTGGCCATAGGACAGGCTGCGGATGTGGCGATTTTCGAAGGCCGCCATGCCCACGAGGTTCATGAGGCTCCGTGCGCGGGCGGTTTCTTCCGGCGAAGGTTCGCACCACAGGCCGATGCTGTGGAAGAAGCCGCTTTGAACAAGCTCCAGCGCGGGGACGTCGTAGCGGTAGGCGGCCTGCAATTCCGGCGAGACGAGGCCTATCCGCTGGCGCACGGCCGCGATGTCCGTAGGGCCGGACGCCCCGAACCAGTCGACCCGGCCATTTGCCATGCAGCGCATTTCGGCGGTCATGAGCCGCACGAGGGTGCTTTTGCCCGCGCCGTTGCGGCCTAGGACGGCCCAACGCTCTCCGGGGCGGATGGTCCAGTCCACGCCGGACAGGATATGCCGCCCGGCGCGAAGCACGGTAGCGTTTCGCATGCGCACGAGGAATTCCGGAGTTTCGCCGTGTGGCGCGAGGTCCGTGGCAGAGCATCCGTTCCATTGCGGAACCTCTTCGTCCTCGGCTGCGCGGCGAGCTTCGTCGAGCACCACGGATCGCGGTCCCTGCCGGACCAGACGTCCGGATTCCATGATGCCCGCGTGCGTGATGAAGTCGGGGATTTCGCCCTTGCGGTGGGTGCAGAACACGATCTGCATCCCCTGCGTCGCGGCGGTTTCCACAGCCGCATTCACGCGTTTGGCCGAGTGGCGGTCCAGCCCGTCCAGCGCCTCGTCGAGGAGTAGCACGCGCGGGCGGGCGGCAAGGGCGCGGATGATGAGCACAAGCCGCGCCTGACCGCGCGACATGGCGGTCAGATTCGTGTCGGCGAGGTGGGCGGCGTCGAATTCCGCCAGCAGTTCGCGGGCGGTGGCGAGTTCCTCGGGGGTGGCGGGGCTGAAGAGGTCCGTCGTTCCGCGTAGCCCGCTGACGACCACCTCCGTGCCGCAGAGCTCGCGTCCGAGGCGGGTGTACTGGTCCTGATCGTCGGCGGAGACGATGAGCATGGCCTGGCGCGCCTCGGCTGGCCCGCCCCCTTGGCCGTCGAGCACCCACTCGACATGGCCCATGCCCTGCGCGGGGTGTTGCTCCGCGCGCGCCACACGCATGAAGGTGGTCTTTCCCGCGCCGTTGCGGCCTACGATGGCCCAGTGCTCGTTCGGGGCGAGGGCCCAGTCCACATGTTCGAGGGCCATGGTCTGCCCTGTGCGGACACTGACGTCGACAAGGCGGACCAACGGCTGTTTGATCGCGGTATGCATGGCGGGACAGTTACACCGGCTGCGTCGACATTAAAAGCCCGAAGCTGGCATGCCGGAGAGCGCCATGGCGTAGAACCTGCGCAACATGGTCAGCGGCATGGTGCTGTCCCAGTGTCCCGTGCTCACGCCCCAGACGTGGAAGCCAGCCAGCAGAAGCGCCGCCGCCAGCGCGGGCAGGAGTGGGTTCAGTCGACCGACTACGGGCAGCGCCGGGGCGAGGCATCCCTTGGCCGGGCAGGCCTCCACGCACTGCATGCAGCCCACGCATTCGGGCGAGTTGACGCGGACCTTTTCCTGTACGCGGATGCCGCCGGGACACACGCGCGAGCAGCGGCCGCAGCCCGTGCAGGCCGAGGCGTCGCGCGTGATGGCCAGTGGCGAGGCCAGCGAGAACAGGCCGAGCATTGCGCCGTAGGGACACATGTAGCGGCACCAGAAATAGGGCACCACCAGTCCGAGCAGAGCGAGCGTGGTCACGACGATGAGCGTCGCCGTCGAGGGATACAGGAAGAACGCGAGCATGTGCGCGTCGGCCGAGATGTTGTAGGACGAGAACAGGAAGCTCTCGATCTCTGGTACGCCCATGCGCAGCACGGTTAGCGCGAAGGGCGCGAACAGCATGTATTTGAAGACGAACAAGCCCTTGTGCATCCAGCGCGGCGGCTCATGGCTGATGCCGAGGCGGCGGCCTGCGGCGGCGAGCATGCGCGAGGCCAGCCCCACCGGGCAGATGTGCCCGCAGAAGCCCTTGCGCACCACCAGCGCCATTACGATGGCCATGATGAGGATGGTCAGCCCCGCAGGATGCACCGCGTCCCAAAGCCCCGTCACGAGCAGGCGCTTGAGAGCCATGAAGGCGCTGAGGGGTAGGAAGGCTTCCACTGAGGCCGGGCGTGCGACGGCTTCAGTCGTGTGTCCGGCGGCCCAGCTGGTGAAAAGGTAGAAGCGCCAGCCAGCGTACAGGCACAGCGCCGCACATCCGAACTGTACGGCGAGCCTGACGCGTGACGGACGCATGATGGCTTTCGAGAGGTGACGTATATCCATGATGAAACTCCCGTTTCCGGTTGGGTCCGGTAGGCGGCTCAAGTTCGTGCCCGCCGGAAGGGGGGCTTGGCTACAACAGCAGCGCCGCAGGCGCAAGTTTGTGCACATGTGCATGGCGCTGTGGCCGGGCGTATCGTTCACTGCCCAATGCAAGACGTAGGCTCCGCCGGCCAAGGGGCCGCTGGTCCCTTGGAACCCCGATATGCGCTATACGTGGGTGCCCTTGGCGGACCATTCGGCTTTGCACGACGAAGCCCTAGTTGGGATTGTTAAGGGCCCACGGCCCTTGACCGGGTCCGGGGCAGCGCCCAGGTCGCCGAAGGCCATGCCCCGCGTAGCGGTCATCAGCCGTGGTGATGGCAAAAACGCAAGGGCCGGGCCTCCCGCGTGGGGAGGCCCGGCCCTTTTGATGCACAAGAAGGGGACGCGCTACAGAATCTGCTTCATGAACAGCTGGGCGCGTTCGTTGGTCGGCGACTGGAAGAAGTGTTCCGGCGTGCCGATTTCGAGGATGCGTCCTGCGTCCATGAACACGACGCGGTCGGCGACCTCGCGAGCGAAGCCCATTTCGTGGGTGACCACGACCATGGTCATGCCTTCGCGGGCGAGGGTGACCATGACGTCGAGCACTTCGCCGATCATTTCGGGGTCGAGGGCTGAGGTCGGCTCGTCGAAGAGCATGATCTTCGGCTTCATGGCCAGCGCACGGGCGATAGCCACGCGCTGCTGCTGACCGCCGGAGAGCATGGCCGGATACACGCCCGCCTTGTTGGGGATGCCGACCTTGGTCAGCAGTTCCATGGCGGTCTGCTCGGCTTCGTGCTTGGGCACGCGCTTGAGACGCATGGGGGCCATGGTGAGGTTTTCGAGCACGGTCTTATGGGGGAAGAGGTTGAAGCTCTGGAAGACCATGCCCAGTTCCTGACGGATGGCGTTGATGTTGTTGGAGCGGTCGTTCACGTCGAGTCCGTCAACGATGATGCTGCCACCGTCAATGGTTTCGAGGCGGTTCATGGAGCGCAGCAGCGTGGACTTGCCCGATCCACTGGGGCCGATGATGACGACCTTCTCGCCGCGCGCCACGTCGAGGCTGACGTTGTCGAGGGCGCGCAGTGCGCCATAATTCTTGTGAACGCCCTGTATGCGGATGATGGGATCAGTCGCGGTCATAGTAGTGCAACCTCGCTTCCATGTGGCTTACGGCCTTGGACAGGACAAGCGTGATGACCAGATAGACCAGCGCGACCATCGTGTAGGCCTCGAAGTAGTAGAACGATTCGCTGGCGAATTCGCGGCCTCGGCGCAGCAGGTCCGCCACGGCGAGGATGGACACAAGCGAGGAGTCCTTGAGCAGAGCGATGAATTCGTTGCCCACCGGAGGCAGGATGGTGCGCCATGCCTGCGGCAGGATGACGAGGAACATGGTCTGGCGGCTGTCGAAACCGAGCGAGCGGGCCGCTTCGGTCTGCCCCTTGTCGATGGCTTCGATGCCTGCGCGGAACACTTCGCCCATGTATGCGCCGTAGCAGATGCCCATGGCGATGACCGCGGCGGCCAGCGGCGGCAGGTTGCTGAATATCTCCAGCCTGCCGAGGGCGTAGTAGATGTAGAACAGCTGCACCAGAAGTGGGATGCCGCGCACCACCTCGACGTAGGTCGAGGCGATGAGGTTGAAAGCCCTGTTCTTGGAGAGGCGGCCCAGTCCGGTGATGAGTCCGAGCACCAGCGACAGCAGGATCGACAGCACGGTGACCTCGAAGGTCACGAGCACGCCGTCCGGGATGAACTTCAGAATGCGCAGGTAGGGCTCGGGGCTGACGGAGCAGAGATAAACGATAATGGCGATGGCGCCGATGAAGGCGAGCCACCAGGCACTGAAAAGCCCGATGTCGCGCTTGCGGGGTATGGCCGCGCCGTCGCCAATGTCAATGGTGACATGCTTGCGATGAGACATGATGGTGCCTTGCGAAATGTTGAAGCCGGCCGGAACCGCGTGGGCGATTCCGGCCTTCTGTCATGATATGGGGCGGCCTGCTAGTTGGTGGGGAACCACTTCTTGAAGATGCGGTCGTATTCCCCGCTTTCGCGGACAGCCTTCAGCGAGGCGTTGAGGATCTCGATGACCTCACGGTTGCCCTTCTTCACGGCAAAGCCGAGGTACTCGGGCTTTTCCGGAACGATGAGGAAAGCGAGGGCAAGCTTGCCGGAGTAGTTGGGATTGGTCAGCGCGAAGTCGGCGGCCACGGCGTCGTCACAGATGACGGCATCGAGACGGCCATTGAACAGGTCCTCAATGGCGAGGCCCACTTCGTCATAGGACTTGGGCGTCGCGCCCTCGGCCTTCTTGGCGGTGAAGTAGCCGGAGGTGCCGATCTGCGCGCCCACGGTCTTGCCGGACAGGTCCGCGAAGGACTTGATGTCGGAACCGGCGCGGACCACCACGCCCTGCTTCACCTCAAAATAGGGATCGGAGAAATCCATGGCGCGCTTGCGCTCCTCGGTGATGGACACCGAAGAGGCGATGACGTCGTACTTGCCCGCAGCCAGTCCGGCAAAGATGCCGTCCCACGCGGTGCTCTTGATGTCGGCCTCGAAGCCGCCAGCCTTGGCCATGGCGCGAACCACCTCGGGGCAGAAGCCGACGACGTTCTTTTCGGCGTCCAGCATTTCCATGGGCGGCCACGTCGCGTCGGACGCGAAATGAATGGTTCTGGCCTGCGCGGCACCGGCCATGAGCGCAACGGCGCACAGAGCCATGACGAATCTCTTCAACATGCGAAACCTCCATTGTGCGGGGGCGGCGGCGGACACCGCGTTCCCCTGTGACGTGTGATTGGACAATGCAGGGCGGGAGTGTTGCGACGCGACTTCCTGTTGTGTCCCTGCTGTAAACCGGAGGAATTCAACTACTATGCTTTGGTCCGGATTGACAAGTACCGGAAATGCGTGACGCGTTTTTTCGATGTTGAAGCGAAAAAAAGTTGCAAATGTGTCAAAGGCTGGCGGCAAATGCGGCGCAGTGGCGAGGCGGATCGTTCATTGAGATATGCAAGCCGTAGGCTCCGCCGGCCAAGGGGCCGCTGGCCCCCTGGACCCCCTATATGCGATCTGCGTGGGTGCCCTTTGTGAACCGGTCGGCTTTGCGCGACAAAGCCCTAGTGGGGATTGTCAAGGGAGTCACTCCCTTGACCGGGTCCGGGGCAGCGCCCCGGTCGCCGAAGGCCATGCCCCGCGCAGCGGATGTGCGCGAGGCGAGGCGTGGCGTTGCAAAGCGTAATGTTGGCGGGCTAGTTGTCGAGTCCGAAGAAGCGGCGGGCGTTGTCGCCGCAGGCGGTCCACAGTTCTGCGGGGTCCATGCCACGCAGTTTGGCGACCTTGACGGCGGTGAAGCCGATGAAGGCGGGTTCGTTGCGCTTGCCGCGCCACGGTTCGGGGGCGAGATAGGGGCAGTCGGTCTCCAGCACGAGACGATCAAGGGGAATCTGTGCCACGGCGTCCTGCACGGCCTCGTTGCGGGCGTAGGTCACAGGACCGGGGATGGAAAGATGCCAGCCGTGGGAGAGGAGTTCGTGGGCAAAGGCGATGTCGCTCCCGAAGCAGTGCCACAGGAGCGGGCGGTCGTGGAAGCCCTCGTCGAGAAGGATGCGCACGGCGTCCTCGTGGGAGTCGCGGGAATGGATGACCACCGGGCGGTCCAGTTCGCGGGCCATGGCCAGCTGCGCGCGAAACGCTGCGTCCTGCACGTCTCGCGGGGAGTATTCGTAGTGGTAGTCGAGCCCGATTTCGCCGACGGCACGGACGCGCGGATCGGCGGCGATGGCTTCACGCATGGCGTTGAGGCGTGCGGGGGTGAGATCCTTGGCGTCCTGCGGGTGAACACCGAGGATGAAGAACACTTCGGGATGCGCGGCAAACAGAGGCTGTCCGTCGCGGTAGTCCTCGGGGCCGAGAAACACGTGGCCGATGCGGCTCACGCCGCAGGCATGGGCGCGGGCGATGACGGTCTCGATGTCCTCGGCGAAATCCTCGTGGTCGAGATGGGCGTGCGTCTCCACGCCACCTGCGGGCAGCCCCAGCGATTCGGGCAGCGCCCGTTCCTTCTTCTTGGCCATGAAATCATTCCTCCGCGCGCGTCGTACCATCGGGGGGCGCGCAAGACAATCCCGGACTCTGAACGGCCCGTCATGATGAGGTCAGGCGGATTCGGCGACTGTGGCGTGGGTGCGCGCCGTGATGTCGACGATGACGAGTGCCCTGTTCATGACGGCACCTTCTGCCCTAGAGCACGCGCCTGAGCCGGGGATTCGGATGCAGGCCGCGGCCCGCCTTCGCAATGTCCCGGCCTTCGATGCGAACGATATCCGCCGTGGCGAAGCGCGCCGGGAACAGGCTCCCGATGCCGATGGATTCGAACAGGCGGCCGTATCGCGCCTCGCCTTCCTTGAAGGCGGCGATCTTTTCGAGGTCGCCGAAGCCGCTGGACAGGACGATGTTCACGTCATTGTGCCCTGCGGCGTCGAGCTGTTCGCGGACGTTGCGGACGAGCTCCACGGTGACGCCGTTGCCGGTCCAGTGGGTGCGTCCGTCGAAGGGCGTTCCGCCCTGACCGAGGTTTTCGCCGGCGGTGTCGAGGCGCACGCCCCATAGGCGGCTTCCAAGGGCCTCGGCGGTGGCGATGGAATCGGTCACTTCGCGGTTGAAGGTGTCCACCAGCGCGATGCGGGCGATGGACGGGTCCATGTGGCGATCGAAGGCCAGCGTAGCTTCGGCGGTGGCGCGCTCCATGCCCACGCGGTGGGCGAAGGTGAGCACAAGGGCGTGCGGAATGGTGCCCACGCCGCCGGACAGGCCGGAGGCCGTCGCGCCAGCGTCGGTGGCGCAGGAGTCGAAGCCGCCGCGAATGGCGGCGCGGGTGATCTCCTCGTCGTAGGTCCAGTGCCAGTGGCGGGACCCGAAGTACATGAGCTGCTTGTCGGGCAGCATCTCGCGGATGGCGGCGGCGCGGCGTTCCACGGCCGAAGGGTCCGGGAGCGGATCGCCGTTGCGCTCCGAGGTAGCCGAGGCGATGACGCCGAGATAGAGGGTCTCAAGCTCGATGAAGTCTTGAATTGGGCCTTCGATGAGCATGAGCGTTTCGAGAGGGGCGTATTCGGCCCCTTCGGGCAGGGCATGCACGGTGAGGTTGCGCCCACCGTTTCCGGCGAAGCTGCCGATGATGCCGACGGCCTCGTCGATGCCGTGGATGCGGCCCGGACCCTGCCGGAGGAAAATTTGCATGGTGACGCGGGGATTGAGGTCCTCGCGTTCGAGAATGTGGCGCGAACGCAGAAAGTAGGCGTCCGTATAGGGGCGGTGGCTCTCGGGCAGCCTGTAGCGCATTGTCGTGTCCTTGTCGTCTGTTCAGGCCATGCGGTGCGGATCGGCCCGCCTCGCGTCCTATGATGGATATAACCGTTCATACGCCGATGCGGAAAGCATTGGCGGAAAAAAACGGTGAACTGTCGCTTTTGGGGAGATGGTCAGCTGGAGAGCTGCTGCCAGAGGGCGGCGGCGCTTCGGCGTTGGGTTTCTATGCCGTAGTGGTGGGCTGTGTCCAGCGCGGCGGCGAGACAATTCGTAACGCGGGGATCATGCGAGGCCACGGCGGTAACGGCGGTTTCGAGGGCGTTGACGGCCGCCATGACGTCGGCGTCGGCCACCCAGAGGCCGTTTCCAGTCCACGGCGTGGGGCGCAGGGGGAACCATGGCTCAGCCGCGCCGGGGAACGTGGCGGCGTTTCGCATGTAGTCGAATCCGCCAAGTCCGGCAAAGCCGACGCAGAGCGCGCCGCAGGCCATGGCTTCCAGCGGCGGCAGCGGGCAGCCCTCGGGATAGCCGGTGACGAGGAAGACGTGGCTTTCGCGAAGGGTGCGGGCCACGCCTTCGGGCGGAAGGCCGTCGATGGCGACCCATTCCACGGGCGGCATGGCACGGCGGGCGGCTCTGGCTTCGAATCCGGCCCTGATCTGCGCGGCCAGCGCCTTGTTCTTGCGCGGCATAAAGGCGATGCGCACGGGCGAGTCCGGCCGCTCAGTCGGTGGCGTGAAGAGCGAGAGGTCGATGCCGGGGCGCAGGACCGGGGCTTCCACGCCGATGGTTTCGCGCATGAACCACGCCACGGGATCGGAGACGGCGATGAAGGAGACCGGGAGCCGGTCCCACGTGACGCCTTCGGGCAGGGCTGAGAAGAGATACGCCCAGTTCTGCACATAGACGACGCAACGCGCCCCGGCGGAAAGGCCGGGGGCGAGACCATTGACCCAGCCCTCGGGTACGAGCCAGATGTCGTCCGGCGCAAGGTGCAGATCGGCCCATGGCGTGACGGGGACCGCAGCCGAGAGCGCGGGTGCCCAGTACGCGGCCTCGCGCGGGACGAGACGGACCGGGAAGCCTTCGGCGTGCAGATGTGCGGCCACCTGATGCAGCACGGCGAGCCCGCCGGTGGGCTTGCGCAACGGCGGCAGAAAGATGTGGGTGACGCTCATGCCTCGGCCTCGGTTTCGTTTGTGGAGCCGGAAGCCATGGCCGGGGCGAACCGCCGGTTCAGGACCATGCGCATAATCGCCAGCGTGGCGAAGGGGAGCACGAGGGCCAGCATATGGCTGTCGCGAAACAGGAAGGCCCAGTTCAGCGCCACGAATTCGGTAAGGAGCAGCCGCAGGGCGCGCCGCTGGCTGCACGTGTCGGCATGCTTGGAACGCAGAAGTAGAAGGAAATCCGCCACGCCCACGGCAACGACCCATGCGAGAATGCCTGCCGCTTGCAGGCGGGCATACAGCCCGAGCATGGGGAACCATTGCACGGCATAGGCGGCCGCTCCGCTGGCGAGATAGAGGTTCACGCCAAGAAGTAGCCTGTCCACGGGCAGACGGAGTCCGAGGCATGCCGCGGTGACGGACACAGCGGCAAGGCCGCCCCATTCGAAGGCGAGCTGCCAATCCGTTCCGCCCGCTCCTGCACTGAATATGTGGAACAGGAAGGCCATGAACGGCAGAAGTTGCATTGATGCGGAGATGTTGCGGCGCATGGCAGGGACATACCCTGTCACGCGCTGCGGCGCAACATGCGCGGCGGTGGCGGGTGGCGAGTCGAGGGGGGGCATTCGGATGGCAATTCGCATCGCAGGGCGTGGAACGGGCCGTCGTTTTGCTCCGGCGGTCCACCGTTGGTCGCAGGGGCGTGCCCCGCGCGCAATCGTCGAAACGTGGTTGAATGACATGCAACTGGCGGGAACGGATTCATCTTGCGCATCGTTCTCATGTCGGATGATGCGTCGATACCGTATGAATCGGCATGTCGATGACGCGTCATGCGTGATCGGCCTATCGGACGAAGCCGCATTGCGTCGCCTTATGACGCAATGAACCGTAGTTGCGCAAACAATGCCCGCCAGGCAAGGAATTCCGGCCTTGACGCAGTGCGTTTGGGGTGCCAAGAGACCTGTGCCCCTCGCGCATGCGTGGGGAATGTGTGTGCCATGTTGCCAGCGGTCTTATCGTGCGGACGAAATTTTCCCATCCGCATCGCCGTTCCTTCGCGAGCGGTCCGCTTCCTCGCGCTTGCCTCGAAACGCGCAGGATCGAGCCGCGCCTCACCTTACCAACCCACTCGGAACAATGAATACGTCAGCATCAAGAGAAATCGGAGCCGCATGCATTGTGGCGGGGACAGCCATCGGCGCGGGCATGCTTGGCCTGCCGATGGTCATCGGCGAAATGGGGTTTGCGACGGGAGCGCTTCTGCTTCTGCTGGTCTGGGGACTTGCCGTGTATTCCGCGCTCTTGCTCCTTGAGGTCAACCTCAGGATCGGCGCAGGAGAAAATTTCAACAACATGGCCAGAAAGGTCCTTGGGCGCGGCGGTCAGATCGTGGCCACGGGCAGCATGGTCTTTCTGCATTATGCGCTGCTGGTCGCGTATCTCACCGGCGCTGGCGAGCTTGCCACGCGCGTGGTCAGCAGCGTTGGTCTCGATATCGCCGCTCAGAATGGCACGCTGTATTTCGCGGTGCTTGGCGGACTGGTCGTCGTTCTCGGAACCGGCATGATCGTTCGCGTGAACCAGCTCCTGTTCTTCGTGATGGTCGGAGCCATGGTCGCGGCGCTGGCGAGTCTCGTGCCCGGCGTGCAGACCGCCAATCTCGCTGGAGCCAGCGTTTCCGGCGGCATCAGCTGGAGCCTGATTCTGGCTGCACTGCCCGTGCTGTTCACCTCTTTTGGCTTCCACGCCAGCATTCCCAGCATTGTCCGCTATCTGGACGCACCCGCAGCGCGGTTGCGCAAGGTGGCGGTGTTCGGGAGCGTGCTGCCTTTCATCTGTTACCTGCTGTGGGTCATGGCGTCCCTCGGGCGGACATCGGCTGGCGAATTGAGCAGCATGGGCGGCAGTGTCGAGATGCTCGTGAATACGCTGGCTGGTGGGTCCGCGTGGCTTGGCACGGTGCTTTCCACCTTCGCCGCGCTGGCCCTTCTGACCTCGTTTCTCGGCGTGTCTCTCGCCCTGTTCGATCTGCTGGCCGAGGTCTTCGGATTGGGCAACTCTCGGCTCCATCGCTTCTTCACCATGCTGCTGGTCTTCGCGCCGCCGCTCGGTGCCGCTCTGGTCTGTCCCGGACGCTTCATTCAGGCACTGGCGCACGCTGGCGCAGCGCTGGCCATCCTCGCCATCTTCCTGCCCTGCGCCATGGCGTGGAAGCTCAGGCGCGACGGAAAGCCGCAGACCTATCAGGTCTTCGGCGGAACGCCCGCTCTCGTCCTCGCCTCGCTGATTGGACTGCTCATCGTGACGGCCAGCTACATCTAGCCAACCGCATAGCGATTCTTCACGGCCCGCTCCCGCCATATCGGCAGGGGCGGGCTTTTTCGTGCGCTGTCGCTGGTGAAACGGCAGGACATGGCGATGAGGCGGAAACCGCTGCGCGGGGCATGGCCTTCGGCGACCGGCGGGACAAAAGGATGCCTTCGGCGACCGGGGCGCTGCCCCGGACCCGGTCAAGGGCCGTGGGCCCTTGACAATCCCAACTAGGGCTTTGTCGTGCAAAGCCGACCGGCTTGCCAAGGGCACCCACGGATATCGCATATTGGGGGTCCAGGGGGCCAGCGGCCCCTTGGCTGGCGGAGCCTACGTCTTGCATGTGGTGGTGAACGATACGCCTCGGCCACAGCGACGAAACGACGCGGCGAAACCGCGATACGTGCTGCGCGGGGTATGGCCTTCGGCGACCGGGGCGCTGCCCCGGACCCGGTCAAGGGCCGTGGGCCCTTAACAATCCCAACTAGGGCTTTGTCGTGCAAAGCCGAACGGTTTGCCATGGGCACCCACGCAGATCGCATATCGGGGGTCCAGGGGGCCAGCGGCCCCTTGGCTGGCGGAGCCTACGTCTTGCATGGGGCAGTGAACGATACAGCTGGGCACAGCGACGAGGCGGAAACCGCTGCGCGGGGCATGGCCTTCGGCGACCGTGGCTCTGCCCCGGCCCCGGTCAAGGGCCGTGGGCCCTTAACAATCCCAACTAGGGCTTCGTCGTGCAAAGCCGACCGGCTTGCCAAGGGCACCCACGGATATCGCATATCGGGGGTCCAGGGGGCCAGCGGCCCCTTGGCTGGCGGAGCCTACGTCTTGCATGGGGCAGTGAACGATACAGCTAGGCACAGCGACGAGGCGGAAGACGAAAAAAGGCCCGGATCGCAAAGCGATCCGGGCCTGAAGCAACGGAATTGGCTGTGGCGAATTAGAAGCCGAAGCCGTCGCCGCCGTCGGTACCGAAACCGAAGTCGGCGGAGACTTCGCCGGGGGAGTCGACGGCACCTGCGTCGGCAGCGCCGGAGGCAGCGGCCTCACCGGCGGCACCTGCGGCACCTGCGGCGGTGGTGACCACGCCGTGCTTGATGACTTCCTCGATCTTGGCGAGCAGGCTGTCGACCTTACCGACGTAGGAGTCGATCTGGCCTTCGGAGACCTGGAGTTTCTTCTCGCCAGCGCCGAGCTGGGCCTCGTAGGTGGTGACCTTGGCGGAGGCTTCCTTCAACTTGGCCTGCGTGTCGGAGAGCTGCTTCTGAAGATCGGAGATCTTGGAGGCCTGCTCCTTGTTCTTGGCCTGCACGTCCTGCAGCTGAGCCACGACCTTGGCGAGCATGTCGCAGGTGTCGGCGGGCAGGGGCAGCACGGAAACGTGGGAGCCGAACTTGTCGGCGTGGCCCTTGATTCCGGTCAGCTCGGGATTCTGTTCGTAGATCCAAGCCTTGGCCATTGCGGCGGCGAAGGGCTCGGACGTGGCGTCGATGGACATTCCGGTCATGAAGCCCAGAAGCTCGCGGATACCGGAACGGTTGGCATCATACTCTTCGCCGGTGAGGTACGCGGCGAACGTGGACATGGGGAAAACCTTGCGGTCAACGCTCTCAGCCATGATAGCCTCCTTATGTGTCAAGGAAAGTCGTCTTTCTTTGGTTTAGTCAGTCAAGTCTGGAACCTAGCTCAGCGGCACTCGCCCGATGCGCCTGGCGTAGATCAGGGCCACGGTGCGGTAGACCACGTGACCGAGCTTGGACCAGGGGAGGTAGGCGAAGAGCATCCACACGACCACCAGATGCAGGAAGTACATCGGGTAGGCAAGGGTGGCGACGTCGGCCAGACGGAGCAGCTCGCTGAAGATGCCGGTGAGGCCGATGGCCCAGATGAGGCCGAGGAGGAACCAGTCGTAGTAGGAGGACTTGGTCTTCTTCTCGTCCTGATTCATGCGACGGCGGGTGAGCAGGGTCAGGCCGATGATCATCATCACGGCGCCAACGTTTGCGACCAGCTTGTGGGGAGCCCACAGCGGCAGCGGGGTGTGGCCGGCCGGGGAGATGAACTCGATGACCTTGCCGCCCCAGTGGCAGGTAGCGATGATGCCGGTGACGACGGCCAGAGCCACGAAGCTGTAGAACAGCAGGAGGTGACCCTTGAACTTGTCCTTGTCGGCCTCGGTCTCTTCACCGCAGCTGGTGAAGTTGGTGTGACGACCGATTTCGTTGAAAAGGACGTCCTTGATGCAGTCGATGATGCCGGGCTTTTCGTGAGCGCCGACGTAGTAGGTTCCCGGGATGGACTGGAAGGACTTGATGAGCTTCGAGCAACCGAGAACGAACGAGGTGACCATGAAGAAGAAGGTCGTGCACATGATCGGGTCGATGGTGTAGTCGCCGGGGAAGACCTTGCCGAAGACGATGGTGCCTTCGGGGATGGTCAGGCCCGTGGTCAGGGACCACACGAACAGCCACAGCGCGACCGGGATGGCCACGAGGATGGGCAGGTACTTGGAGGAGCTCATCCACGTGCCGAGGATCTTCGGTTCGACGAGGTTCTTGTATGCCATGTTGCGCAGCGCGGAGAGCAGGTCACCGGGCTTGGCGCCACGGGGACACAGGTCCGAGCAGGTTCCGCAGTTGTGGCAGAGCCAGATGTCGATGTCGTTGACCAGCTTGTCCTTGAGGCCCCACTGCGCCCAGATCATTTCCTTGCGAGGATAGGGGGCGTCGGCCGGCGACAGGGGGCAGGCCACAGAGCAGGTTGCGCACTGATAGCACTTTTTGAGGGTGTCGCCACCCACCGACTGCAGCTCCTTGATGAACTGCACATCGGGTTCAATCCGTACAGCTTTCGACATGACGTATCTCCTCCTAGTAGCCCTTGAACGGGTTGGGGCCCTTTTCCAGAATCATGTTCTGGAACTCTTCGATCATCGCAGGAAGCTTGTCGTATTCGTCGATGGCGACCTGGTACTGTTCGACGCGGTCAGGCTCGACACCAAGGCGTTCGAGGGTTTCGGCGATGTTTTCCTTGCGGCGGTTGCAGATCTCGGAGCCCTTGACGAAGTGGCACTGGTAGTCGTCGCCGTACTTGCAGCCGAGCATCATCACGCCGTCAATGCCCTTGGACATCGCGTCGGCGACCCAGATGGCGTTGACGGAACCCAGGCAGCGCACGGGGAGGATACGGACGTAGGGGCTCCAAGTCTTTCCGCGCATGGCGGCCATGTCGAGGGCCGGGTATGCGTCGTTCTCGCAGGCGAGAACCACGATGCGGGGACCACCGGCATCCATGTCGTCCGGAACGTTGATGGCTTTGATCATGGAGCCGATCTGGTCGACGTTGTAGTTGTCGAAGCTGATGACGCGCTCCGGGCAGGCGCCCATGCAGGTGCCGCAGCGACGGCAACGGGTCGGGTTGGGCTTCGGCGTTCCGGTCTCGTCGTCGTCGAGTGCGCCGAAGGGGCATTCCTCGGTGCAGCGCTTGCACTGGGTGCAGCGCACGAAGTTGAAGACCGGGTAGGTCAGGTCGCCCGAGCGGGGATGCACGGCCACGCCGCGGTTGGCGGACTCAATGCACTGGATCGCCTTGAGGGCGGCGCCAGCGGCGTCATCCTCGGCGTTGTCCATGAACATGGGCTGACGCACGCAACCCGCTGCGTACACGCCGGTGCGGCGGGTCTCGTAGGGGAAGCAGATGTAGTTGGAGTCGCAGAAGCCGTCGAAGAGGTCGAGGTCCGGGAAGGCCGGGCCCTGACGGTACTTGAAGTTCATCACCGGATTCTTTGCCGTGGTGGGCACGATACCGGTGGGAACGACGACCATGTCGACCTTCAGCTCGAAGTCCTGTCCGAGAAGGGTGTTGGCCACGGTGACCAGCAGGCTGCCATCGGTGTCTTCCTCGACGGAGACGATGGTACCCTTGGTCAGCATCACGCCGGGGTTGTCCTGCGCGGCCTTGTAGTACTTCTCGTGGATGCCCTGAACGAGCATATCCTTGTAGATGATGTAGGCCTGACCGTCCGTGTACTGCTCGGTGACGTATCCGGCCTCCTTGAGGGAGATCACGGAGTTGACCGCGCTGGAGTAGGGCAGGTGGCGGGCGCTTTCGAGGTCAACGTGCTTGTGGGCCTTCTTGTCCTCGCCTTCTTCCTTGGCCTCATCCTCGACGGGTGCGGCGGGAGCCTTGGGCTTGAAGAGGTCGCTCGGCTCGGCCTTCTCAGTATTGAGCAGGAAGGCGACGCGCTTGGCGGGCTTGCCGTCGGAGGGGCGCAGCAGCTGGCCGTTCTTGGCCATTTCCTCGACGTCCCAAGTGGTGACGACGTTCTTGAAGCGTCCGTATCCGAGGGGTTCGAGGATGGAGGCATCCTGCGGCACCCAGCCGGTGGCCAGAACCACGGCACCGATCTTGTCCTCGGAGCCGTTGGAGAACTTGGCGGTGTAGGAACCCGGAGCGCCTTCCAGTGCGGCAATGGTGGTGCCGGTCATCACCTTGATGCGCGACTCGGCCTGCACATCGGCGATGAGCTTCTCGATGCCGGTCTCGTGCGCTTCGGTGTAGGGATGGCAGAGCGGGATGGTCTTGTGCAGCTTCGCGGCGTGGCCGCCAAGCTCGGCTTCCTTCTCGATGAGAATGGTGTTGTAGCCAGCGCGCGCCGCGTGCAGCGCGGCATGCAGGCCGGTCCAGCCGCCGCCGACCACGAGGACGGTCTTCACGGTCTCGATCTGCTCCGGCGCGGGGACACGCGTCTTCTGGAGCTTGATCACGCCCATGTTGATGTAGTCCTTGGCCATGAGCACCTTGGTCTCCTCGCCAGCTTCGGCGGGGCAGCACAGGGCACACTGTTCGCGAAGGTTCACGCGCTCGGAGGGGACGCTCTTTCCGAAGTCGAAGAACTCCCAGTCGATGCGGGGAGACGATCCGCAGACGAGCACGGCATCAATGGTGCCGGCTTCGATGTCCGCCTTGATCATCTTCACACCGTCCTCACCCGGCAGTACGGGGTGGGACGTGACCACGGGGCATGCGGTAGCCCAGCGGGTCTTCACGAACTCGACCAGCGCCTCGATGTCGAAGTACTGGCCGATGCTTGATTCGTCGAAATAGACACCAATTTTTTCGGCCATTGTGAATTACCTCCCTCTCACGGTCTGGATGGCCTTCATGGCGGCGCCAGTGCCAGACTGAGCAGATTTCATGACGTCAAGCGGCTTCTTGGCGCAACCTGCCACGAAGATGCCTTTCTCTTCGTTGCCGGCGGCAAAGCCGTCTTCGTCCACGGAAACATCAAAGGGCAGCTGCTCTTCGGACAGGGTGGGCTGCATGCCGGTGGCAAGGACGACCATGTCGAAGGTCTCGTGGGACTTGGTACCCGCCACGGCATCCTCGACGGTGAGAATCACGCTTCCGTTCTCGCCCTGAACCGCATCGGCGACTTTGCCCTTGACCGTGTGGATATTCTCGTCTTCCAGCACACGGTTGCGGAACTTCTGGTAGCGGTCGGGGGTGCGCAGGTCGATGTAGAAGATGGTGACCTGGCAGTCGGGGTGCTGCTCGCGGACATAGGTGGCCTGCTTGAGGGAGGCCATGCAGCAGATGTAGGAGCAGTAGTTCAGGTGATTCTCGTCGCGGGAACCGGCACACTGCACGAATGCCACGCGCTTGGGTGCCTTGCCGTCGGAGGGGCGAACAATCTGGCCGCCGGTGGGACCACTGGCGGAGGCCATGCGCTCCATCTGCATGTTGGAGACGCAGTTGACCAACTGGCCGGCACCGAGATTGGTCAGCTTGCTCATGTCGTAGGGCTTCCAACCGGTTGCGACGACGATGGAACCGACGGAGAGATCCACGGTCCTTTCCTCATCCTCGAGGTTGATGCCGTCGACTTCGGCCAGCTCTTCGAGCTCGGCCTTGGAACATTCGCCCTTTTCGAGGACGTAGCGGCTCGGGTATGCGAATGGCATATCCATATGCAGCGGCTTGCGCTTGCCAATGCCGAATTCGAAGTCGCTGGGAGTGGAGGCGGTGAGTTCGCCTGCGGCTTCGCTGAGGTCCACGCTGTTGGGAGCGGTGTAACGGGGCTTGATCTTCACGGTAACCGTGTAGTCGCCCTTGGAGCCGGAAACGGAAACCACTTCCGCCAGGGTGAAGATCTTGACCAGGGGGTTTTTCTTGATGCGCTGGAACTGAATCTCGAGACCGCAGGAAGGCGGGCAGAGCTTCGGAAAGTATTTATTGAGCTGAGAGACCCTTCCACCGAGGAACGGGGTTTTCTCGACAAGAAAAACCTCGTGGCCGACTTCTGCGGCTTCAAGGGCGGCCGTAATGCCGCTGAACCCGCCACCGACAACGAGCACGCTGTTGTTTGGCATTTCAATCCTCCCTACGAAATCAGGTTCGGGCCAGTTTGAAAAATGGCCTAACCCTGAACAAGGAAACCATTCGCAGCTGCTCAGGCTTAGACCATTTTTCTGAGCAAGCGGCCGCGGGCAATGCCCGCGGCCGCCGTTTCAGTAGTGTTTAGTCGGGGATGATCTGGTAGTAGGGCTTCTTGAACAGCACGGTCTCCTTCTTCTCGGGATCGTACTTGGAGTTCACGAAGCACTTCCACTTGGTGTCGTCCAGGCCCAGGAAGTCGCCGCGGTAGTAGAAGCCGGGGTAGCGGGACTCCTCGCGGAACCGGATGTGCTGCATGTGCAGGCGCACGGTCCACAGGCGGTGGTAGTTCTCCCAGCAGCGGAGCAGTTCGTGCAGGTCACGTGCGGCCAGCTTGAGGGAGTCCTCTTCCATCATCTGGAGCAGCCAGAAGCCGGTGTCCAGAAGAGCCTGAGAGGTGGTGTAGTAGGTGCCAACGCCACCGCCGTACTCATCGGTGCACTTAACGAGGCGCATCATGAAGTTCTTCGGGGTGATGTACTCGGGGTTCACCACGGGATCGGTGGAGGCGTCCTTGCCAGCCATGTAGTTGTAGTAAGGACGGTAGATCTCCTTCTTCAGGTCTTCAGCGGTCTCCTTGAGAGAGGGCTTGAAGTCCTTGTGATCCACGTACCAGCGCACCATCTGCTTGCCGACGATACGGCCTTCAGCGTGGGAGCCGGAGGAGAACTTGTGGCCGGAGGCGCCAACGCCATCAGCGCAGGTGAACAGGCCGTTGACGGTGGTCATGCGGTTGTAGACCTTGCCGTTGTCGGCGCGGACCTTGTAGTCCTCGGGCACCCAAGCCTCGTCCGGACCGGAAACCCAGATGCCGCAGCAGCCGGAGTGGGAACCGAGCAGGTAAGGCTCGGTGGGCATGATCTCGGAGCCGCGCTCTTCAGGAGCGCAGTTCATGGCAGCCCACAGGTTGGCCTGGCCAACACACATGTCGAGGAAGTCTTCCCAAGCTTCGGCCTCGAGGTGCTTCTGCTCGGCGGGGGACATGGTGGCGAAGGAGGTCTGAAGGGCGGTCTTGGTGTCCATGAAGATGGGGCCGCGGCCTTCGCGCATTTCGCGGAGCATCATGTGGTTGCGCAGGCAGGTCGGGATGACGTTGCCCTTGGCGTAGCCACGATCCTCGTAGGGCTTGAGCATGGCGCGGTTGGTGGCGCAGTAGTCTTCACCCTTGTAGTTGGTAGCCTTGGCCTTGAAGAGCAGGAACCATGCGCCAACCGGGCCGTAGCCGTCCTTGAAGCGGGCGGGGACGAAGCGGTTTTCCATCATGGTCATTTCGGCGCCAACCTGAGCACACATGGTGTAGGTGGAACCGGCGTTCCAAACGGGGTACCAAGCGCGGCCCATGCCCTCACCAGTGGAGCGGGGGCGGTACACGTTAACGGCGCCGCCGCAGGCAACCACGGCGCAGTTGCACTTGAAGATGTGGACCTTGTTCTCGCGGGCGTTCAGAGCAACGGCGCCGGCGATGCGGTTGGGCTGGTTGGCGTCGAGGAGCATCTTCACGACGAAGATGCGCTCCATGTAGCGCTCCTCACCAAGGGCATTCTTCGCAGCCTCGGCCACGATGCACTTGTAGGACTCACCGTTGATCATGATCTGCCAACGGCCGGAACGAACGGGCTTGGAGCCGGAACGGATGGAGCGGCCAGCGGCCTTGGCAGCGGCGCCGTCCATGTTCTTCTCGTTGTCGTCCTTGCACCACACGGGAAGGCCCCACTCTTCAAAGAGATGGACGGAGTCGTCGACGTGGCGGCCGAGGTCGTAGATCAGGTCTTCGCGGACCAGGCCCATGAGGTCGGTGCGGACCATGCGGACGTAGTCGTCAGCATCGTTGTCACCGAGGTAGGTATTGATGGCGGACAGGCCCTGCGCAACGGCGCCGGAACGCTCGAGAGCGGCCTTGTCGAGGAGCAGGATCTTGGCTTCGGGGGCGAACTTGTCGGCCCAGGCAACGGCTTCGAACGCAGCGCCGCAGTTACCCATGCCACCACCGATCAGGAGAATATCAACGTCACGTTCCTCAATGGTCGGCTCGGCAAGAGCGATTCCACGAGGGGCTTCTTTAACGGGAATCTTAGGCATTGTAGTGCTCCTTAAGCTTTTTGTCTTTGTGAGGACAGCGCGTATCGCACTTGAACCTGATTACAGGACGTCCTTGACGACGAAGGTCTTGTCGGCATCGGTCACGTCGAACTTCTTGCCGAGAGCTTCCTTAGGATCGGTCAGAGCGGTCTCGGTGAAGAGGAACTCGGTGTCCAGATCGCCGGTCACGGGCTTGCCGTCGAAGGGCTTGATGGAGCCTTCAGGGGTGGTGCGGATGGGGAACTTGAAGCGCTTCACGGAACCATTGCGGAACTTGACGGTCCACATGATGTCCTCGGAGGAGCGCAGCGGAATGGAGGTGCCGCCCATGGGAGCGAAGTCGGCGTAGGGGCGTGCGGTGATGGCGCCCTGGGGGCAGATCTTCACGCAGGAGTAGCACTCCCAGCAAGCGTCGGGTTCCTGGTTGTAGGCCCTCATCTCCTCGGGGTCGAGGATCATCAGGTCGTTGGGGCAGATGTACATGCAAGCGGTCTTTTCGCCGCCTTTGCATCCATCGCACTTTGAGGGATCGACATAAGTAGGCATAGTGAATCCTCCAACAAATTAGGGTTGAAACAACAACCATTCCTAAAACATCCCCACCGTAAGCGGAGGAGAATGAAAAACAGGGAAGCACCGAGCCTCCCCGCTTTTTTTCGGTATGACCGGCGCACTGGAGCGTCCTTGTGTGACGCTGTCTGTTCTCAGAGAGCCTGCCCACACGCTACGGTGGGTCGTTTGCAGCTTGCCATCTGTCGAGCTGGGAGGCATTCGCCTTTCCCATCAAACACCGGGGATTAGTGTCTTTTTCGACGCTTGTGATGGAATGAACAAGCAGGGCAATCACTAGCAAGCCCCCGATAAACTGTCAAGACGAAAGTGAATAATATCCCAAGCTGCGGTTCGATTGGCCAATGCCGCGCTCTTGCGGGCGAATTCGGGGCTTTGTGTCAAAGGGCGGCTTGGTCCTTGAAAATGCACAGAACCCTATACATTCATTGAATTCTCATTGCAAGGGGTGTCGGTCGGGTGCGGCGGCGAACCGTGCGCGCCGTTGTCGGATTTTCCCTCTAATATGTATTGGGGGACGTGGATGGCGTTCGATCGTCGTGAAAGATTGCGCAATTCGCGTCCGGAATTGCCCTTGATCCATGCCTGAAGCCGCTTGGCGAAAAAAAAGGAAAAGCCTCGGGAACCGCCCAGTGGCTGGCCCTACGTGGGAATTGTCGAAAATGGGGCGTTAGGGGGTACTTGACATTTGCGCATTTTTTTCACAAACCCCAACGAACGGGCTTCATGCAAAGCTTTTTGACTGAGTTCGGCCGCCCTGCGCATCTGTGCGACACCCCTTTCTGGGCTGAAACAGGGCCGACCGCTGGAAAGGCTAAGGCTGAGTTTGTGAAATTTCAATCAACAATAGGTAAAGGAGTCCACAACATGTCCAAGCTGTTGCCCCCTCATGGTGGAAAGGGCCTCGTCTGCTGCCTGCTGAAAGGTTCTGAGCTGGAAGCTGAAGTCAAGAAGGCCGAAGGCCTCAAGAAGATTGAAATCTCCAACCGCGTGAAGGGCGACCTCATCATGATGGGCATCGGCGGTTTCTCTCCGCTGAATGGCTTCATGGGCAAGGCCGACTGGAAGAGCGTCTGCGAGAAGATGATGCTGTCCGACGGCACCTTCTGGCCCGTACCTGTCGTTTGCGACACCAATGACGAAGCCGTTGCCGCTGGCGACGAGATCGCTCTGGTCGGCAAGGACGGTATCGTCTACGCCACCATGAAGGTCGAAGAGAAGTACGAGCTTTCCCAGGACGAGAAGAAGTGGGAATGCGAGACCGTTTTCAAGGGTGAAGGCGAAGACTCCAAGCGCTTCTGGGATGTGGCTCTCGAAGACCATCCCGGCGTGAAAATGGTCATGGCTCAGGGCCGCTTCAACCTGGCCGGCCCGGTGAAGGTCCTCTCCGAGGGCACCTACCGTGACCGTTTCCCGGGCGTCTACCTGACCCCCGCCGAGACCCGCGCCATGTTCGAGGAGCGTGGCTGGAGCCGCGTTGCCGCTCTGCAGCTGCGCAACCCCATGCACCGTTCCCACGAGTTCCTGGCCAAGATCGCCGTGGAAGTCTGCGACGGCGTGATCATCCACTCCCTCATCGGCAACCTGAAGCCCGGCGACATCCCGGCTGACGTGCGCATCAAGTGCATCCAGACCCTCATTGAGAAGTACTTCGTGAAGGAGAACATCATCAATGGCGGCTACCCGCTCGACATGCGCTACGCCGGTCCCCGCGAAGCCCTGCTGCACGCCACCTTCCGTCAGAACTACGGCGTCTCCCACATGATCATCGGTCGCGACCATGCCGGTGTGGGCGACTTCTACGGTCTGTTCGAGGCTCAGGAGATCTTTGATCGCATCCCCTACGCCACCTTCGAGGAAGCTTGCGCGGTGCCCGGAAAGGCTCTGCTCTGCAAGGCCATGAAGATCGACTGGACCTTCTACTGCTTCAAGTGCGACGGCATGGCCTCCCTGCGCACCTGCCCGCACACCAAGGAAGACCGCGTCATCCTGTCCGGCACCAAGCTGCGTAAGGCCCTTTCCGAGGGCGCCGTGGTTCCGGATCACTTCGGCCGTGACGAAGTCCTCGAGATCCTCCGCAGCTACTACGAGGGTCTGACCGAGAAGGTCGAGATCAAGATGCAGGGCGCCGCTTCCGGCGACCAGATGAAGTAGGATTCTACTCTCTGACTCTCTGCTCTCACGGGGAGGCGCCTGCGGGCGCCTCCCTTTTTCTGTAAGTCGCCGATGTGCGCCGGGCGCAAATCCTGCGGAGCGCTGTGGTCCCGGCCGCTCTGCGGTGCCCGTGGTGCCAGCGCAGGACGAACGATTCCCGCGTCTGGCGAATCGCATTAGGAATTTGACGAGACTTGGCGCGCTCACAATTGGACATGGGCACTTCACGAAGTGCTGCGCGAGCGCGTATAGTGGCGCAGTCGCATGTCCGGTTTCGTTCACCTCCTGACCTGCGGCGTAAGGGCTGTCCATGCCCGGACTTTGCGCCATGGGGGCCGCGTCGGCCGGTGCCTTGAGCGTACCACAGGCGCTGTCCGGTCGTGTAGCGGTGTCGCGCGGCACTTGCCCACCGGGTGGAGTTAGGATACGTAGGTGGACTTCCTTTCTGCATACCGGAAAAAATATGAACGAAAAAAAGTACGACAAGAAATTCTCCAGACGTGACGGCGAAAGCCGCGAGGCTCGCCCCGCCGCGCGGGACCAGTGGTCTATTACAGAGGAACTGGTGGACATCGACCGCCAGCTGACGCGCATTCTGGCCCGGCGCACGACGCTTTTGGCCAAGGCGGCAGGGTCGCGCAAGCGCAAGGGCAAGTCCCTTGTGGACCCCAGTCAGGAAAAATCCATGCGCGCGGTGTGGGAGGAACTGGTCAAGCGCCAGGGCTTCGACGCCACGACCGTCCGCAAGCTCTTCAACCTTTCCAACGGGCTCGCCTACGGTTACGCGCAGGCGGACGAGCAAGGCGAGAAGGCGTTTATCATGCGCCCCCGCCGCGAGACGCTCTCCCTCGACATGCCCGGTCCGCGCGCCCTTGTGGAAACCCGCATGTGGGCTGCGCTCGCCGCGGCCGCTGGCGTCGAGTGTACGCTTGAGCCGGTCGTGCTCAACGATCCCATCGTCGAACTGGTCAAGGCGCTCAATCAGGCTGGCGCGTCCATCTCTCGCGAGAAGGGCGTGGTCCGCTGCACTGGTGCCGTTCCGGACTTTTCCGGAAAGACCGTGTTCGCTGGCAGCGATGAGCTGAATTTTTACATGATGCTGGCCATGGCCATGCCCGAGCCGGGCATCTCCATGTTCTCGGGCGGTACGCCGCTCAAGGTCATGGATCTGCGCCCGGTCATTCACGTCCTGTCCGGACTGGGCATTCGCCTGACCACGCTTGAGCCGCAGTCCAACGGTGTGCCCGTACGCATGGAGAGCGGTGGCATGACCACCAATCGCTTCCGCGTGCCCGAAGGGTTCCCCGCCGAGGCGGCCGCAGCCATGGCCCTCTTCGGTCCCACCTTCCCCGATGGCATTGAGTTCACCTGGGGTTCCGACTGGAACGATGGCGGGTTGCTTGGTCGTGTGGCGGCTGTGCTCAAGGAGTGTGGCATTCCCTGCACGCTGACTGAGGACTCGTTCTCCGTTGCCCGCGCCCGCTACGCAATGCCCAAGGCACCCCGGCTGGCCCTTGATCCCATGCTCTGCACGACGCTTCTCGCCGCCCCGCATTTTGGCAGCGGCAAGGTGCGCCTTGCGGGCGTCTGGCCCGCCGACAACGCTGTGGCCATGGCCGCCGTTGAGCTTCTCAAGGCTCTTGGCATGCGTGTCGAGGTCGGCAAGGATGCCATCGTCAGCGAGCTTGGCGAGCGTCCCGAACAGCTTGATCTCGACGTGACTGTCTGCCCGCGCTTCGCGCCCCTGGCGCTTGCCGCCGGTTTCGCGTCCCGCTCCGGCGCACGCGTGGCCGTGGGCGAGGGCTTCGACTCCGCCGCTGCCATGGAGCTTGGCGAACGTCTTGGCCGCTTTGTGCGTGTCAGCCCCGACAAGCTCGTCGTGGCGGCCGCTCCTCGCGGCAGCATGTGGGAAGAGGGTGCGTCGTGGGTCAGCCCCGCTCCGGAGTGGAGCCTCGGGCTTGCTCTCGCGTCGTATGCCGCCCCCGGCATCGTGCTGGCCAACCCCGGCGATCTCGCCGCGCTGTGGCCGGAGTTCTGGCAGCTTTTCGTCAATGGTTTCACACCGAAAATCGAGAAGAAGGAACCCGATGACGATGGAGACAAGAAAGGACGACGTGTCCGTATCGGATGACATCGAAACCCTTTCCCGCGAATTCGAGGAGTTCAAGCTCCAGAAGGAAGCGGCGGAGGCTCAGGTGAAAAATCTCCGCAACGCTGAAGACCCCAAAAATGGGGTCTTCTATGCGCAGGAGATTTTTCACCTTCAGCAGGACAAGCTCCGACTCGACACGGAAATGGAAATCCGCAGGCGGCGTATGAACCGCCTGCGCATGGCCGAGGCTGACAACGGTTTCCTGTTCTAGGATTCTGCACTTCAGGCGGCCCTGCGGGGCCGCCACAGCCCGAGAGGATTACGCATGCCCCTGAACCTGACCCAGAAGATCATCGACGCCCACAGACTGAGCGGGGACATGGTCCCCGGCGCGGAAGTGGGCCTGCGCATCGACCAGACGCTGACACAGGACGCCACGGGTACCATGGCCCATCTCCAGTTCGAGGCCATGGGACTCGACAGGGTGCAGACAGAGCTTTCCGTGAGCTATGTCGACCACAACACCTTGCAGATGGGTTTTCGCAATCCGGATGACCATCGCTATCTGCGCACCGTCGCGGCAAGGTATGGCATCGTGTTTTCCCCTGCGGGCACAGGCATCTGCCACCAGCTTCATCTCGAAAACTTCGCCGTTCCCGGCAAGACGCTCATCGGCTCGGACAGCCACACCCCCACCGCGGGCGGTCTGGGCTGTCTGGCCATGGGCGCGGGCGGCCTCTCCGTCGCGCTGGCCATGGCTGGCGAACCCTACTTCATCTCCATGCCCCGCGTTGTCCGTGTGCATCTCACCGGCGAACTGCGCGGCTGGGCCACCGCCAAGGACGTCATCCTCCACCTGCTCGGCCTTTTGAGCGTGAAGGGCGGCGTGGGACGCGTGATGGAATACTGCGGTCCCGGCGTGGCTACACTCTCGGTTCCTGAGCGCGCAACGATCACCAATATGGGCGCGGAGCTTGGCGCGACCACGTCCATCTTCCCCAGCGACGAGCGCACCCGCGAATTCCTCGCCGCCATGGGACGCGAGGGCGACTGGACGCCGCTTTCCGCCGATGCCGACGCCGTCTACGACGAGACCGTCGAGATCGACCTGTCGAGCCTCGAACCGCTGGCCGCCCAGCCGCACATGCCCGACCGGGTGATTCCCGTGCGCGAGCTGGCCGGGTTGAAGGTCGATCAGGCCGCCATCGGCTCCTGCACCAACTCGTCCTATGCCGACCTCAAGACCGTTGCGCGGATGCTCGATGGCCGTCAGGTGAGCCGCACCACCGACCTCATGATTTCTCCCGGCTCCAAGCAGGTTCTGACCATGCTTGCCGCCGAGGGCCTCGTCTCCCCGCTCATTTCCGCAGGCGCGCGTCTTCTCGAATGCACCTGCGGTCCGTGCATCGGCATGGGCGGTTCGCCCGTGAGCGGCGGCGTGTCTGCCCGCACCTTCAATCGCAATTTCGAAGGCCGCAGCGGCACGCAGGATGCCAAGGTCTACCTCGTCAGCCCGCAGACCGCGGCCATGGCCGCACTGAACGGCGAGTTCACCGATCCCGCCACGTGGGGCGATGCTCCCGAAAAGCCCGTGCTGCCCGAGAGGACGCCGGACATTCGCCATCTGTTCATCTTCCCGCCCGCAGATGGGCGCGGCATGGACATCCAGCGCGGACCGAATATCGTGCCGCTGGAGCAGTTTCCCGCATTGGCCGAGACCATCGAGACCGGCGTGCGGCTCAAGGTCGGCGACGACATCACCACGGACCACATCCTGCCCGCCGGTGCCCAGATCACCGCGCTGCGCTCCAACATCCCCGCCATCAGCGAGTATATTTTCTCGCGAGTGGACGCGGGATTCGTTTCGCGCATCCGCGAGGCCGGGCACGGCGTCATCGTCGGCGGCGAGAACTACGGTCAGGGCTCCAGCCGCGAGCATGCGGCCCTTGGCCCGCGCCACCTCGGCGTGCGCGCGGTCATCGTGAAGTCCCTTGCCCGCATCCATCGCGCCAACCTCGTCAATTTCGGCATTCTGCCGCTGATTTTCGCCGACAAGGACGACTATGAGCGCATCGCCGAAGGTGACTCCATTGTCATCGACACGCACCTCATCACCCCCGGCGGTATGTTCGAAGTGCTTGTCAACGGCGAGGAAAGCATTAAAGTTACAAATGATTTGACGGAAAAAGAGCTGGCTATTATTCAGGCAGGCGGCCTGTTGAACTCCGTTCGCCAGTCCCTTGGACGCTAACGCAATACACTTCGACTACCGGGAGAATCTATGCTCGACGGAATGCGACAGCATGCCAGTTCCTGGATCGTGAAGATCCTGTTCGGCATCATCATTGTTGTCTTCGTCTTCGCCTTTGGCTCGGGTACCCTGAGCAACCGCGCGAATGGCGGTGCCGTTCTCGCCTACGTGAACGAGTCCCCCATCCTCATCAAGGACTTCGAGATGGCCTATCAGAGGGCCGTCGAGGCCCTGCGCCGTCAGAATCCCGGCATCTCCAGCGATGACCTTGCCAGCGCCGGATTCAAGAATCAGGTGCTTAACCGCATGATCAACGACTCGCTCCTCACTGCCGAGGCCGACAGGCTCGGCGTCACTGTGAGCAAGGACGAGATCCGTGCCCGCATCCTTGAAATCGAGGCCTTCCGCAACAAGGACAACGCCTTCGATACCCTGGTCTATCAGGCCGTTCTGCGCGGTAGCCACCTGCAGCCCGCCGAGTTTGAGGCTGACATGGCCGAGCAGATCCGTAGCGAGAAGCTGCGCAAGCACCTGAACCTCTCGGTCACCGTCACCGAAGAGGAAGCCTACGACATGTTCCGCTTCGCCGCCGAGCAGGCCCGCATTGAGTACTTGCTCTTCGGCTGGAAGGACTTCGCCGATCAGGTGACCCCGGCCGACGCCGACATCGAGAACTTCTACAAGACCAACGAGGCGAACTTCCGCCGTCCCGCTACTGCGGACTTCGCCACCCTCACCTTCACCCCCCGCGCCCTTGCCGCCCGTCAGGACGTCACCGCCGAGGAGATGAAGGTCTACTACGACGCCAACATGTCGCAGTTCGAGCAGCCCGAGATGGTTTCCGCTCGCCACATCCTCATCAAGGTGGCCCCCGGCGCTTCCGCTGCCGAGGTTGAAACCGCCCGCAAGAAGCTTCTCGACATTCAGGGCCGTTTGTCCAAGGGCGAATCCTTCGCCCAGCTTGCCGAAAAGTATTCCGAGGGCCCCAGCTCCGTGCGCGGTGGCGACCTCGGCTGGTTCCCCCGTGGCGCCATGGTCGAGCCTTTCGAGAAGGCCGCCTTCGCCCTTGAGGCTGGTCACGTTTCCGCCCCCGTGCGTACCGACTTCGGTTGGCATCTCATCCGCGTGGACGAGAAGCGCGCCGCTGGCGTCAAGACCTTCGACGAGGCCCGTGAGGAGATTCGTTCCCTCATCGCCGAGGAGAAGGCTTCCGAGCGCATTTCCGACGTTCTCGATCAGGCCCTCGAACAGATTCTCGCCGGTGACAAGATCGACAAGATCGCTGCCGATGCTGGTCTGACCGCTGTCCAGACCGGTCCCATGACCAAGGATATGCTCGCTTCCCGCCTCGGCGTGAGCGAAGAGGACGCCGACAGGCTCTTCTCCACCTCCCTTGGCACCGGAACCGACACTCCCGTCAGCGTCGATCAGGGCTACATGATCGCCTTCAAGGTCGCTGAGACCGAGGCGACCATCGCTCCTCTCGACGAGGTGCGCGAGCAGATCGTCGAGGCTCTCAAGCGTCAGGGCGCTACCGCCCTCGCGCAGGGCAAGGCCGATGCCGTGCTCGCCGAGCTTCGCGATGCCGACAAGGCCAAGGCCGCCATGGCCGAATACGGCAAGTCCATGGAGAAGAGCGCCGAGTTCGGCCGTCAGGGCTTCATCCCCGGACTGGGCATGAATCCCGGACTGGTCGAGGCCGCTTTCCTGACCGAAGTCAGCAACTGGCTGCCCCAGTCCTACACCGTCGGCGAAGGCGTCGTCATCGCCCGTATGGTCGAGCGCGTCATGCCTTCCGACAAGCTCTGGAATACCCAGAAGGACTACGTCCTCGACGCCCTTACCCGGACCAAGGAAAACGAAATGTTCCAGGCTTTCCTGAAGTCCCTGCGCGACAAGGCCGAGATTCGCGTCGCTGATAGCCGCGTTCTCGAATAGCCCCATCGCCATATCGAGCCATCATCAAGCCCGCCGGAGTCCCTCCGGCGGGCTTTTTTGTGGGCGTCAGTTGTGTCCTGCCGTATCGCGTGGGCGCTGTGGCTGGGCCGTATCGTTCTTTGACGGGTGCAAGCCGTAGGCTCCGCCGGCCAAGGGGCCGCTGGCCCCCTGGACCCCCGATATGCGATGGGCGTGGGTGCCCTTGGCGGGGCGTGCGGCTTATAGGGACGAAGCCCTAGTGAGGATTGTCAAGGGGGTCACCCCCTTGACCGGGTCCGGGCAGAGCCCGGCCGCCGGAGGCTGTGCTCCGCGCAGCGGCGAGCGCTGTGGCTGGGGCGTGTCGTTCGCTGCCACATGCAAGCCGTAGGCTCCGCCGGCCAAGGGGCCGCTGGCCCCAGGACCCCTGATATGCGATGGGCGTGGGTGCCCTTGGCGGGTCGTGTGGCTTATACGGACGAAGCCCTAGTTGGGATTGTTAAGGGCCCACGGCCCTTGACCGGGGTCCGGGGCTGGCCCCGGCCGCCGGAGGCTGTGCTCCGCGCTGCGGCTCGGCTGTGTGAGCGGCTCGTGCCGTGGCGGCCGGGCGACGTGGGCATGAAAAAGCCCCACGGGGGGAGACCCGTGGGGCGCAGGATGAGACGAGGGGTGAAGTGTCCTTCGTCGGGCAGGGCTATTTTTCTTTCTTGAAGATGATGAGCGGGCAGTTCTTGCAGATGTCCGCGCCGGGGAAGTGGTCGCCGGGGCGGGTGATGGAGCCGGAACCGTGCTGGGCCTTGCGGTCGAGCAGGCGGTTGACGGTGGGCGCGATGTGCTCGCCGGGGATGATGACGTTGATCTCGCCGCGCTCGGTCTTTCCGGCGTTGTAGCTGCCGCTGCATGCGGGGAGCATGTTGAACTTCTTCTGGGTGAAGGAGTAGACGTTGCCGCCGCAGGCCGAGGAATTGATGGTGATGTTGGTCTTGAGCGGATGGACGTCCATGGCGGCGGCGTAGTCCACGGCCAGGTGGTAGGCCTGCATGTTGTCACAGTAGAAATGGACGGTGTCGGGGTCGAAGAAGGTATCGCCCAGCGGGGAAACGACAACGGCCAGCAGCTCGTTTTCGGACAGGCGAGCCTTGGTGGAGATGAAGCGCTCGGCCTGATCCTTGTCTACACAGTACTTGGCGTGGCTCTTGATCTCGCCTTCGTCCATGGGCTTCCAGCCGAAGGCGAAGCAGGCGTTGGAGCAGCCGAGCTGTTCCTTGCCGGCCAGCACGGTCTGGCCCTTCATGCGTGCGGCAAGCTCCCACTGGCAGAAGGTCATGGGCTTCACGGCGGAGTAGTACTCCGGAGCGTTCTCCTGGAAATCCTTGAGTTCGGCTTCGTCGAAGATGAACTTCACGGCGATGGGGTAGTGCATCAGGCGGAGTTCATCCATGAGGGTGTGCTGAATGGACTTGTAGTCGTGGCTGAGTACGGCCATTGGTGTTTCCTCCGGAGTGTTGTCTTTCGCGGGGGAATGCGCACGAGCGCGCCCCACGTGGTGTGAACGATGTGCCTTGCGCACCTGCCTGGTGCGTTGCGAAGGACTGAATAGGCTTTAATCTCCGGGCTTGGAAGAAATTCCAGCCGAATGTTATTTAATTCACAATCAATAGGTGCGAAGACGAAAAATGGCGTACGGCGGGACGTGGACGGCGCGAGTGCTGTGTGTGGGCTACGCTTTGTTGGGGATGGGAATGTATTTTGATGTGGAAAAAAGCGGGGGCCGGGCGTTTTGGGATGAACTGGACGCGGCTAGAGGCGGTCGAGCGGTTTGAAGTAGTGCCGCCAGAATTCCGTGGCGAGGGTGGCGATTTTCATGGGGACGTAGACGTAGGCGACGATCATGATGACTGCGTAGAGATAGCCGCCATTCCACGGATTGCGCTTGTAGTAGATGTAGTCCGGATGGTTCCAGATGACGAAGAAGAGGAAGACGCCGCCGATGATGTGGATGAGGGAGCCGAATTTGTGGCTGCGTGTGAAGTAGATGAAGTAGATAAGGGCCATCGTTGCGATGTAGATGAGTATCGCAATGGGGGTCATGAGATCGGTGGAGACTTCCAGCGCTCTCATGACGAGGACGAGCAGGAGTTCGGTATACTCGCGGAGCATGGTTTGCCTCCCAGTGTGTCTGCGTAATGCATAACACACTGGGCAGGCAATGCAATGCGCGCGTGCGCGTGAAGGCTAGGCGGGGTGGGCTTCGGCGAGGGCCATGCGGATGAACTTGAGGTTCGGCCACACAATGCCGGTGAGAATGAGCGCCGCACCGAATATCTGCCATGCGACGAGCGGTTCGCCGAGCAGCAGCCATGCGCAGAACACGGTGGTGATCGGCTCCACGCAGGAGAAAATGGACGTGTAGGTGCCGCCGACGGTGTCGATGGCGAGATACATGAACACGATGGCGAACACGGTGGGCACCAGGCCGAGGCTCAGCGCGAGGATGACGCCGGTGCGGTCAAGCTCGAAGAAGTGCGTGGGCACTCCGGCGATGCACGAGAAGAACGCGCCCGCGAAGAACAGCACGTAGAGCGTGACGGCAAGCGGATTTTCGCCCTTGAGCAGCACCTGCGCCAGGAGCATGTTCACGGTGATGCCGAGCATGCAGCTAATGGCGTAGGCGATGCCGCGGATGTCCGCCTCGTGCTGGAAGGCATCGAAGAAGACGAGGGCGCAGCCCGCAAAGATGAGCACGAGGGAGGTCGTGAGGCTGCGGGTGATGCGCTCCTTGAAGATCAGCGCGGAGAGGATGGTCACCAGCGCCGGATAGCCGTAGATGATGAGCGCGGTGGTGGACGCGGGGATGTACTTCACCGCGCCGATGTATCCGGTGCTCTGCATGGGGTAGGCGATGAAGCCGAGGGCCGCCGCCTTGATCAGCGATTTTCTGCTGATGCGGAAGAGGGACGGATTGGTGACGGCGAAATATCCGGCCAGCATGAGGAAGCCGAAGACGAAACGGTACTGGAGAATCTCGAAAGTATCCATACCGTGAGCATAGCCGATCTTGCCGAAGACGGGCAAAAGGCCGAACGCGCACGCCGAGATGATGGCATAAATGATACCACGGGCCACGGGAAGTCCTCCGAAGACGAGTTTGTAGGAGGAGATGTCTAACGCTGCCCGGAGGTTACGGCAAGGGATTTCGGCTAATAATGGGGGTTCTCAGCGATTGTGCCGATAAATCGAAGGGATGCGGGTGATTGCTCGCATCCCTTCGTGATGTGATCGGATGGGGTGGTGGGGCGCTACGTCAGGCGGGGTGCGTTGCGCCGTGTCCCTGTCGCAGAAGGTCGATGTTGGGCCAGACGATGCCGATGATGATGAGCAGACCACCGGCGACCTGCCACGGCGCGATGGGGTCGCCGAGGATGATCCACGAGGCGATGACCGTGGTCACCGGTTCGAGGGTCGAAAAGACGGATGTGTAGGAACTGCCGATGGTTCCGATGGCCATGTACAGGAGCGTCACGGCGAGGACCGTGGGCACGAGGCCGAGAGCGAGGGCGATGAGCACGCCGTCGCGTCCGTAGTTCAGCAGAGTGGCCGGACCGCCCGCCACAGCGCAAAAGGCGACGGATGCGAAACTGATGACGTAGAAGGTGATGGTCAGCGGGTTCTCGTCGCGCAGGAAACACTGCACGGCGACGAGATACATCGAGAAGAGGAACATGGAGGTGACGGCGAGCAGGATGCCGCGAATATCGGCCTGCTTCATGAACGCATCGCAGAAGACGATGGCGCAGCCAGCGACGACCAGCGCCAGCGACGAGGCCTGCCTGCGCGACACGCGTTCCTTGAGGAAGAAGGCGGCGAGCAGCGTGACCGTGACCGGGTAGAAGTAGAGAATGAGCGAGGTCGTCGAGGCGGGGATGTATTTGACGGACCCCATGAAGCACGCGCTTTCGATGGGGTAGGGGATCAGCCCGAGCAGCGCGGCTTTGGCCAGTGAGCGCGGCCTGATGCGCAGCAGTTGCGGGCGGGTTACCGCGTAGAATGCGCCAAGGATGAGCGCGCCGAACAGGAAGCGGTACTGGAGAATTTCGAAGGTGCCCATGCCGTGGGCATAGGCGATCTTGCCGAGGATGGGCAGAAAGCCAAACGAGCAGGCGGAGATAATGGCGTAAATGAGACCACGAAGCACGGGAAATCCTCCACGATGGAATTTGTGAGACTGATACTCCCGTGCTCCTGGTCGAACAAGTGAATAATGCGCCGCTAGACCATGCGCTTGACGATTTCGTGGTGGTTGATGAACACGCGGTTCACGTAGGTGATGGTTTCGCCGAAGGTGGGCACGCGGCCGTAACGGTCGTAGATCAGTTCGCCGGTGCTCGTGTTGCCGAGGCCTGCGTTGTATCCGGCCGTGGCGGCCATGATGTTGCCGTTTCGGGCCTTGAGGTTCTTCGCGATCATCCGGACCATGGCCGGAATGGACGTGCGGTACATCACACGTTGGTCGAAGCCCATCAGGAACTGCGCGTCCTTCTCGTCGAAGATGTCGCGCCCGGCGAGGTTCTCCTCGATGTAGGCGCGGAACTTCTGGCGTGCGTCCTTGACCTGCGCGTCGAATTCCTGAACCCGTGCGTGGAGCTGCAGGTACTTTTCGGCCATGGGTAGGCGCTTGCCGGATTTGGCGGCCTGAAGCGCGGTGATGAGGAGGGTGTCCCTGTCGCCGCCCACCTTGCGCATTTCGGCGCGGGTGGACTTCCATTTTTCGCGCAGCGCCCTGTAGCTGTCTATCTCGCGCGCCCATTCGGTGCGGCGGTAGGGTGCGCGGCGGTGCTCGGGCAGGTCTCCGGCGCACAGCATTTTGTAGTCGTGCGCGGTTTCGGGCATGAGCTGGCAGGGGCCGACAGCGAAGGCCCGCGACACGGCGAATTCGCAGAAGAAGGATTCCGCGGTGATCTGGGCGACAACCCATGCCGGATCGACGGGATAGATGTGCTCATTCTCGCGTACGCCCTGCACGATCCAGTGGCAGGCGTTGACCACGCGCTTTTCCAGATCGACCTCGGCGTAGGGACGTTTCCAGATGGGCAGCTTGCGGCCCCGGAAATGTGCGTCGGCAAAATCGAGCATGGCCCGCGAGAGACGCCGGGCGTAGAGCGCGGCGGATTCGCCTTGCACGGGCGGGGCGTACTCCGTGGGGATGATGACGTTGACGGGCGGCTCGGTCCGCAGGGGCACGGAAGCCTGTGCCGTACGGGCCGAGAGCGCTCCCGCCAGAGGCAGAAGCGCGGACGCGATGAGAGCTTTCATGGCCTTGCGGCGTGCGGGATCCATGACGGATTGCGATGGCGAAAACATGGTTGCCAGCTTACCAGAATGGTTTGGTTGGGGTGAAGGGAATCTTTGTCGTGTTGTTTCGAGCCCATGCCGAAGGCTGCCGCGAATGGGCAGGAAGAACGGTGGCTTCGGCCGGGGAAATGTATGGTGGCGTTCTGGTGTGGCGCGAGGCGAAGGGACCGCCTGCGCCGGGTCAGCTCCGTTTGAGAAGGCGCATGCCGTAATCGGCCTGTCCAAGGGAGATGCATGCGTCGCCGGGAGAGGTCTGGCGATGCGAGAGCGGGGTCAGCCCGCGTGCCGCCAGAAGGCGCGGCAGACTTTCGGCGAGGGTCACGTTGTGCATGACACCGCCGGACAGGCCCACCGTGTCCACACCGTGTCTCGCGGCGATGGTCGCGGCGGCGTCGGCCAGAGCGTGGGCGAGGCCGAGGTGGAATCGACGGCTGATGACACCAGCGTCGACGCCTGCCTGCCAATCGTTATGGACCTGCCTGAACAGGGCGAGGGTGTCAAGCACATCCGCAGCGTCGGCGCGCTGCGTTAGACCGCACTCGTAGATGTGGGATTCGTCCATGGCCTGAATCGCCTCCAGCCGGATGGCGGCCTGCGCCTCGTAGTCCACGCACAGCGAGACGTCGAGCATGGCGGCCACGGCGTCGAACAGGCGTCCGCAACTGGTGCTGACGGGGCTGTTCAGCCCGCGTTCGAGCATGACGGCACACATGCGCGAGGCCGGGGCGTGGGCGTCGAGCCATGGCCACGGGCGGTTCTGCGGCGCGGTGATGCCCAGCTCGTGCAGATAGGCCTGCGCAATGCGCCACGGCTCGCGGATGGCGGCTTCGCCGCCGGGCAAGCGCACGGGCGAGAAATGCGCGAGGCGCTGGTGGGTCAGAGCGATGTTGTCTACGAGCAGGAATTCGCCGCCCCACAGCGTTGCGTCCTCGCCGTAGCCGGTGCCGTCCAGCGCGAGGACCAGCGCGCGGCCTTCGTGGCGGTTTTCGGCCATCACGGCGTGGGCGTGCGCCATGTGATGTTGCAGGGTATGCACGGGCAGTCCGGATTCCTCGTCGGCCCAGCGCGAGGTCATGTAGTCCGGGTGCAGATCGCGCACCACGGCTTGCGGGGACGTCTGGAGGATGTCTGTGAGGTGCGCGGCGATTTCACGGTAGAAGCCGAAGGTTTCGAGGTTCTCCATGGTGCCGATGTGCTGGCTCACAAAGGCCTGATTGCCCTTGGTCACGCACAGGGTGGTCTTGAGCTCCGGTCCGGTGCCGAACACACTGGGTCCATCCTCGGCGAGGAAGACCGGGCGCGGCGTGAAGCCGCGCGCGCGGCGCATGAAGAGCGGGGCCGGACCGTCGCCGGGATCGATGATGCGCACCACGGAGTCGTCGCAGCGGATGAGGATGTCGCGGTTGTGCAGCAGGAAGAGGTCCGCGATGCCGCCGAGGCGGGCGAGGGCCTCGCGGTTGCCGATGCTGATCGGTTCGGAGCTCATGTTGCCGGAGGTGGCGACCAGCGCCGGGATGCGGCCGTCGGGCGCGAATTCGCGGTAGTGGACGAACAGCACGTGATGCAGCGGCGTGTAGGGCAGCATGATGCCGATGTCCGACGTGTCCGGTGCGAGTCCGGGGGCGAGCGCTGCACTGTCGTCCCGGCGGCGCAGGATGACGATGGGTCGCTCGATGCCGGAGAGCCATTTGGCCTCGGCGGGGGAAACATGGGCCACGGCGCTTGCGGTGTCGAGGTCCGGCACCATGACGGCCAGCGGCTTGCCGTAGCGGTTCTTGCGTTCGCGTAGCCGCGCCACGGCCTCGGCATTGGTCGCGTCGCACACGAGGTGGAAGCCGCCAAGGCCCTTTACGGCCATGATGCGCCCTTCGGCGAGGGCGCGCGCCGCCTCGCGCATGGCCTGCGGGCCTCGCGAACGCTCCGCTCCGGCGGCGTCGGTCATCCACACTTCCGGTCCGCACTGGGGGCAGGCGTTGGGCTGGGCGTGGAAGCGCCGGTCCAGCGGATTGGTGTATTCGGCCCGGCACATCTCGCACATGGGGAAGCAGGCCATGGAGGTCTTGTCCCGGTCGTAGGGGATGGAGCGGGTGATGGTGTAGCGCGGGCCGCAGTTGGTGCAGTTGGTGAACGGGTAGAGGTAGCGCGGATTTTCCGGATCGAGCATGTCGTGCAGGCAGTCCGGGCAGGTGGCCACGTCCGGGCTGATGAGCACGCTGTGTCCCTCGCCGCCGGTGGAGAGCAGAATCTCGAATGCCTCTTCGCCCTCGCGCGGGGTCAGAGGCTTTCGCTCGCAGGTGACGATGCTCGCCAGCGGCGGCAACCTGTGGTGCAGGTCGTGCTCGAAGGCGGCGGTCTGCTCCGACGTTCCCTGAATTTCCACCACCACGCCTTCGGGGGTGTTGCGCACGTTGCCGGTCAGCGTGTGGTCGAGGGCGATGCGGTAGATGAACGGGCGGAATCCGACGCCCTGAACGGCACCGGTGATGGTGAAGCGGATGCGGGATGATTCTGCGTCGATGGTGGCTGCGTGTTCGTTCATGGCGTGCGTGGGGTTCGGGTTCAGCTGATTTTTGCGTACAGGCGGCGCAGTGCCCCCCGTGCGAGGCGTGTGGGCCGGAAGGCGACCGGGTCGAGGATGCCGGGAACGACGAAGCCCGTGGCGTCGAAGGCCTCGGGCCTGTCCAGCGGATAGGCGATGTCGGCGGGGTCGGCTCCGGGCAGGGCGCGGGCGATGGCCTCGCGCCACAGGGCAATGTCCGCCGGGGAAAGTTTGAGCAGGCCGTAGAGTGCGGTGTCGAGGGCCTGCGGATTGGCCGAGGCGGCAAGCAGGCCGAGCGCGAAGGGCGAGCCGTCGCGCGGGCCGCTCTCGTGCATGGCGTTTACGCCGTCGAGCAGCGTAACCACCGGCGGCAGCGCCGCGCAGACCTCGGTGATCATGGCTTCGAAGCGGTTGTCGCATTCGCCGAAGCGGGTGTGGGCGATGGCCTTGCGCATGCCGCACACGCAGCCGAAGAGGTTCTTGACTGCGGCGGTGATGCGCATCTGGCAGTGGGCCTTGAGCCGGGGCAGGTTCAGGATGCGGTCCGCCTCCAGCGCGTCGCGCGAGAGACCGATGGATGCCCCGAAGGACAGGCGCAGCGCCTCGGGATTGCCGAGGGTGCGCACCGGGATGCCGAGGGGGGCCAGCGTCTGTGCGAGGCCGCATTTCCGGGCCACGCCGTCGGCTGTGCCAAAGGCGGGAGAGTCCGCCACCACCACGCGCGCACCCAGATCGAGCAGGTAGGCGCAGACCGCGCGGGCCACGGCGGGTTCGGTGCAGGCCAGCGGATTGCCCGCCGCCACAAGGTTCGGCTTCACGAGCACCGTTTCGCCGGGGCGGAAGGCGACGCCCGTCGCGTCCAGAAGGCGCGGCACGAGAGCCGCAAGACGGTCCGGAGCATAGTCCGGGCATTGGGCGAGAGCCACTGGGACCGGGGACGAAACGGACATGGCCGGTACCGTATACCGGGCAGCATGCGCTGGCAAGGCGCTTCGGCGGCTGGCTGCGGAAGCGGGGCTTCCGGTCGCCGCCGAAGCGTTGCGGGATGGCTGGGTAGGGTTATTCCCGGATGATGACGATCAGATCCTTGGGCCCGTGCACGCCGATGGTCAACTGCATTTCGATGTCCGCCGTGCGCGATGGGCCGGAGATGAGGATGGCGTTGGTCGGCATGCCGTCGGCCCATTTCTGCTTGTCCATGAGCTGGACGAAGTTGGCGTGGATGGTGTCCGCGTCGAGCACGGCGATGTGCACCGGCGGCACCAGCGACATGAGGCGTGGCTCGTCCGGCGTGGGCCACAGGGCGATGGCTCCCTGCTCGGCTATGGCGCCGATGGTGCCGGTAATGGCGGCGTCCACCGACGAGAACAGACGTTCCTTGTAGTCGGCAAGGTCGCCTTCCCATGTCTCCAGCGGGGGCAGGCCTTCGCCACCCGCCTTCCATGCCTTGGCCACGTCCTTGCCAATGGCGGTGCCCGGCGCGTGGAGCAGGGCATTCCATCCCCGGCCGGAAACGAGTTCGCGCAGCTTGTCGGCCCAGCCGTCGGTGGGCGTCACCAGCACTTCGGCCGCCGAAGCGGTGAGGAGCTTCTTCATGCGTTCCACGCGCTGCTTCGTGTTCCAGCGGGGAATGGGCATGGGCTCGGCGCGGGGCACGAAGCCCTTGGCCTTGCGGTTGGCGGCGACCAGCCGGGAAAGGATGCGTTCGCGGGAGCTTTCGTTAGACATCGTCCACTCCTTCCTCCCTGCAACGGCGGTGCAGGCTCTTGCGTGCGAGCTTGGGGCGCGTGCGCGCGCTCATCCATGCGCCGAGGGGCCCGACGGCGGGCAGTCTGTCACCAAGAAGCCCCGCCATGCGCGTGGCCAGTTCGTTAAGCTTCGGCGTGGTGTTGACGAGTTGCCAGCCCTTCCAGACCGCGGCCTCGGTGCACGAGCGTCCGGCTCCGTGGCCGCGCACCGTTCCCTCGCCGGACGGGGCGTTGAGTTCGCTACGCAGGCGGCGTAGCAGGTCCGGGATGGGAATCATGGCCGGGCAGACCTCTTCGCAGGCGTTGCATAGGCTGGAGGCGGTGGTCAGCTTGCCCGCCTCGTCCAGCCCGACCATCTGCGGGGTGAGAATCTTGCCGATGGGGCCGGGGTAGACGTGGCCGTAGGCATGTCCGCCGATGCGCGTGTACACCGGGCAATGGTTCAGGCACGAGCCGCAGCGGATGCATTGCAGCGTCTGGCGCAGTTCCGGATCGGCGAGGATGTCGCTGCGTCCGTTGTCGAGCAGGATGAGGTGGATTTCGTCCGGACCGTCGCGCTCGCCCTTGCGGCGCGGCGAGGTGATCATGTTGAAATAGGTGGTGATGAGCTGGCCCGTGGCCGACGCGGTGAGCAGGCGATACACGGGGTGGATGTCCTCCAGCTTCTCGATGACCTTCTCGATGCCTGCCACGGCGATGTGCAGGGGCGGGGCCGTGGTGCACATGCGCCCGTTGCCCTCGTTCTCCACGAGGCACAGGGTGCCCGTCTCGGCTACGGCGAAGTTCACGCCCGAGAGGCCCGCATCGGCCTCCATGTACTTGCGGCGCAGGGTCTTTCGCGCGATGGCGTTGAGTTCCGGGATGTCCTCGGTGAGGGGGGTGTCCGGCAGGTGCTGGTGGAAGATTTCGCCCACCTGCCTACGGTTCTTGTGCACGGCGGGGACGATGATGTGCGAGGGCGGCTCCCCGGCGAGCTGGATGATGAATTCCCCGAGGTCCGTCTCGGCCACCTCGATGCCGTGGGCTTCGAGGAAGTGGTTGAGGTGCATCTCCTCGGAGACCATGGACTTGCCCTTGACCAGCCGCGTGGCGTTGTGGCTGCGCAGGATGGAGAGCACGAGGGCGTTGGCTTCGTCCGTGGTTTCGGCCCAGTGCACGTGGATGCCGTTCTTCGTGCAGTTTTCTTCCAGCTTCTGGAGCAACTTCGGGAGCTTGGCCAGCGTGCGGCGACGGATGGCCCGCACAGCCGCGCGCAGGCGTTCGGTTTCCTCCGGGTCGGACAGCAGTGCCCTGCGCTTGAGGACGAATCCGCCCATGGCTGCGGCGAAATTGCCGCGCAATTGCTGGTCCGCCAGCGCCTTGTTCACGTTCGCCTTGAAATCGAATGCCTTAGCCATTGGTCCTCTCCCATATGAACTCGGCGATGTGCTTGCCGGTCATGGCCAGTCCCATGCGGTCCAGCGCGCCGGTGATGTTCATGAGGCAACCGCAGTCCGCCGTAAGCAGAACCTGCGCGCCGGTGCGAAATGCCGCCTCGGCCTTGTCCCGAACCATCGCCGCCGAGATTTCCGGTTGCTTCACGGAGAATGTGCCGCCGAAGCCGCAGCACTCGTATTCCTTTTCCAGCTCGACGAGGGTGACGTTTTCGAGTTGGCCGATGAGGTCCTTGCAGATGCCGATGATGCCCATCTCGCGCATGGCGTGGCAGGAGGAGTGCCAGGTGACGGTGACGGGCGCGCCCTTGTCCGCGAGGCGGATGCCGCAGACGCGCACGAGGAATTCCGTGAGTTCGAAAACGCGGTTGGAGAAGGCCTTGGCCCGGAAGTAGTCCGGGTCGCCCTCGAAGAGCTTCGGATAGTGGCGATGCATCATGCCTGCGCAGGAGCCGGAGGGCACAATGATGGGCCAGTCGCGCGGGAAGCTGTCCAGTTGCTTTCGCGCCACTTCGCGGGCCTCGTCCATGTAGCCAGAGTTGTAGGCGGGCTGCCCGCAGCAGCTCTGGTCCTGCGGATAGACGACGCGCAGGCCTTCGCGTTCGAGCAGCCGGATTCCGGCCATGCCCGCGTCCGGGTAGGCCATGTCCACGAGGCAGGTGCCGAAGAAGTACACGTTCTTCGGCTTTTCCGGGTAGATGCGCATGATGCCTCCGCAGCTTGGTTCGAGTCCGCCGTCCGCGCGTGGCGGGCGGTATTCGGGGAGTGTCCAGCATAGCACGCGGGGGCGGCGATGAACAAGGCGGGGAGGCGGAAGAGTGGGCTGAAGGCGCACCCCTGCTAAGGGTGTATGGGGAAGAGCCAGCCGGGGGCTAGGAGCCGATGTGAGCGATGGGCAGTTCGTCCCAGTTGGTGGTGAAGCGCCGCGACAGGCGGGCCTGACGCATGTCCCATTCGCGGGCGACGCCGGAGGCCGCGTACTGGACGGTATCGCGCCCCCACTTGGAATTGATGCCGTCGAGGGCCTTCATGAGCGCCTCGCCGCGCGGGTCCGTATCCACGATGGGGTCCGGGGCGATGGTCAGCAGGCTCAATTGGCGGGTGCCTGCGTCCTCAAGGCCCGTGAGGGTCACTCCGGCCTTGATGTAGGCGTATCCGGAGCGGAAGATGCCGTCCAGAATGCGCAGGGCGGCCTTGATGAGCGTTGGCGTGTGCGCTGTGGCCACGGGCAACTGCAAGGTGCGCGAGGCCGAATGCTGTGGTAGGTCCGGCCGGTGGGGATTGGTGGAGACGAAGACGCCGACGTGCGCGGCCACGAGGTGCTCCCGGCGCAACTTCTCCGCGGCGCGGGTGGTATGTGCGGCCACGGCCTCGCGCAGGTCCGTCGGGTCCGTCACCGGATGCCCGAAGGAGCGTGACGCGAGGACCGAGCGACGTGGCGCGGGCGCGTCTTCCAGTGGAATGCAGGAGACGCCGCGCAGTTCGTGAACGGTCATGAGGCCGCGAATGGTCATCCTGCGGCGGACCCAGTCGTCGGGCATGTCGCGCAGGGCAAGGGCCGTGCGCACGCCGTGGCGCGTGAGCATCTCGGCGTAGCGCCTGCCGACGCCCCACACGTCGCCGACGTCCGTCCCCGCGAGGATGGCGTCCGGGTCGGGATGTGCGGCGAGATCGAACACGCCGTCGCAGTCCTGCGCGCGCTTGGCGTGGCGGCTGGCGATCTTGGCCAGTGTCTTGGACGGGCCGATGCCGACGGAGACGGGAATGCCCGTCCACTGGCCCACGCGGGTGCGTATGGCGCGGGCGAGGTCCGTCAGCGTTGTGCCCGCGCAGGGCGTCAGGTGCAGAAAGGCCTCGTCGATGGAGTAGATTTCCATGTCCGGCGCGAAGGTGGCCAGCGTGTCCATGACCCGGCGCGACATGTCGCCGTACAGGGCGTAGTTGGACGAGAACACGCGCACCCCGTGGTGGCGGAAGAATCCTTCGCGCTTGTAGGCCGGTTCGGCCATGCGGATGCCGAGGGCCTTGGCTTCGGCGCTACGGGAGATGACGCAACCGTCGTTGTTGGAAAGCACCACCACCGGCACGCGCGCAAGGGATGGGGCGAAGGCCCGCTCGCACGAGACGTAGAAGTTGTTGCAGTCGACCAGCGCGTACATGGCTGGCTGGGCCGTGGTGGGCATGGCGCGTCCTACAGCTTGTGGATGACGTAGGTGACCACGCCCCAGACCTCGAAATCACGCTCGGGTGCGACTTCGAAGGGCGGGTACTCCGGGTTTTCAGGCATGAGCCACAGTTTACCGTCCCTGCGGCGGATGCGCTTCACGGTCAGTTCTCCGTCCAGTGCGGCGACGACAACGTGGTTGTCGCGCACGTCCACGGCGCGGTCCACGACGATGACGTCGCCATCCTGAAGGCGCGCGTCGATCATGGAATCCCCGTGCACACGCACAAAGAAGGTGGCGGCGGGGTGGCGCACCAGATGCTCGTTGAGGTCGATGGTCCGTTCGATGAAGTCGTTGGCCGGGGAGGGAAAGCCTGCGGCCACGGCTTCGAGGTGCAGCGGCAGCGTCAGCGCGCTTCGTTTCTCGAAGCCGAGAATCTCGTTGCCGCGCAGGGCCGCCGGAGTGGCGGGGGGCGTGGCGGAATCGCGAGTGGGGGTCGCGTTGGCGACGGTTGAAGCCTGTCTCGTCATGATGCCGCAGGCTAGCATATGCCCCGTGCGAAGGGAACAGCGAGGAGTGCTGGGGAATGCAGGTGTGTCCGTTATGATTGGTTCCGTGGCACGATCCGTTCGGCGGGTGCCACTACAGAACCCGCGCCGTTCGTGAATTTTTTGTCTTGATAAAAAGTGGTACACCTGTTTTTCATAGTCCGTTTGCGGTGAAGCGGAATCAGCCGCATGCGCCGTCATGCAAAAGGAACGCTCAGTGTCCGTCTGGAAGCGAATATCCCTTCGGGGGCATATTTTCATTCTGTTGTTCTCGATGGTGGTCGTCACCCTGTGCGTGGGGCTGGTGGCCATGTGGTATGCCGTGCGTGTGGACGGCATCATGACCAGCGTGGTGGGAAGAAGCTACGCCGCGACCCGCGCGGCGGAGGAACTGACCATCGCCCTCGTGACCCAGAAGGGCCTGACCACCTACTACTTTCAGGACCGCAATCCCGGCTGGCTCGACTCGCTGGAGCAGAAGCACGGGAATTTCCAGCACTGGTTGCAGAAGGCGCGGGAGTCGGCGTCCGGCTCCGAGGCCGAGGAACTGCTGACGCGCATCGAGTCCGGGTACCGGCGCTACGTCAACGCCCGCGATCAGGTGTTGGTTCTGTACCGTGACGGGCGCGCCGAGGAAGGCGCTCTGCTGCACAAGGACATCCGGGGGCAGTTTCACGAGCTTCTGGAATTGTGTCAGCGCTACCGGCACATCCACGAGGAGGCCATCGCCGCGTCCAACGCCGAGATTGCCGAGCGGCTGGAGAGCATCCGTAACGCCTCTGTGGCGGCCATGCCGCTGGTGGCGGGGCTTGGGCTGTTTCTGGCGTGGTTCATCGTGCAGCATGTGCTGCGGCCCATCCGGCGCATGGCCGACGAGATGGATTTCGCCCGCAGCGGGCCACTTCTGCCGGACGAACTGTCCAACCTCGGCACGCGGGTGCGCAGCCTGCTGGAGGACGTGGACCTCACTCATCACAAGCTCAAGCGTAGCCGCGAACACCTGAAGCAGTCCGAGAAATGGGCGCTGACCGGCAAGCTCGCGGCGGGCGTGGCCCACAGTATCCGCAATCCGCTGACGTCCGTGAAGATCCGTCTGTTCTCCCTTGAGCGCAATCTGTCGCTCTCGGGCGAACAGAAGGAGGACTTCGAGGTCATCACCGAGGAGATTGGACACATCGACTCCATCGCCCGCAATTTCCTTGAATTTTCTCGTCCGCCCAAGCTGCGCATGCAGCCCGTGGACGTGTCGCAGGTGGTGGACAGCGCCATGAAGCTCATGCGTCATCGCCTCGAATCGCACGAGGTGGAAGTGGTGCATGACCGTCCCTCGCCGCTGCGGAACATTTCCGCCGACCCGGAGCAGCTCAAGGAGGTGTTGGTCAACCTCATGGTCAACGCCTGCGACGCCATGGGGCGCGGCGGACGCATCTGCATTCGCGAGGAGGAGGGCTTCGTGGTGCCCCTTGGCGACGTGGTGATGCTGCGCGTGTCCGACACCGGTCCCGGCATTCCCGAGACGCGGCGCAAGATGGTCTTCCAGCCCTTCTACAGCTCCAAGGAGGAGGGAACCGGGCTTGGCCTGTCCATCGCCAAGCGCATCGTGGAGGACCACGGCGGATGGATCAACGTGACCTCGCGCGACGGCGAGGGCGCGACATTCACCATCACCCTGCCCTGCAAGGAGGAAGGAAAGTGGCATCGATCCTGATCGTGGACGACGACGCGCAGCTCCGGCAGAGCTTCGGCCGCCTGTTGGCGCAGGAGGGGCATGACGTGCGCACCGCCCCATCCGCCGAGGCGGGGGTGGAGATTGTTCGCGAGGACTGCCCGGACCTCGTGATCATGGACGTTCGCCTGCCCGGCATGACCGGTCTGGAAGGGTTTCAGGTCATGCATCGTTACGAGCCGAAGCTGCCGGTCATCGTCATGACCGCCTTCGGCACCACCGAGACGGCCATCGAGGCCACCAAGCTTGGGGCCTTCGACTATGTGCTCAAGCCCTTCGACATTCCGGACATCCTGACGCTCATCGAGCAGGCTCTCGACGCCGGGCGCTTCATGCGTTCGCGCGTGGATGTGGACGCCGCGCCCGAGAGCGAGGCGTCCGACGCCCTCGTGGGGCGCAGCCCGGCCATGCAGGAGGTCTACAAGGCCATCGGGCGCGTGTCGCCCACGGACGCCACGGTCCTCGTGCGCGGCGAGTCGGGAACCGGCAAGGAGCTGGTGGCGCGCTCCGTCTACCAGCACAGCCTGCGTACGGACAAGCCGTTCATCGTCATCAACTGCGTGGCCATCCCCGAGACGCTTCTGGAAAGCGAACTCTTCGGTTACGAGAAGGGGGCGTTCACGGGGGCGGTGTCCCGACGGGTGGGCAAGATCGAGCAGGCCGACGGCGGCACCATCTTCCTCGACGAAATTGGCGACATGCCGTTTTCCATTCAGGCCAAGCTGCTTCGCCTGCTGGAGGAGAAGAGCGTGGAGCGCCTCGGCGGGGGCATGGCCCGTCCGGTGGACGTGCGTATCATCGCCGCCACCAACCGCGACCTTGAAGCCGCCGTGAGCGAAGGGCGCTTTCGCGAGGACCTCTATTACCGTTTGAAGGTGGTCACCCTGTGGCTGCCTCCCCTGCGTGAGCGCGCGGGAGACGTGCCGCTTCTGGCCGAACATTTCCTTACCCGCTACGCGCGGCGCATGGGGTCCGCCAGCCCCGGCTTCACCGACGAGGCCCGCAAGGTGCTCGACATGCACCATTGGCCGGGCAACGTCCGCGAATTGGCCAACGCCGTGCAGAAGGCCACGATCTTTTCCCGTGGCTGCCCCATCACCCGCGAAAACGCGCATCAGGCCATCCATGGCGAACGGGCGGTTGTGCCCGCGCGTGGCGATTCCGTGGACGACGTCGCGGCCCGCTGGATGCGCCGCTTCCTGTCGGGCGGGGATTCCGAACGCGCCTTCGAGGACATCCTCGACCACTTCGGGGCCATCGCCGTGACCGAGGCCCTGCGGCTCACTGGCGGCAACCGCGTGCAGGCCGCCAAGCTGCTTGGCATGTCGCGCCCCACGCTGCTCGCCCGCATCGAACGCTACGGCATCCACGTGGACGCCATCGTTTCCCAGCAGAAATAACGCATCCGGCTTTCCTGTCCCGTGGGCGGGCGGTTTCTGTCTGCCCCGCCTTTCATGTGTTCGTCGGTCCGTCGGCCGCGCGTCGCGCATATCGTCCGGCGGACACTCTGCCGCGCCTATTTCTTACATCTCCCCGTTAATGTTCATTATTTCACGACCATCCCGCTGCGGTCGCGAAGCCTGGCGCAGTCATGCCCCGGATGTCCCCTGTGCGACACGTTTCGCCGTGCCGCACGTCGAATATCTTTACAGCCTGTAAAGCGTACCGACAGGCGAACGTGTCAGAAAGTTCGACAGGTTGGTGAAGTGATTCGTAAAAATACTGTGTTTACAATATGTTATGCTGCACTTGTGTGGCTTGTGCCTTTTGGCACGAGCGTTGCTCTAAAAGAGGCATGACAAGGGAACGGACACAGGCACACGGGTACACGCTGGTGGTCGCGGAACGCAATCCGCGCATCAGGCGTTTCCTCGAACGGGAGCTGGCTGCCGAGGGCTACGGCATCATCGCCGTGGGCGACGGCCGAGAGCTGCGGGCCGCCGCGGGCCGCCGTCCACGTCCCAGTGCTTATGTCGTGGACATCGAGATTCCCTATCTGGAGGAAGGGCTGAAGGATGGGCCGGGCGGGCACCTGATTCGCCCGCTGGTCATCCACGCGCTACTTCCGGACACCGCCCAGCATCCGGCCATGGCACTGGCCGAGGCCGTAGTGGGCAAGGACGCCGACCCCGGAGCGCTCAAGCGGGCCGTGGCGCGGGTGCTCGAAAAGTTCCACAGGCACGACGATGCCGCAACCGACGAATGGGGCGATGCGGAGGAACGTCATGAATCCTGAAGAACTCCATTCCCCGCGCTACTACCGCACCCTCACGCGGTCCATGGCGGCCATCGTCATCCTCGTTTCCATGACCCCGCTCCTGCTCATCAGCGCGGTCAGTTCCTACCAGTTCCATTATTCCTTCCAGTCCAAGGTGGAGGCCCAGCTCAAGGAGATGGTCCAGAAGCACCAGCAGACCATCGACCTCTACCTGAGTGAGAAGCTTGGCGAGTTGCGCCTCGTGGCGCGCACCAAGTCGTTCGCCGAACTCTCCGACAACGCCCAGCTTGCCGCCGAACTTCGCCACCTTCAGGAGGAGTTCAGCGGGGCCTTCGTGGACCTCGGCCTCGTGGCCGACAACGGCGTGCAGTCGGCCTACGCGGGGCCGTTCCCGCTGCGCAACGCGGACTATTCCGGGTCGGCGTGGTTCCGCAGGGCCATGGAAAGCGAATTCTACATCAGCGATGTGTTTCTTGGCCTTCGTGGCGTGCCGCACTTCATCGTGGCGGTGCGTCAGAAGTGGGAGGGGCGGCAGTGGATACTGCGCGCCACCATCGACTTCATGGCCTTCAACTCGCTGGTCGAGAACATACGTATCGGACGGACCGGCAGCGCCTTCATCATCAACAACCAGGGCACCTTCCAAACAGGGCCGCCGCGTGACGCATCCCTCGACACGCGCTGGCTCGTGCAGGCGCTGCAGGCCCAGGGTCGTGGGTCGAAGGTACCTTCGGGGACGCCCGAAGGTACTCGGACCCCGCTTCGGTCCTACTGGTCCTCGGCTATCATGCCGGGCAAGGTCACCGTCTTCCGCCACGCCGATCCCGAGGGTGTGGATGCCATCTACGTGTCCACGCGGCTCAAGGGCGGCGACTGGATACTCATCTACCGACAGGACGAGGCCGACGCGTTTTCGGCCCTGTATCAGACCAGACGGCTCGTGGTGTTCATCGTGGGCGCGGGTGGCGTGGCCATCATCCTCATGGCTGTGCTCCTGTCGCGACGCATCGTGCGACACATCGAACAGGCCGACCACGAGAAGGAAGTCATGAACGATCAGGTCATCGAGGCCGGAAAGCTGGCCTCCATCGGCGAACTCGCGGCGGGTATCGCTCACGAGATCAACAATCCCGTGGCGATCATGGTGGAAGAGGCCGGATGGATCGGCGACCTGATGCGCGAGGGCGAGGATCCGCGCGACAACCGTGGCGAGATAGCCAAGTCCCTTCAGCAGATTCGCACGCAGGGCGCGCGCTGCAAGGAGATTACCCACAAGCTTTTGTCCTTCGCCCGCAAGATCGATCCCACCATGCGCGAGGTGGATTTGAACGACCTCGTGCGCGAGGTGGCGAGCCTCTCCGAGCAGCGCGCACGCTACGGCAACATTGAGGTGGAGCTGGACCTCGGCGAGGGCCTGCCGAGTCTCGAAGGCTCGCCGTCGGAATTGCAGCAGGTGCTGCTCAATCTGGTCAACAACGCCATCGACGCCATGGGCACGCGCGGCGGCAAGGTTCGCGTGCGCACGGCCTACGAGAACGAGGGGATTCGCCTGAGTGTCGAGGACAACGGCGAGGGCATCCCCAAGGCGAACATTTCGCGGATATTCGATCCGTTCTTCACCACCAAGCCGGTGGGCAAGGGAACGGGACTCGGCCTGTCCATCATCTACGGCATCGTCAAGAAGATGGGCGGCGAGATCAGCGTGGAAAGCGAGCAGAATGTCGGCACGACGTTCCATGTGCGGTTCCCGGTACCGGGGCGCAAGGGCGAGTCCGACGCGTCGGAAGCATAGGCAGGCGTCGTCCGCAGGGCGGAGGGCGTTAAACATGAGACCAGGAGGTGCATAGTGTCCACACTCACCACCACGATCCTCATCGTCGATGACGAAGTGGCCTTCGTCGATGCCATAGCCCGCAGGCTGGACAAGCGCGGATTCGACATCGTCAGTGCCCACTCGGGCGATGAGGCCCTGAATGCACTCGCGGCGAACGACAAGGTCGACGTGGTCATTCTGGACGTGAAGATGCCCGGAATGGACGGCATCGAGACGCTCAAGGAGATTCGGCGGCAGTTCCCGCTGGTCGAGGTGATCATGCTCACCGGCCACGGAACCGTGGAGTCCGCCATCGAGGGCATGAAGCTCGGTGCCTTCGATTTCCTGCTCAAGCCGAGCGACATCGAGGAACTGACGGCCAAGGTTGCCGAGGCCAAGAGCCGCAAGGCCGGGCACGAGGACAAGATTCTCGAAGCACAAAGTCTTGACATAGTTCTTCGTCGCGGAGATTAGGAGCATCCTCATGAACCGTGGATCCGACACCATCGTCAAGGTGCTGCTCGTCGACGACGAGGCTGGGTACGTGGAGGTGCTGACCAAGCGCCTCGGCCTGCGCGGCATCGAGGTCACGGGAGCGCTCTCCGGCACGGAGGCCCTGCGCCTCATGCGCGGACACGAATACGACGTGGCCGTTCTCGATCTCAAGATGGAGGACATGGACGGCATAGAGGTGCTTCGGATCTTCAAGCGGATGGCTCCGGAAATGCCGGTGCTCATGCTCACCGGGCATGGCTCCCAGCTCGCCGCGCGCGAGGGAATGGCCGCCGGAGCCTTCGACTACCTCACCAAGCCCTGCGAACTCGACCAGCTGATCGAGAAGATTCGCGAGGCCGCCGGACACGGGAGGGAGTGAGATGGAAACCTGCGGATGCCGACTGCTCATCGTCGATGACGAAGAGGATTTCGCGGCGGTGCTGCGTAAGCGGCTGACCCGGCGCGAAGTGGACGTGACCGTCGCGCATAGCGGCGAGGAGGCGCTTGCCGCCGTGTCCGCAGGTGGGTTCGACATCGTCCTTCTGGATGTGAAGATGCCCGGCATGGACGGTATAGCCACCCTGCGCGAGATCAAGGCGCTGGCCCCGGCTGTGGAGGTCATCATGCTCACCGGGCATGCCAGCGTCCCGGCGGCCATGGAGGGCATGACGTCGGGGGCCTTCGACTACCTCGTCAAACCGGTGGATTTCGGCGATCTCGTGCTCAAGCTGCAAGACGCCTACAGGCGCAGGGAACTGCGCTGCGGCAGGCAAACGCATGATGCTAGTGACCCGCGACAGCGCGGGTAAGCGATAGAGGCGGAACCGATTACGAAAAATGGAGGAGTGCAACTCATGAAATTCGGCAGACGGCTGTACAACACACTTCTGGAAGGTTCCATCGCGTACGCGAAGTGGGATCTGGAGACCTCGCGCAACATCCTGCGCAGCAAGAAGCGCATGTGGATTCTCGCGCTCATGGTGGTGCCGATCATCCTCGGGTCCGTGGCCATCGCCGCGCCCGAACTGCCCGACATCCTCGGCGGACACAAGGCCTATTCCCCGGCCTACTACACGCCCGTCATCTTCGGCGTGTCCATTCTCATCGGCCTGTGCGCCGGTCTCATCACCGGCTGCATCGGCGCGGGTGGCGGCTTCATCATCACCCCGGCGCTGATGAGCGCGGGCGTGAAGGGCATCCTCGCCGTTGGTACCGACCTGTTCCACATCTTCGCCAAGGCCATCATGGGCACGGCGATCCACAAGAAGCTCGGCAACGTGTCCGTGGGACTGGCCGTAGCTTTCCTCGTTGGCTCCGGCATCGGCGTGACGGGCGGCGGCGTCATCAACCGCGCCCTGTATCAGGCCAACCCGCTTCTCTCCGACACCTTCATCAGCGTGATCTATGTGGTGCTTCTGGGCTTCCTTGGCACCTACGCGCTCATTGACTTCCTGCGCCTGCGCAAGGCCGGCGGCGACGTGGGTGCGCACGGTGCCGAGACTGCGTCCGAGGCCTCCGCGTCCGGCCGCAAGAGCCTGCCCGAGCGCCTGCAGGCCAGCAAGATTCCGCCGCTGATCAGCTTCGACGAAGACCTCACCCCCGGCGGCAAGAAGATTCCGGCCGTGTTCGTCGCCATCTGCGGCAGCATCGTCGGCTTCGCGGCAGCCATCATGGGCGTGGGCGGCGGCTTCCTGACCTTCCCCATGTTCGTGTACATCCTTGGCGTGTCGTCCTTCACCACCGTTGGCACCGACATTCTCCAGATCATCTTCACCGCCGGTTACGCGTCCATCGCCCAGTACGCGATCTACGGCTTCATCTTCTACACGCTGGCCATGGGCATGCTGCTCGGTTCCCTGCTGGGCATTCAGGTCGGCGCGCTGACCACCAAGGTGGTCAAGGGCATCTACATCCGCGGCTTCTACGCTACCGCCATCATGGCCGGTTTCGTGAACCGCCTGTTCGCACTGCCCGGTAAGCTGAACGAGATGAAGATCATAAACATCTCCTCCGAGCTGTCGCACATTCTGGCCAATATCGGCAACGTACTGTTCTTCATCGCCATCGGCATCTTCGCGGTGTGGGTGGTCGGCAAGTTCCTCGGCAGCATGAAGCTCCTGAGAGAGGAGGCGTAACCCATGTCCAAGAGTGAAAACAGGAAGCACATGATTCTGGGCCTCTCGATGGGGGTCGTGTTCTTCGGCGTGCTCATCGCGATGTTCTCGCCCATCTTCGGCAAGGGCATGAACGCCCTCGAATTCTCGGATCAGCTCTTCAACACCATCGCCAAGGGCTCCACCGAGTACATCCCCGGCCTGCAGAAGCAGGTGGCCAAGTTCGACGGCAAGACCTTTGACCTGACCCTGCACTTCCACAGCGGCACCACTGAAGGACACGAGGGCATCAACGTGAAGGCCGACGAGGTCGCCGCCAAGGCGTCCGTCCTTCTCGGCACCGTCGCCGATGTCGAACTCATGGGCGAGCAGCTCAAGGTCTCGGGCGACATGGGCCGCGTGCTCACCGCCGTGCTGCAGGACTCCGCCGACATGTTCGAGAATCGCGGACAGATCGTCAGCGACAAGTACGGCATGGACGAGCGTATGGTCATGTTCATGTGGTGGAAGGCGCTCAAGGAGCTGGATAAGGAACTCAAGATCCAGGGTGGCCGCGATAACGTGGCTATGGCCAAGTTCGTCGACACCGTGGTCAAGAAGGGTGTCGAGGTCGGCTACAACTTCTACGGCATCGCGCCGGAGAAGGCGTCCGACCGCGCGGGCATCCTGTCCTTCTCCCTTGTGTTTTACGTCGTGTACACCCTGTGGTGGGGCATGACGATCTTCTACCTCTTCGAGGGCTGCGGCCTGGCCATGAGCGCCGGACGCAAGAAGGAAGTCTAGCGAAATCGGGGCGTATGCCCCTTTGACCGGGGCGGGCCGTCCAGCGTATACTGACGGTCCGCCCATTGACCTTTCCTCGGGCCGGTTCCAGTGCGGAATCGGCCTTCATCTCATCATGATCGGGCGCGAACCCGCGAGGTGCTCCGCCAATGGCCTGGCTCCGAAACATCTTCGACAAGCTTGTCGGCATCCGCCGCGACGAAGGCCCCACTCCCGAGCAGCTGGAGGAACTCAAGGCCGCGTGCAGCGCCCAGCATCATCATTTCCAGATGCTGCTTGCCGCCAACTCCAAGTCCCTCGAACTCATGAGCGACATGGAGGAGCTGCTCCACGGCGGGCGCGTGTTCGGCATGTCCTTCATCCGCGCCACGTGCACGGCCGTTCTGGTCAACGTCTACAGCATCATCCAGCATCTGGATGGCATCGCTCCCGGCAAGTATACGCGGCTTTTCACCCGTTTCGAGGACATCCAGCGCAAGGTGACGGAGGCGCTGGTGCCCACCCGCGCCAAACAGCACATGGACCTCGTGGTGCCCCTTGAATACGTGGACAAGTCGCTGGCCGACGTGGTGGGCAGCAAGATGGCCAACATTGGCGAGATGACCTCGCGCATTGGCTTGCCCGTTCCGGCGGGCTTCGTGGTCACGGCGCGGGGCTTCGACGAGTTCATGCGGCAGGGCGGCTTGCAGGAGGAGATCAACCGCATGCTCCTGTCCACCCGCGTGGAGGACATGAGCGCGCGTTTCAGCCTTTCCGCCGCCATCCAGCAGCGCATCATGCAGACCGAATTGCCGCCGGAACTGACCCGCAGTCTGGAGCGCCAGTACGAGCGGCTGCGGGCCGAGTGCGGCCGCAATATGCGTATTTCCCTGCGCTCCAGCGCCCTTGGCGAGGATGCTGCGGGCACGTCCTTTGCCGGGCAGTTCCGCACGATTCTCAATGTGGACCGCGAATTCCTGCCGCAGGCCTACAAGGAGGTCGTCGCGAGCCTCTACGGCCTGCCCGCGTTGTCCTACCGCCTCACCCGTGGCATCCGCGATGAGGACGTGGCCATGTGTGTGGGCGGCATGGTCATGGTTCGTTCCGTGGCTGGCGGCGTCATGTATTCGCGAAGCCCCATCAACGTGCGCGATGACGCGGTGTTCATCAACTCCGTGTGGGGACTGCCCAAGCTCGTTGTCGATGGCGGCGCCACGCCCGACCGCTTCGTGGTGGCCCGCGGCAAGCATGAGGACCCTGCCGAGGGGCTGCGCATGCGGGAGCACACCATTGCCGTGAAGCCGGAACTTTACGTCTGTCGCGACAACGAGGGCGTGTTGCTCGTGGAGCAGGACCCCGCACGGGCCGTGCAGGCCTCGCTGACCGAGACGCAGGCGCTGCAACTGGCCGAAATGGCCGTGCGGCTCGAACGCTATTACGGCGTGCCGCAGGACATCGAGTGGACCCTCGACGAATCCGGCCAGCTCTACATTCTTCAGTGTCGCCCCCTTGCGCGGCGCGATATCGGCGAGCCGCCGGTGCAGGCGGAGCATCGCCACTATGGCGAATCCATTACCTCGGGCGGAGCCACAGCCAGCCCCGGCGTGGGCTGCGGCCCGGTGTTCGTGGTCGAGCGCGACGCGGACGCCTTGCAGTTCCCGCCCGGCTCGGTGCTGGTGACGCGGCTGTCGCTGCCCAAGTGGGCGTCGCTGCTCAACTGGTGCGCCGCCGTGGTTACGGAGCAGGGCAGCGTGACGGGCCATCTGGCCAACGTGGCCCGCGAGTTCGGCGTGCCCGCCATCACCGGGCAGGCCGGAGCGCTGGAACGGCTCAAGCCGGGGACAGTGGTCACCGTGGATGCCGACGCCTGTGTGGTCTATCCCGGCTGCATCGAGGAACTCATCGCGCGCGGGCAGCCGCGCCCGGACCTCATGAAGGGCAGCCCTGTCTACGAACTGCTCAAGGACATCAGCCGGTTCATCATTCCGCTCAACCTGCTGGACCCCGATTCGCCGGACTTCCGCATCCGCAACATCGAGACCTTGCACGACGTCACGCGCTACTGCCACGAGAAGTCCGTGCAGGAGATGTTCGAGCTGAACATGAACCGCGACTTCCGCGAATGCGGCAGTCGACAACTGGTGGTGGGCGGCTCGCCTACGCAGTTCTGGGTGGTGGACCTCGAAGACGGCTTCATCCGTGAGGAACCCGGTCCCTTCGTGCGCATCGGCAACATCGCCTCCACGCCCATGCTCGCGCTGTGGGAGGGCATAAGCGCCATCCCGTGGGAGGGGCCGCCCTCGGTCAATGCCAAGGGCTTCATGTCCATCGTCGCCGAGGCCACGACCAATCCGGCCCTGCACCCGGCCCTGCAGTCCAAGTTCGCCAACCGCAACTATTTTCTGGTCTCGAAGGAGTACTGCAATCTCCAGTCGCGCTTCGGGTTCCATTTCTCCACCGTGGAGGCCGTGGTGGGCGACCGGCCGCAGCGCAACTACATTAATTTCCGCTTTGCCGGCGGCGCGGCGGACTTCGAGCGGCGCAGGCGGCGCGCCGCGTTCATCGGCGGCATTCTAGAGGAAATCGGTTTCTACGTGAATGTGCGCAGCGACAACGTGCTCGCCCGCTACGAAGGCTTTCCCAAGGACGCCATGTGCGAGCGTCTTGTGGTCATGGGCTACCTGACCATGCACACCCGCCAACTCGACATGATTATGGCCGATGCCGCCGCCACGCGCATGCATCGCACCAAGATCATGGCTGACATCGACAAGCTGTTGACCGGCAAGGCGCGCTGTCCCGAGGCCGTTTCGAGCTAGCGCCATCGCGGCGCATCCGCTCCGAGACTGTTGCGCGAATCGCAAACGAAGACGCCCGTCCGGCAGTGCCGGGCGGGCGTCGTTTCGTTCGTGGGAATGGCTTGGGCTAGACGTTGGGACCGTAGACGGCCTCGACTCCGGCCTTGAAGCTGGCGAAGCGTCCCTCGCGGATGGCCTGCCGTGCGTCCTTGGTCAGGCGCAGGAAGTAGGCGAGGTTGTGGATGGTGTTCAGGCGGTAGGAGAGCAGCTCCTTCGCCGTGTACAGATGCCGCAGGTAGGCCTTGGAGAAGGTGCGGCAGGTGTAGCAGTCGCAGTTCGGGTCGAGGGGGGAGTCATCCTCCTTGAACTCGGCGCGCTTGATATTCACCTTGCCCATGGAGGTGAACAGCGTGCCGTTTCTCGCGTTGCGCGAGGGCAGCACGCAGTCGAACATGTCGATGCCCGCCTCGATGCCGTCGAGAATGTCCAGCGGGGTGCCCACGCCCATCAGGTAGCGGGGCTTGTCCGCCGGGAGCAGTGGGGCGCTGGCGCGCAGGATTTCGAGCATCTTGTCCTTGGGTTCGCCCACGGACAGGCCGCCGAGGGAGAAGCCCTCGAAGGGCAGCGCCGTGAGCTCCTCGATGCTGCGTTCGCGCAGATCCTGGAAGAAGCCGCCCTGCGTGATGCCGAAGAGTATCTGCCCGTTCTTGCCCGGCTCGTGGAATTCGCGGCAGCGCTTGGCCCAGTCGGTGGTGAGCTTCAGGGCTTTCTCGGTGTACTCGCGGGTCGCGCCGTAGGCCGCGCACTCGTCGAAGCACATCATGATGTCCGAGCCGAGATTCTGCTGGATGGAGATGGCCTTTTCCGGGGTGAAGAAATGCTTGGAGCCGTCGATGTGGGAGCGGAATTCCACGCCCTCGTCGGTGATCTTGCGCAGGCCGCTCAGGCTGAAGACCTGAAAGCCGCCGGAGTCCGTGAGGATGGGGCCGTCCCAGCCGTTGAAGGCGTGCAGGCCGCCGCGCCGCGCCACGACGTCGTCTCCCGGGCGCAGGTAGAGGTGGTAGGTGTTACCGAGGATGATCTGCGCCTCCATCTCGTGGAGGTCGCGCGGGTCAATGCTTTTTACGCTGCCTACGGTTCCCACAGGCATGAAGACCGGGGTGCGGACCAGCCCGTGGGCGGTCATCAGGTAGCCCTGTCGGGCTTTGCCGTCGGTGGCGGCGACGCGAAAGTCGCCGGGTTTCGTAAGCTGCGCGATAATGTGTTCGTGCGTCATGCTGTTTCCACGCCTTGTCTGGGGCATATGTCGGCAAGCTCGCACTGCGTGCAGAGCGGACGGCGTGAGTCACACACGTCGCGCCCGAAGAGTACGAGCCTGTGGTTCACGTCCCCCCACGTCGGGCGGGGGAACAGCTTCATGAGGTCCTTTTCGATGATGGCCACGTTCTGCGAGGCGGTAAGGCCCATGCGGAAGGACAGACGCTTGACGTGCGTGTCCACCGCGAGACCCTCGTTGATGCCGTAGGCGTTGGATAAGACGATGTTGGCCGTCTTGCGCGCCACGCCGGGCAGGGCGGTGAGTTCCACCATGGTCCGGGGCACCTCGCCGCCGTGGACGCGCATTACCATCTGCGCCGCACCCACGATGTTCTTCGCCTTGTTGCGGAAGAAGCCCGTGGAGCGCACGGCCTGTTCCACCTCGGCCACGTCGGCCTGCGCCATGGCGGCGGGGCCGCGCCAGCGGCTGAACAGGGCCGGGGTGACCTTGTTCACGCGTTCGTCGGTGCACTGGGCTGCAAGGATCGTCGCCACCATGAGTTCCCATGCGTCGGTCCAGTCGAGGGCGGACTGCGGCGCGGGATAGCGCCGGGTAAGCCGCGCGAATATCTCCGTCGCCCGTTCCTGTGTGGTCATGCTCGCCTCGCTTGTCAGAGTCGTTCGCGCCGTGGCGCTTGAAGCGTGTTATAGGATTCGGCGGCAATTTTCCAGCGCGGCCTGCCGCTACGCGTCGGATGTCCGTGCGCAGAGTGCGCCGGGCACGTGTGCAAGTGCCGGATATGGCGGAACCTCGTGGGGCGTCCGCCGCTCTTGCCGCTATGAAAAAAAGCCGCGCGCAGGGCGGACCGTGCGCGCGGCGGTGTCGGCGGGGAGCTGTTTCGCGGCTAGATGTGTTCGAGCACAGCGTCGCTGAACTTGCCCACGCCGTACTCGCTGCGGCGGAAGAACTTTTCCGGCGACGGGCCGATGATCTGCATTTCCGGATTGGTGCGCTGCATGTCGAGGGCGATGCGCATTTCCTTGGTGCAGCCGGTGGAGAACGTGGAGTCCTTGCCCGCCCAGATGGGCGGCACGCGCATGCCCATCAGCTCGAAGCTGCGTTCGATGTCGGACACGGTCTGGAAGCGCCAGACGTTGAGCAGTCCGCTGCGCTGGACCTTCTCCCACATGTACATGAGGTCGTCGGCGTCCATGCCTTCCTCGAAGTGCTCGGCGGGGTTGATGATGTAGGTGTTCTCGATGCGCTCGCGCAGGTGGCGCACGAAGGTGTCGACAACCTTGATGGCCGTGGTGACCTGTCCGGGCAGCGAACCGATGATGGCGCTGTAGAACATGACGGTCTTGCCGTCCCTGCGCGCCTGCCGCATTTCGGCGATGATCTGCCCGGCCTTGTCCTGCAGGTCGTTTTCCGAGAACTTGATGATGCTGCTCGGGCGTTTTTTGAGGCGGATGTTGAACGCACCCGACTCGTCACGCCACCAGCACAGAACGTCGCGCGTGAATTCGTGGCTGGTGTTGATGAGCCTGCGATAGTGCTGGTCGCCGGTGGCCATGATGAGGTCGGCCTCCTTCCATGCGCGGGCGAAGGTGACGGACGTGCGGTAGAGGTTCAGGTCCTCGCGCGTGCCGTCGGAGATGACGACCAGCGGGTGCGAGCGCTGCGTGGCCAGAAGCTGGTTCTTGGTCAGGTTGTTCTCCGGCACGAAGTGTGCGCCGTTCAAGGCCTTGGCCAGCGCGGGGTCGTGCTCCCAGTCCCAGAAGGATGCGGACTCGAAGTGGAAGCCTTCCTTGAGGGCCAGCACCACGCGATGCCCCTGCCGCAGCAGCGCCTTGATGATCAAGAGGTCGAAGATGATGCCGCCGCAGGTGTCGGGCAGGTAGAGGATCTTCATGGGCACGCCGCGGCTGGTGCCGAAGACGTCCTCAAGGCAGCGCTTGGCGTTCTGTGATGCGAGGTCGGCCGTGGAGAGCTTGTCGAAGGCCGCCTGATAGTACACGTCCGTCCAGATGTCCGAGATGGTGGACAGGATGAGCAGGCGTTCCAGTTCGAGCATGTCGAGGTCGAAGCGCAGGTCCGAGAGGCGGTGGCAGGCGATGCGGTCCTCAGGACAGATGTTGAGTAGCCGGTCCAGCTCAGGGGACTGCACAGCCTCCATGGCCTGTCTGTTGTAGCGGGCCTTGCGTCCGCGATATGGGTCGCTGATGGCGGATTGGGTCATGAAAATGGTCAGGAAGCGCTTCATCATTCGCGACGGAATGATGATGGGAGATGCCTGCACCTGACGGTACTTGTGTCGGCACAGGTGAAGGATGCGTTTTCTGAGATAGCGGTCCGGCACGTAGCTGCGCACGAGCTGCACCAGTGCACACCATTTCTCGTTGTAGCGACGGTTCAGTTCGCCATTGAGCCGCGAATTGAGCAGGTGGGGGATGAGCTTGTTGGAGCAGGGCAGGAAGACCTGCCCCTCGTCAAGCCGGACCATGAACCGCAATTGTTCCGTTGACGCGTTCTTGTCGGGATCGATGGTGTATTCGAGGTTGTTCTCTGTCAGAAAATGCAGAAGCCACGCATCCCTTCGCGCCGAGTGTCCGAAGAAAAGCGAGGCAGTCGTTATTTCGGTCATGTCGCTCATTTTGGCCCTCGTTGAATGTTGCAGTTCCGGTGGACCATACAGTGAATCCGTTGCGACTTGAAGCGCAAAAACGCGGTTTTGCCCGGCGCGCTGCGTCATTTCGGTGCAATACCCTTTGGATGTCGGGTCGGTGACGAACGGATTGTGTGGCGAGGGCGGCAATGCTATCGTCCGCACGGGCCGAACTGGCCCTTCATGGTCGTGTCCGTTGGCGCGGCGATCCGAATGCGTGGAGTCCTGATGGTCCGAATCGACATTGCGCAGGTTGCGCGGGGTGTGGTGCCGCTTCTTGTCTGCCTTGTGGCCTTGTGCTGCACGGCCTGCGGCAAGTCGCGCCTGCCGGGGATGGACGCGCTGGCTGCGCGGCCGAGCTTCGTGCACGAGACCGGGCCGGACGGCCGCGTGGTGCGTCGGCCCCTGCGCCGGGGGCATGTGGACGTGGTCTGCACGCCCGGCGTGTCCGAGGCGCGTGGCGAGCGCGATACGCTCTTCGGTGCGCTACTGCATGCGCGGGAGACTGGAACGGGAGTGGTGGAACTGCCCCATGGCGTGTATCTGGGGCATGTGTCGCGGTTCATCGTCGGTGCGCTGCGCTTCTACCGTATTGAGGAGAATTTTGAGCGGCTCTACGGCTGCCGCATTGTGCTGCGCTTTCGCGAGGCCACGGACGACGAGGTGCGTTCCCGGCGCAATGACGGCACTGTCCGCATGGGCGTGTCGCTGGCCGGGGATACGGCGCTTTCGCTTGCGGGCGGGCCGCTGGTGCCGGTCGTCGCGCCGGTGAGCTTTCTGTTCGAGAGCGTTGCGGCGGAGGATGAGCGTCGCGCTTTGGCCCGCCATGCGCGGGAGAACGGCTTGCCTCTGCCGGACCGTGGCGGTGCGGACGTGGTGTGGCGCGAGTATGCGGATCGCTATTCGTCCAGCTTGGACACCATTGCCGGGGGGGACGCGGCGTGGGATGCCATGGACACGTATGTCGTTGAGGAGTGCTATCTGGAGCGCGTGGACACGCGCGAAGTGCTGCGACTGGCGCACGCCGGGGCGACGGCTGGGCGCTAAGATCGGTTTTTTGGGGAAAAGAAAAGGGGCCGCATTCCGGAAGGAAGGCGGCCCCGAATGTTTTTCGTGGCGGAGGACTTAGTCGGCCACGCCCGCCATGAGCTGGCCGATGCGTTCCACGCGCGTTGTGTCGGCAACGTCGAAGACGTCCATGAACCGTCCGCGGAACATGACGGCCACGCGGTCGGCCAGTTGGAGCGCCTCGTTGAGGTCGCCGGTGACGAGGAGCACGCCCGCCTTCATGCGCGCATTGAGCAGGCGATGCCAGACCTCTTCGGTCGCCGAGACGTCGAGGCCCTGACTGGGCTGCTCGGCCACGATGATCTTGGGCTGGCGCAGAAACTCGCGCCCGAGCACGAGCTTCTGGAGATTGCCGCCCGAGAGTTGCCGTGCCCGGACTTCCGGGATGGGCGGCTGCACGTGGTAGCGGCGGATGATGCTTTTGGTCACGCCGAGGGCACGTTCCTTGTCGAGGAACAGGCCGGGCGCGAAGCCCTCGCGGGTGGTCAGCAGCACGTTGTCGATGAGGTCCAGTTCCGGGCAGGTGGCGAGGCCAAGCCTGTCCTCGGGGATGTAGCTGATGGTGTTCATCCACGGGGTGTTTGTGTAGAACGCCTTCCAGTCTTTGCCGAGGAGCTTCACGGAGCCGCGCTGCGGCGCGCTCTGGCCGGTGATGGTCTCCACCAGTTCCTTCTGGCCGTTGCCTGCCACGCCCACCACGGCCACGATCTCGCCGCGGGTCAGGGTCAGCGTCAGGTTGTCCATGCCGTTGCCGGACAGCCCCTCGATTTCGAGGACGGGGCGGCCCTTGGGAGCCGGAGCCTTCTCGATTTCCAGCATCACGTCGCGGCCCACCATGCGGCTGGCCAGCGCCTCCTTTGAGGTGATGGAGGCCTTGGTCATGGTGTCCACGATGCGGCCCTTGCGCAGGATGGCCACGTCGTCCGCGATGTCCATGATCTCTTCCATCTTGTGACTGATGAAGACCACGGCCTTGCCTTGGCGCGTCATTTCGCGCATGGCGGCGAAGAGTTGTGGGGTTTCCGTGGGTGTGAGCACGGCGGTGGGTTCGTCGAAGATGAGCACGCGGCTGTCGCGCATGAGCAGCTTCAGAATCTCCACGCGCTGGCGCTCGCCCATGGACAGGTCGGCGACGAGGGCAGAGGGGTCGATGGGCAGATTGAAGCGCTCGGCCAGTTCGGCCACGCGGCGCTCCATCTCGCGCGGGCGCAGGAAGTAGGAGCCTTCCTGCCCGAGGAGCACGTTCTGGGCCACGGTCATGGTGTTTACGAGCATGAAGTGCTGGTAGACCATGCCGATGCCCGCCTCGATGGCGTCGCGCGAGGAGGCGAACACCGTGGGCGTTCCGTCCACGACGATGCGGCCCGAGTCCGGCTGGAAGCGGCCCGAGAGCATGTTCATGAGCGTGGACTTGCCCGCGCCGTTCTCGCCGAGTAGCGCAAGCACGCGGCCTGCGGCGATGTCGAGATGGATGTCCTGATTGGCCTTGACCGGGCCGAAGGTCTTGCTGATGCCTTCGAGGCGGATGAGCGGTGCCGCGACGGCGGATGTCTGTGCGGTGGTCATGCTCAACCCTCCGGCTCGATGTTCACGCCAAGCGCCGCGGGGGCCGCGGAGCTTTTGCCCTTGCCGCGCATGGCGGAGAGGAGCAGGACGAAGATGGTCAGGGCGTAGGGCAGCATGAGCAGCAGCGACGAGGGCAGGTTGGTGCCCGTGGCCTGTAGGCGAAGCTGGAAGGCCATGACGCCGCCGAAGAGGTAAGCGCCGAAGACCGCGCGTCCCGGACGCCAGAACGCGAAGATGACGAGGGCCACGGCGATCCAGCCGCGACCGGCGCTCATGCCGTTGGTCCACAGGTGCGTGTAGGCCAGCGAGAGATACGCGCCGCCCATGCCGATGAGGAATCCGCCGACGAGAATGCCGATCCAACGCAGGCGCACGGGGTTCAGCCCGGCTGCGGCCGCCGCCTTGGGATACTCGCCCGCTGCGGTCAGCGCCATACCCGTTCGCGTGCGGTGCCAGAAGAACCAGAAGGCCAGCGGCGCGAGGAACGAGATGTACACCAGCGCGTCGTGCTTGAAGAAGATAGGCCCGATGAACGGAATGGCGGACAGGACGGGCATGTCGAAGGCGTAGAAGCCCGGGGCGTTCTGCCCGATGTAGGGCGTGCCCAGATAGTCGGCCAGACCCGCGCCGAGGATGGTCAGCGCGAGGCCGGAGACGGTCTGGTTGCCGAGAAATTCGAGACAGACCAGCGCGTGGATGCCGCCGAGGGCGGAGGCCGCCATGCCGCCAGCCAGAAGGCCGAGCCACGGCGAGCCGGTGAACTTGGCGGTGAGGAACGCCGCAAGCGCGCCGACCACCATCATGCCTTCCACGCCGAGGTTCAGGATGCCCGAGCGCTCGGTGAACATCTCGCCCAGCGTGGCGTAGAGGACCGGCGTGCCGGACTGCACGGCGGCGGCCAGAAGCGGGATGAGCAGTTCGGGACTCACTTGGACACCTCCGCGGAACCGAGTCTGATCGAGTAGTTCATGAAGAACTGGCCCGCGATGACGGTCACGAGGATGAGACCCTCCATGATGTGACCGAAGGCGGCGGGCACCTGCAATTCGAGCATGAGATTTTCCGTGCCCACGCGTAGCGCGGCGAGGAACACAGCGGCAAGGCCGATGGCCCACGGCTTGAGCCGGGCGAGCCACGCCACGACGATGGCGGTGTAGCCGTAACCGACCATGATGGACGGCTGGAGCCTGCCGACCACGGCCGAGGTTTCAAGCATGCCCGCCCAACCGGCCAACGCACCGCACAGGCCCATGACCAGCATCACGAGGAAGCCGTAGGGCATGCGGGCGTAGCGCGCCGCGCCGAGGCTTTCGCCGCTGGCCTTCAGCTCGAAGCCGAGGCGCGAGCGGGACAGGAAGATCGTCAGGATGACTGCCGCCACCACGCACACCGCAACGCCCCAGTGCAGCCGGGTGCCCGGAATGGCGGCAACCACGGCGGCGGAGGGGAACTCCTCGGTCATGGGGAATCCGAAGCTGGCCTTGGCCTTCCACGGACCGTAGACGAGGAATTGCAGGATGAGGATGCCGATGTAGTTGAGCATCAGGGTGGTGATGATCTCGTTCACCTTGAGCCGCAGCTTGAGATAGGCGGGGATGAGACCCCATGCGCAGCCCGCGACGGCGGACGAAAGGAACATGATAGGCATGAGCTGCCAGCCGGGCAGATTCGGGAAAGTCAGCACTGCCCATGTCGCGCCCACTGCGCCGAGGGCGAACTGGCCCTCCGCGCCGATGTTCCAGACCTGCATGCGGAAGGTCACCGCAACGCCGAGGGAACACAGGAAGATGGGCACGGTCTTGAGCAGCGTGTCCTCGAAGGCGTACCACGCGCCGAAGGCACCCTGCCACAGCATGACCATGCCTTCGAGGGCGGGCTTGCCCTGCGCGGCAAGCAGCAGACAGCTGATGCAGAGCGAAAGCGCGATGCAACCGGGGTAAATTAAAAAGGAGCCCCACTTCGGGGGCTCCTGTCTCTTTACGACGTTGAGTCCGAACATTACCGCGTACTTCCGGCTATTCGGTGGTGCCGATGACACCCTTGACGAACCAGGTCATGCCGAGAAGCTCTTCGTCGGTGGCATGCTTGCCAGCGGCGACGCGCTCCTTGCCTTCCTGGTCGAACACGGGGCCGCTGAACACCTGATATGCGCCACTGATGATCTCGGCCTTGCGGGCGTCAACAGTGTTGCGCACGTTCTCGGGAACCATCTTGCCGTAGGGGGCGAGACCGACGATGCCCTTGTCCATGCCAACCCAGTAGTTGCCGTGCTTCCACTCGCCGCTCTTCACCTTGTTGACCACGTCGGTGTAGAAGGGAGCCCAGTTCCAGACCGCGGCGGTCAGGTGGGAGTTGGGAGCGAACTGGCTCATGTCGGAGTTGTAGCCCACGGAGTACACGCCACGTTCCTGGGCGGCTTCCTGCGGGGCGGGGGAGTCCTGATGCTGGGCGATGACGTCGCAGCCCACGTCGAGCAGGCTCTTGGCGGCTTCCTTCTCGGTGGCCGGGTCGTACCAGGTCTTGGACCACACCACGCGGACTTCGACGTTGGGATTGACGGACTGGGCGCCGAGGGCGAAGGCGTTGATGCCGCGAATGACTTCGGGAATCGGGAACGCGCCGACGTAGCCGAGCTTGTTGGACTTGGTCATGGAACCGGCCACCATGCCTGCGAGGAAGCGGGCCTGATACATGCGGCCGAAGTAGGCGCTCATGTTGGTGGAGGTCTTGTAGCCGGAGCAGTGCATGAAGTTCACGTTGGGGAACTTCTTGGACACCTTGAGGGACGGGTCCATGTAGCCGAAGCTGGTGGCGAAGATGATGTCGTAACCCTTGCGGGCCATGTTGAGGATGACGCGTTCGGCGTCTGCGCCCTCGGCCACGGACTCGACAAAGGAGGTGCTCACGCCGGGCATTTCCGCAATGGCCTGACGACCGAGGTCGTGGGCATAGGAGTAGCCTGCGTCACCAATGGGAGAGACGTAGACGAAGCCCACCTTCATATCCTTGGCGTGGGCCGCGCCGCTCATGGCCGGTACGGCGACCATGGCGAGCATCAGTACGAGATACCAGAATTTGCGCATCCTTCTCCTCCGCGTTCACTATAATTGGTTGAGTAGCCCATACCCGTGAATCGGGCAAGGCCTTGCACGCATGAGCACTGCTTTTCGGCCGCAAGGGCGGTCGATCAGTCTTCGGAATGGGCGACTTTGATAAGAGGCTCCGCAAAACGGGACTCCGCGTCCCACGGAAAAAGAACCCAAGTGTCCTGGCTGACTTCGGTTATGTAGGTGTCCACTGTGGGCTTGCCGGACGGCTTGGCGTAGATGGTGGCGAAATGCGCCTCGGGCAAGAGGCCACGGATGATGCGGGCCGTTCCGCCGGTATCGACGAGGTCATCGATGATGAGCCAGCCTTTGCCGGTTCCCTCGACACCCTTGATGATGTTCACCTTGCCCTGCTCCTTCCAGTCGTAGCTGGAGATGCAGATGGTGTCGATGTGGTGGATATCCAGTTCACGGGCGATGATGGCGGCCGGAACGAGTCCTCCGCGCGTGACGGCGATGATGCCCTCGAACGGGCCGTGTTCGATGAGTCTCCAGGCCAGGGCCTTGCCGTCGCGGTGCAACTGCTCCCAGGAGACAGGGTACATCTTGCAATACCTGTCGCTTTTCTTCGTCATCGGATCCTTCCTGAACCGCGATTTTTAAAACCGCACTTTTATAAATTTTTCCGTGGAACGCAACCTTTTCATGCAAGGCGCACACTGTGGCGACGCAGTGGCCGGGTGCATACGGAACAATGCGGCATCCGTTGCGGATTGCGGACCGGGCTTGCGAAGCCGTACATGCGTCGACGGTTGCGCCGGGAGTGATCCCGCGCTGCGTGCAACGATGCGTCGAGCGTCACGGCGTTGGTGAAGGAAGGGTGAGTATTGAACTCGGCAGGGGAAAGCAAGGCTTTTGTCATTGCGCGGACCGCGCGGAAGTTGACTGATGCTGCAATTGCGTGTGCATGGTTCCTGATGGCGTGACGCGGGGCGTCAGTTAGGGAGCGCGAACGGACGGGATTTCCGCGGCAAGGTATGGGAATGGCGGATTTTGTCAGGTCCAGACGAGAGTGGCGGGTTGCCACGTTCAAGGTCCATCGTATAGAGCATGCGCAAGGGCTTGAAACGACAGCTCTTGATGTCGTCGGCCCACGGCGTGACGCCGGAACGCACTTGTATGCATGGAGGGGATGAATGTCGGATCGGGAACTGCCGCGCGTGAATGCCGCCCTTGGCGACGCGCGAAGGCTCGCCAGTGCGGCGGGCGTTTCGCCGTCGGAGCTGTCCGGCGTGGTGGACAGGCATTTCGCGAGGCGTCTTGCCGACGTCTGGCCGGTGGAACTCGGCGCGCCCGACGAAGCACCCTTTGCCGTATGCGCGCTTGGCGACTACGGACGCGGCGAATTGTGCCTGCATTCCGACATCGAACTGCTGCTCGTCTACGAGAAGGCCATCCCGCCCGAGGCGCTGGACCTTGCGCAGTCGCTGCTCTCCCCCTTGTGGGACGCCGGGTTCGACGTCACGCATTCCTTTCGCAGCATCAAGGAGACGTTGAGCCTCGCCCGTGCGGACTTCGCCTTCTTCGCCTCGCTGCTCGACGCGCGCCCCGTCGCCGGTTCGCCTGACATCTTCGATTCGTTTTCCACGCAATTCGCGGTGAAGGTCATGGCCAAGAAGCGGCAGGCCTTCCTGTCGTACCTCGAACGTTTCAACGCCGTGCGGCTGCGCCGTCAGGGGGATGCGAGCACCTTGCTGGAGCCGGATGTGCGCGAGGGCGTGGGCGGACTGCGCGATGTGCATCAGGTGCTCTGGCTCGGACGCGTCTTTCATGGCGCGGCGGGTCCGGACGCCCTCGTGGCGCAGGGGCTGTTCACCCAGCAGGAGAAGGCTGCCCTCGACGAGCAGGTCGGCTTCGTGCTGGCGGTGCAGAATGCGCTACATGTCTTTTATGGACGGCGTGACGAGCGGCTGACCCGTGATGCGCTGCCTGTGGTCGCGGCTCGCTTCAAGGGGCAGGGGGGGGCCGATGGCGCGGCGCTGCTGGGGCGTCTGCATCGGTGCATGGCGTCGTTCAAGGCGCTTCGGGCTTCGTTCATGGCCGCACTGCCCGACGAGAACGGGCGCAAGCGGCGTAGCTCGCGCGTGTCGGCCGAGCTGATTGAATGCGGCGGGGAGTTGCATCTCGATCCCGGTGTGGAGGTGGCCGAAGGGCTTGCCGGCGGCATGGATATCCTGCGTCAGTCGGCGGAACTTGGGCTTGCGCTGTCGTGGCAGGCGCGCCGGGCGCTGGAACGGCATGTCGATTCGTGCGATACGCGGCAGGCGGACGGTGACCCGGCAGTGGCGATGTTTCGGGCTGCGCTGCGCAGCGGTCATGTCAGACTTTTCGTCTCACAGATGCTCGAAACCGGCGCGCTGGAGGCGTTGGTTCCGGAGTTTTGCTTCGTGCGCGATTTCGTGCAGTTCGACGATTATCACATCCACACCGTGGGTAGGCACACGGTGAACGTTATGGCTGCGCTGGATGGCGCACAGCGTCAGGTTCCCGAAGTCGTGGCGGGCGCGTGGCGCTTGCTGGACGATGTCGAGCCGCTTTTTCTCGCTGCGCTGTTTCACGACTTGGGCAAGGGGGCGCAGCGCGGGCATGCCGAGCGTGGGGCGCGTGTCGCGCGGGAGGTGCTTGAGCGCTGGGGTGTCGATGGCGCGCTCGTAGAGGATGTTGTCTTTCTAGTGCGCAACCACCTTGTGTTGCGCCACACGGCCCAGCGCCGGGATATCGACGACGAGTCCGAGGTCGCCGGGTGTGCGGCGGTCATTGGTTCGCCGCGACGGCTGGCCATGCTGCATGTGTTGACGTGGGCCGACGCCGTGGCCACCGGCCCCGAGGCATGGACGCGCTGGATCGCCCGGCAGGTGGCGGAGCTTGCCGAGCGTGTGCAGCGGATGATGGAGCGCGGCGGTCCCAGCGGGGCCGACTCCGTGCGCCGGGTGCTACGCGTGCGCGATGGCGTGCGGGCTGCACTGGAGGCGGCGGGGGAGGGCGACATTGCCGAGGCCGTGCTTGATGCCATGCCCACCCGCTACGCTCTGGCCGTGGAACTGCCGGACATCCTGCGCCATGTGTCCATGTTGCGCACCCTGCATCTCGCAGTGGAGGAGGACCGCCGGGTCAAGCCGGGCGGGCGTGGGGGAGAAGGCGTCTTCGTGCGTGATTCCCGGTATCTGGCCGACGCCGACGCGTGGGAGATCGCCGTTGCCGCAAGCTATACGCCGGACCTCTTTGCCGCCGCGACCGGCGTGCTGACGCTCATGGAGGTCAATATTCTCGCCGCATCGTCCTTCCTGTGGCGCGACGGCACGGCGGTGGACGTGTTCATCGTCAATGGCCTGCCGGAAAGCATGGCTCCCGAGGAGTTATGGAAGCGCGTGGACTATTCCCTGCGCGCGGCGCTTTCCGGTCGCCTGTCCCTTGATGCGCGGCTTGCGGAATTGCGAGGCGGCGTCTCGCCCGTGGCCGAACGCGAGGTGGACGTGGCCGTGGGGGCCGATGCGTCGGATTTCCACACCGTCATTGAGGTCGAGGCTCCGGACCGACTGGGCGTGCTGTACGACATGGCTTGCGCCTTCCGGGATCAGGGGCTGGACGTCGTGCTGGCCAAGGTCGCCACGCGGGGCGAGCGCGCAACGGACGTCTTCTATGTGCGCGAGGGCGGGCGCAAGGTCGCATCCGTCCAGCGCTTGCGCGAGATAGGCCAAGCCCTGCGCCAGCGCCTCGCGCCCGGTCCGGTGGTCTGAAGTCGTTCACAGCCCAATTTTTACAGTCTTTTCAGAGGCCCCTGTGCGTGACGCATGGGGGCCTTTTCTGTTGTGTGCGCCTGAGAATGTATCATGCGTACATGATGCGCGTTGTGTGTTGGAATGTGATGTATCTCAGCTTGAAGTCGTGTTGTGTTTGATTGTGTATCTTTATTTTGTGATTTGCTGCAACGCATGCGTATGAGGGCGTCTGGTTTTGTCTGTCTGAAACGATGTTCATGGTCCGAGGTTGACAGATGAGATATGTTTGATATGCTTCGCGGGATTTGCCGATGATTTCGGCCTGAACAGTCATCAAGGAGTATCAATGGATAAGATAGTCGTAGAAGGCATGAGTAAGATTTTTGGTCCATCTCCGGAGCGCGGTCTGAAGCTTTTGGAGAAGGGCCTTGGCAAGAAGGAAATTTCCGAGCGAACCGGGCTTTCGGTCGGCGTGGACCGCGCGTCGTTCACCGTGAAGCAGGGCGAGATTGTCGTGATCATGGGGCTGTCCGGCAGCGGAAAGTCCACGCTGGTTCGCTGTCTCAATCGGCTCATCGAGCCAACGGCGGGCCGCGTGCTCATCGACGGGCAGGACATCACCACCCTGTCCCGACAGGAGCTTCGCGAGGTCCGGCAGAAGAAGCTTGGCATGGTCTTTCAGAATTTTGCCCTTTTCCCCCACCGTACGGTGCTGCGCAATGCGGAGTTCGGGCTGGAGGTGCAGGGCGTGGCCGCGTCCGTCAGGCGCGACAAGGCCATGGCCGCCCTCGAACAGGTGGGGCTCAAGGGCTGGGAGAGTTCCTACCCCCGGCAGCTTTCCGGCGGCATGCAGCAGCGTGTGGGATTGGCCCGCGCACTGGCATCGGACCCCGACGTGCTGCTCATGGACGAGGCCTTCAGCGCCCTCGATCCCCTCATCCGCAGCGACATGCAGGACGAGTTGATTGAGTTGCAGGAATCCGTCCGTAAGACCATCGTCTTCATCAGCCACGACCTCGACGAGGCGCTCAAGCTCGGGCATCGCATCATCCTCATGAAGGACGGGCGCATCGTGCAGAGCGGAACGCCCGAGGACATCCTGACCAACCCCGCCAATGACTACGTGGAGCGCTTCGTCGAAGGCGTGGACATCTCCCGAGTGCTCACCGCCGAGCACGTCATGAAGAAGTCCGAGGCCGTCGCATTCATGAGCACGGACGGCCCGCGTACCGCCCTGCGCAAGATGCGCACCAACAACATTTCGAGCATCTTCGTGCTCGACAACGATCACCGCGTGGTCGGCCTGCTCACGGCCGAGGAAGCCGCACAGCTCGTCGAGGCGGGCGAGCGCTCCATCGTCGGGGCCAAGCGTGCCCAGTTCTCGATGGTGCGCCCGGACACCCCCGCGAGCGAACTGTTCCAGATCATGAATGGCTCGTCCCTGCCCGTCGCCGTCGTGGGCGACACGGGCAAGCTGCGCGGCGTCATCATCAAGGGGTTGCTGCTGGGAGCCATCGCCGAACGCGGCGCCAACTCCGGCGGACAGAATCCCTCGGACCATGCATCGCGGATGTCCGATTCGCCGGCATCCTGCGTCGTCGGTTCCATTCAGTAGGAACCGCTAGCCGGAGGTCGCCTCGCGCGGCCATTCGGTTCCCTTCATTCGAACACAGACACTCATCGGAGGCACACCCTTGCGATTCACGAGACCTGCCCGCTGGGCATCGGCCCTGCTTCTTCTGTTATCCATGGTCTTCGCCGGCTCCGTCGGCGCGGCATCGAACAAACCCATCATCTTCGCGGACATGAGCTGGGATAGCATCATGGTCCACAACCGCATCGTGGCGTTCATCATCGGCCACGGCATGGGCTACGAGAGCGAATTCGTCCCCGGCTCCACGCCGGTCATGGTCAAGGCCATGATGCTTGGCGACGTGGACGTGGACATGGAGTCGTGGACCCAGAACGTTCAGGAGGTCTACGACGAGGCCATCGCCAGCGGCCGCGTCATCGACCTTGGCCCCAACTATCCCGATTCGTGGCAGGGCTGGCTGGTGCCGACCTACGTCATCAAGGGCGACCCCGAGCGCGGCATTGAGCCGATGGCTCCGGACCTGCGCTCCGTGGCGGACCTGCCGCGCTACCGCGAACTGTTCCGCGATCCCGAGAACCCGGACATGGGCCGCTTCTACAACGCCATCGCCGGGTGGCAGGCGACAGCCTTCAACGAGCGAAAGCTCGCGGCCTACGGGCTGGACAAGCATTTCACCTCCTTTGTCGCCGGGTCCGATGCGGCGCTCTCCGGCTCCATGCTGCGCGCTTACGAGCGCGGCAAGCCGTGGTTCGGCTACTACTGGGGACCGACGTGGGTGCTTGGCATGCTCGACATGACGCCCCTTGAGGAACCCGCCTACGACGCCAAGACGTGGGACGAGAGCGCTGCCTGCGCGTTCCCCTCTGTCGAGGTCAACAAGCTCGTGACCACGGACCTCGCCGAGCGCGCGCCGGAGGTGGTGGAGCTGCTGCGCCGCTACACGACGACACTTGCGCTCAACAACGAGTTCCTCGCGTACATGAAACAGAACAAGGCAACTGCCGAGGACACCGCCAAGTGGTTCCTGCGTGAGCATCGCGACCTGTGGACCGGCTGGGTCTCGCCCGAGGTGGCCCGCAAGGTGGAGGCCGCACTTTAGCGGCGACGAATATCGGCGCGTCCACGGACGCGCCTTGCTGCGGTGGCCTGCGCGGCGTGCGGGCCGCCGGTAATCCGGCACAAAGGAGAGAATGTGATCGATTTTCCCGAATATCTGAATATACCCATGGCCCAGTGGGTAGACACGGCGATGAAGTGGATGCTCCTCAATTGGGGCGATTTCTTCGAGGCCGTGGGCGACGTGATGCTCGGCTTCCTCGTCAATCTGGAACGCATGTTCCTGTGGGTGCCGTGGCCTGTGGTTGTGGCGCTAGCCTTTCTGGCCGGGTGGCGGCTGGTGGGGCGGCTCACCTCGGGACTGGCCATGGCGGCCATGCTCATGATCGTGGGGGCCTTCGGCTACTGGAAGTTCGCCATGATGACGCTGTCCCTCGTGACGGGCGCGGTGGTCGTGTCCCTCGCGCTGGGCGTGCCGCTTGGCATCCTCATGGCTCGCAGCGACCGTTTCGAGCGAGTGGCGAAGCCCGTGCTCGACGCCATGCAGACCATGCCGAGCTTTGTGTACCTCATCCCGGTGCTCATGTTCTTCGGACTTGGCAAGGTTCCGGCCCTGTTCGCGACCATCATCTACTCCATGCCGCCGGTTATCCGGTTGACCAATGTGGGCATCCGCGAGGTGCCGCGCGAGGTGGTGGAGTGCTCGCAGGCCTTCGGTGCCACGCCGTGGCAGACGCTGCTCAAGGTCCAGTTGCCGCTGGCACGGCCGACCATCGTCGTGGGATTGAACCAGACCACCATGATGGCGCTGGCCATGGTCGTGGTGGCATCCATGATCGGCGCACGCGGACTCGGCATGGAAGTGCTCATTTCCATCAATAGGATTGAGGTTGGGCGCGGCTTCGAGGCCGGATTGTCCATCGTCTTCCTTGCCATCATCATCGACCGCATCACCCACGCGCTGGCCACTCGCAAGGCTACCGCGTAGCGGACGTGATTCGCGCGGCGCGCATTGACGCGTGGTCGCAACGCCTGTAGCCGTGAAGGGCGACTTGAGCGGCGTACCCTGAACCTCGTTCGGGCGGGGGTAGAAGCAAGGGTGTCGCAGGTCCGGAAGCCCGACTCTTTCGGGCCGTCGCCAATCATGGCGCTTCGCTTTCATGCGGGGCTTGCGCGCACGCGGCGCAAGGGGCACTCTGCTCCTGCACACATTTCCCCGGATTCGATCCGGAAATCACGCAGGAGCAGTTCATGTCCCCGTTCGATTCGTCATTCGCCTTTCCCCCCTTTGGCGCGGCGTCGCGCCGTTCTCCTGTCTATGCCCGCAATGCCATGGCCGCGGCCAGCCACCCCGCGGCAGTTGAGGCCGGTCTCGGCATGCTTGACCGTGGCGGGACCGCCGCCGATGCCGCCGTGGCCATGGCCGCCGTGCTGGCCGTGGTGGAGCCGTGTTCCACCGGCCTTGGCGGCGACGCCTTCGTCCTCTATCACGACGCAGCAAGCCGCCGCGTGACCGGACTGAACGGTTCGGGGCGCTCGCCGCAGGCCCTCGATTTCGACACTCTCGCCAGCCGCACCGGCGGCGCGCTGCCGCCGCGCCATGCACTGGCGGTTACCGTGCCCGGCGCATGCGCTGCGTGGTGCGATCTGCTGGAGCGCCACGGGGTGTTGCCGCTGGCCGAGGTGCTGGCTCCTGCCCTTGAGTATGCGGCGGAGGGCTTCGTGGTCGGTCCGGTGACGGCGCACCTGTGGGCCGAGGGCGCGGACGCGTTGCGTGCCGCCGGGGGGGAGGAACTTCTGCCCGGTGGTGAGGCTCCCCGACCGGGGCAGCCCGTGACCAGCCCCGGCATGGCCCGCGTGCTGGACATCCTGTCCGGGGCGGGAGGCACCGAGGCAGCGCGCCGGGCCTTCTATGCCGGTGAGATCGCCGCCGACATCGTGACCGCCGTACGCGAGCGTGGGGGCGTGCTGGACGCTTCGGACCTTGCCGCGCATCGCTCGCAGTGGGCGGCGCCCATTACTACTATGTACCGTGGCCTTCGCGTCAGTGAGTGCGCCCCGAACGGGCAGGGCATCACCGCGCTCATGGCCCTCGACGTGCTCTCCGCTCTTGATGCGCCGACATTCGGCGACGGCTTCGGCCCCGCACGCGTGCATGCGCAGGTCGAGGCCCTGCGTCTCGCCTTTGCCGATTCCCGCCGCTATGTGGCCGATCCGGATCACGAGGACGTGCCCGTGCGTGGCCTGCTCGATGCGGACTATGCTGCGCAGCGGGCGCGACAGGTGCTACCCGGTCGCCGCAATCCGGACATCGTCCATGGCACGCCGCCCGCGTCGTCGGACACCGTATACTTTTGCGTCATGGACGCCTTCGGCAACGCCTGCTCCATGGTCAACAGCTGCTACATGACCTTTGGAACAGGCATCGTGCCGCGCAACACGGGCTTCGCGCTCCAGAATCGCGGGCACAATTTCAGCCTCGACCCCGCAAGTCCCAACCGCCTCGGTCCCGGACGGCGCACCTACCACACCATCATTCCCGGCATGCTTCACGATCGGCGCGGAACGCTGCTTGGGCCCTTCGGTGTCATGGGCGGATTCATGCAGCCGCAGGGGCACGTGCAGATTCTTTCCGCCCTTGCCGACGACGGCTGTGACCCGCAGGCCGCGCTGGACCGGACGCGCTTCTGCATTACCGACGGAACGCCCGGCGGAGAACTTGCGGTGGAGGAGGGCATGCCCGAGGCCATTCGCGTCGCGCTGGCCGACATGGGGCACCCTGTGCGTATGGTTGGCGGGTATGACCGGGCGTTGTTCGGACGGGGGCAGATCATCCTGCGCGATCCGCACACCGGGTGGCTGACCGCGGGCAGCGACCCGCGCGCCGACGGCTGCGCCTTCGGCTACTGACGCGAAGCGTACAGGGCTATATCAATGACAACGGGGCCGTCGCGCGTGGTGCGCGGCGGCCTCGTCTTTTTGAAAGAGGAAATGTCAGACGGTGGCGGGGAGGTGGTCGTCGGCGATAATGCGGGCAAAGGCCATGGAACTGGTGAAGGCCGGGGAGATGGAATTGAGGATGTGCGTCGAGTTGCCGGTGCCGAGGACCAGGAAGTCCGAGACTAGTTCATTGGTGCGGGTATCCACCAGCTGCGGGCGGATGCCGACCTTGGCGCAGGGCAGGATGTCCGTGGGTTCGAGGCCCTTCACCAGCCGCTGTGCCTCGCGGAAGAAGCAGGCGAAGACCATCCGCCGCACCTCGTCCACGGCCAGCGAGCGGAACTTGGGGTTGGCGGCGAAGAGCGTGGCATCGCGCATGAGGATGGACAGGCCCTCGCGGCCGATGCCATCGATGCCGTGGTAGTTTTCGCGTCCGAAGGCGGGCGTGGCCGTTGGGCCGATGTACACGTCGCCGTGTACGCCGCGCGTGAAGTGCACGCCGAGGAACGGATTGCGGATGTCCGGCACGGGGTAGATGCTGCCGCGCACAAGCTCCGCGCGGGCCGGGGCGAGCTGGCGGTACGCACCCTTGAAGGGCACGAAGCAGTAGTCCAGACCGATTCCGAAGGCGTGGGCGAGGGTGTCGGCATGCGCGCCCATGGCGTTGATCAGGTGCCCGAAGGCCACTGGCCCGGCCGTGGTGTCGAGCCTGCCGTCCGGGCGCGGGCCGATGGCGCGGGTGTCGAGGAACAGGCGCACGCGGCCGGTGGCCGTCAGGTCGTCCGCAAGGCTTTTCAGGATGGCGCGGGGATCGACCACGGCAGTTCGCGGCGAGTGCAGCGCCCTGTCGATGGTTTTGGCGTGGGGTTCGATGTCGGCCAGTTCATGCTCATCGACCATGCGCACGTCCGCTCCGTTGGCGAGGGCGCGGCGGTGAAGTTCGTCGAGGACGGCGAGCTGCTCCGGGGCCGTGGTCACGATGACCTTGCCGTTCTCCCCGAGGGGCAGGCTCTTTTCGCGACAGTACTCGCGCATGAGCCGGTTGCCTTCCATGCACGTCTTGGCGCGGGCGGAACCCGGTGCGTAGTAGATGCCCGCATGCAGCACGCCGCTGTTGCGGCCCGATGCGTGCGCCCCGGTGTGGGGTTCCTTTTCGATGATGAGGATGTCGCCGTGTCCCCGGGAGAGCAGTTCGCGGGCGATGGTCAGGCCCATGATGCCTGCTCCGCAGATGACGGTCTGTGCCTTGTGCATCGGATGCATTCCTCGCGGATGTGTTGAACGTGCGCAGAAGGGCAGGTTTGTAATGCATTTTCGCAGGTTTTACAAATGGATGTGCCGGACGTTCCGCGCGTGCAACCTCTTGCCATGAAGCGTCGGGAAGCGTAATGATTGGAGATTCGGAGAAGGAACAGTCTACAACGTATACCTAACCTGTGGAGAAGTCATGAAATTCAAGCTGATGTTCGCTGCCGCGCTTCTCGCGGCCATGGGCTGTCTCGCCGGCTGCCAGAAGCAGGAGACCGAAAAGATCGCGCTGGTCGATCCCGCCGAAGTGTTCCAGACCTGCGACGCCTGCGTCGCTGGCGGCGAGTACCTGCGCGGCATGGGGCAGCAGATGCAGGCGCGCCTTGCCGCCATCCAGCAGCCCGCCGAGGGCGAGATGGACAAGGACGCCATGAAGAAGGCTCAGGACGAGTTCATCGCCCTGCAGCAGAAGATTTCCTCCGAGCAGCAGCGCATCGTCGAGAAGCTCAATGGCGAGTTCAAGTCCGTCATGGACGACTACCGCGCCAAGAATGGCGTGAGCGTCATCCTCAATAAGCAGCAGGCCCTGTCCTACGGCGAGACCGCCGACGCGACCAAGGCCGTTGTCGAGGCCCTCAACGCCCGCAAGATCGACCTCGGCATCACCGCTGAGACCGCTGCCCCCGAGGCGACTCCCGAGGCTGCCCCCGAGGCTGCGAAGGAAGCTGCTCCCGAGGCTCCCGCCGCCCAGTAGACCGTCCGGACGTGCGCACGCGATGCCGATGTGGCATCCGTGGCGTGGCGTCCCGGTTCATTTTGCGAGGCCCGCGCGGACATTCCGTGCGGGCCTTTCGCATGCCCGGCGTTCGGTCAGTCCTGCCGTCGGCGCGGCGTTGACAGGCGTTGCGCCGGGTGCGAACACAAGGTGTCATGCACACATCGCGCAGAGTCATATTGCACGTCGACATGGACGCCTTTTTCGCCAGCGTGGAGCAGGCCGACGATCCGAGCCTCAAGGGGAAGCCCGTGATCATCGGCGGTTCGCACCGAGGCGTGGTCTCCACCGCGTCCTACGAGGCGCGGGTCTTTGGCGTGCATTCCGCCATGCCCTCGGCCACGGCGCGCAGGCTGTGCCCGCATGGCGTGTTCCTGCCGGGGCGCATGCGCCGCTACCGCGAGGTGTCGGGCATCGTCATGGACATTCTGCGCACCACCTCCCCGCTGGTCGAGCAGGTTTCCGTGGACGAGGCCTACATCGACGCCACGGGCACCGATCGGCTGTTCGGGCCGCCGCAGGCGCTGGCGGCGCACATCAAAAGCGAGATCGTCGCAGCCACCGGGCTGACTTGTTCCGTCGGCATCGCCCCCAACCGTTTTCTGTCCAAAATCGCATCGGACATGAACAAGCCCAACGGCGTCTTCTCCATCGCCGAGGACGAGGTGGCGGCATTTCTGGCGACCTTGCCGGTGCGGAAGATTCCGGGCATCGGCCCGCGCACGCAGGAGACGCTCAAGCTCTACGGCGTGACTGTCGTCGGGGACATCCTGAAGCGCTCCGCCGAGTTCTGGGTACAGCGGCTTGGGCGCATGGGGGCCCTGCTGCACGAGCGGGCATCCGGTGTGGACGATACGCCCATCGTGCCCTACCACGAACCGAAGTCGTCCAGCGCCGAGAATACGCTGGACGAGGATACGACGGATCGCGAGGTGCTGCGGCGTTGGCTTTTCGTGCAGGCCGAGCGCGTGGGGGCGGACCTGCGGCGGCACGGCTACCGTGGGCGCACGGTGACCCTCAAGCTCAAGTACGCGGATTTCACTGCCTGCACCCGTAGCCGGACGCTGCCTGACTGTACCGATGTGACGGGTGTTATTTTCGATACCGCCTGCGAATTGCTGGATGCCGAGGCGCTACGCAAGCGGGTTCGGCTCATCGGGGTGGGGGTGTCGAACTTCAATCAGCCGCAGCGGCAGTTGAGCCTGTTCGAGATGCCTGCGCAGTCTGCGGGCGGCGCACCGCGAGCCGTTGACGCAAAGCCGCGCGGCGCGGAACTCGACAGGGCCATGGACGCCATTCGGCAGCGCTTCGGGCGCGACGCCGTGCAACGGGGACTCGTGTTCGGATTCGACGGCGACGACTGACGCGGCCTGCGGGCCGGGGGAGGTGTCATGAGCGGTCGGTCGGATGACATGATGCGCGTGGAGGTGGACAGCCTCGGCACCGTGCAGGTTCCGCGTGACAGGCTGTGGGGAGCGCAGACCCAGCGGGCGCTGGAGAATTTTCCGCAGGGCGAGGGCATGCCCGTGCCCATCGTGCGCGCGATGTGCCGGATCAAGGGCGCTGCCGCGCGGGTCAACGCCCGTCTCGGCCTCGTGCCGCAGGCCGTGGCCACCCTTGTGGACCGGGCCGCGCGCGGGGGCGTCGGGGGGCACCTCGACGAGCATTTCCCGCTGTCCATCTGGCAGAGCGGTAGCGGCACCCAGACCAACATGAACGTCAACGAGGTGTTGGCCAACCGGGCCGCGCAGTTGGCCGGAGAGGAGCCGGGCCGCAAGACGCCCGTCCACCCCAACGATCACGTCAACCGCTGCCAGTCCACCAACGACGTCTTTCCCGCCGCCATGCACATGGCCACCGCCGATGCCCTCGCCAGCGGCGTCATCCCCACAGCCGAGGCGCTTAGTGCCGAACTGGCCGCCCGCGCCGAAGCGTGGTCTGGCATCGTCAAGATCGGGCGCACGCATCTCATGGACGCCGTGCCCATCACCCTCGGTCAGGAATTTTCGGGCTATGCCGCGCAGGTCGATGCGGCGACGGAAGGTCTGCGCAGGGCGCTCACTCCGCTGTGGGAACTGCCGCTTGGCGGAACGGCCGTGGGGACTGGGCTGAACGCGCATCCGGAGTTCGCGCGGCTCGTGATCGACGAGTTGGCGCGGGAGACGGGATACCCTTTTATTCCTGCCCGCAACCGTTTCGCGCTCATCGCCGCGCACGACGCGCTGGGTGGCGTGAGTGCCGCGATGCGCACGCTGGCCTGCGCCCTGAATAAGATCGCCAACGACATCCGCTGGCTGGCCAGCGGTCCGGCCTGCGGCATCGGCGAGTTGCGCTTGCCCGCCAACGAGCCGGGGTCGAGCATCATGCCCGGCAAGGTCAATCCTTCGCAGTGCGAGGTGCTGTGCATGGCCTGCATGCAGGTCGTGGGGCTTGATGCCGTTGTGGCCGCTGCCTGTGCGCAGGGAAATTTCGAGCTCAATGTCTGCAAGCCGCTCATCGCGTTTGATGTGCTCACCCAGTGCCGGATTCTTGCCGAGAGCACGGCGTCCTTCACGGCGCGGGCCGTCGTCGGGCTGGAGCCGGACGAGGGGCGCATCGCCGCCCACGTTTCGCGCTCGCTTATGCTGGTCACGGCCCTCGCGCCCGTGGTCGGGTATGATGTCGCGGCCCGCGTGGCAAAATTTGCGCAGGAACGCCACGTGTCGCTACGCGAGGCGTGCGTGGCGTTGGACGTGCTCTCGGGCGAGGAATTCGACGCCATTGTCAGGCCGTTGGACATGGTCGGACCGTTGCCCGGTGACTGACGGATTTAGTTGCATATGCAATAATCGGATTGCCACATGTGTCCAAAAGATATATGTGCCAGATGCGGCAAGGGGCGGTTGCGCCCGCCGCATCATTTCCAGCGCATAGAGGAGAACCCATGGCTCCTACGCCAAACAGAATACAGTACATAGACGGCATTCGCTTCAAGCGTATTCTCTTCGCTGCGGCGAAGCGCCTTATCGACAAGCATCGTCACCTCGACGAAATCAATGTCTTCCCCGTGCCCGACGGAGACACCGGCTCGAACATGGCCGGAACCATGCGCTCCATCGTGGACGGCGCCTCCAAGTCCCTCGATCAGTCCATCGACAAGATGAGCAAGACCATCGCCGAATCCGCGCTGCTTGGTGCGCGTGGCAATTCCGGCGTCATCCTTGCTCAGTTCTTCTGCGGCTTTTCCGAGGGTGTGAAGGATCTGTGCCGCATCACGCCCAAGCAATTCGCCGAGGCCGCCTCCGAAGCCGCACGACGTGCCAAGGAATCCATGGCCAACCCGCGTGAGGGCACGATTCTGACCGTCATCACCGACTGGGCCGATCATCTGAAGGACAATTGCGACAAGTATCGCGATTTTCCCGAGCTGTTGCAGGATTCCCTGCGCCGCGCCCAGACCTCGCTCAAGGAGACCACAGACAAGCTCGCGTCCCTCAAGACAGCGGGCGTTGTCGATGCCGGTGCGCAGGGCTTCGTGTACCTGCTGGACGGCATTGTCGATTTTGTCGAGCGCGGCCGACTGGATATGAAGGTCGAGCGCGAGATCATCGGCGAAAAGGGCAGCGGCAGCGGCCGGGCGCAGGAGCGCGTGGCGGTGGAGGAACTGACCTTCCGCTTCTGCACGGAATGCATGCTCACCGGCAAGGACATCGATCGTGACGCCCTGCGTGGCGAGCTTTCCGCCATCGGCGACAGCCTGATCGTGGCCGGAACGTCCGAGACGGTGCGCATTCACGTCCATTCCAACGAGCCGGAGCGCGTCTTCGAGATCGCCGCCGCATACGGCGAGATGTCCCGCCGCAAGATCGACGACATGCTCCAGCAGCATCGCGACCTCGTGGCCAAGGCGAGGCAGAAGGTCGGCATCGTTACCGATTCCTGCTGTGACCTGCCCGAACCGTTCCTGCGCAAGTACGGCATCGGCGTCGCGCCGCTCACGCTCAATCTCAACGGGCAGGAGTTCCTCGACAAGGTCGACATCACGGCCGAGGAATTCAATGACCGCCTGCGCGTGTCGGAATCCGCCAAGACCTCGCAGCCCGCACCTGTCGAATTCAAGACCGTCTACGAGTCCATGCTCGACCAGTACGAGGACATCGTCTCCGTGCATCTGTGCGCCGCCAACAGCGGCACCTTCCAGGGTGCGCGGACCATGGCCTCGACCCTGGCCGATGATCGCATTTCGGTGGTGGACAGCAACAACCTTACCGTCGGCCTCGGCCTTGTGGTGCGCGAGGCGGCCCTTGCCGCAGCACGCGGTCTCGATGCCGCAGAGGTTGCCGACGTGGCGCGCGACGCCGCCAGCCGCGTGCGCATCTTCGTGACGCTCGAAACACTGGACTTCGCCGTGCGCGGCGGCCGCATGTCCCGCAAGATGGGCGTGGTGGCCAAGGCGCTCAACATCAAGCCCGTTTTGACCTTCCATCCCGTCACCGGCAAGGCCACTGTCATCGGCAAGGGCTTTGGCGTGCACCACGCGCGTGGCATTCTCATGCGCAACGTGCGCAAGGTTGCCGAGGACAAGCGCAACCTGCGCTTCGCCGTGGCCCACGTGGCCGCTCCGGAGACCGCTCGTCGCTATGCGGACCTGCTGTGGTCGGTGTTCGGCGTCGAGCCGCTGTACTCCATGGAGGCTTCGCCCGTGCTGGGATGCTATTCCGGCCTTGGCGCGGCGGCCGTGGCTGTGCTCGGCGACTAGTTTTCCTCGCTGCTGAGGGACGCAGACATATCATGAAGGCCCCACGCTCGCTTGAGCGTGGGGCCTTCGTTTTTTGCTTGGCTGATGAGGGTGACGAAAAAGGGACCACAGGCGCAACGCGCCTGTGGCCCCTTCGTGGGTTCGGGATGGAACCGTGAGGCTAGAGTTCCTTCATGGCTTCGCAGATCTGCTGGACGGCCTTTTTGCCGTCCTCGAAGTACATGAGGGCGTTGTCCGCGGAGAAGAGCGGGTTCGGGATGCGTGCAAAGCCCGGCGAGAGGCTGCGCTTGACCACGATGACCGTGCGGCATTCGTCCACGTTGATGATCGGCATGCCCGCGATGGGGCTTGCGGGATCGGTCTTGGCCAGCGGGTTGACCACGTCGTTGGCGCCGAGGACGATGGCCACGTCGATCTGGCTCATCTCGGGATTGATGGAGTCCATTTCGCGCAGCTTGTCGTAGGGCACCTCGGCCTCGGCCAGCAGCACGTTCATGTGTCCGGGCATGCGTCCGGCCACGGGGTGGATGGCGAATTCCACGGTGGTGCCGCGCGCCTCCAACTGGTTCATGAGGTCGCGTACGGCGTGCTGGGCCTGCGCCACGGCCATGCCGTAGCCGGGCACGACGACCACGCGCTGCGCGCCGTCGAGGATCATCGCCACTTCCTCGCCGGAGGTGGCCTTCACCTTGCCCGCGTATACGTCGTCCGCCGATGCGGTCTTTTCGCCGGGGCCGAGGGAACCGCCAAAGAGGACGTTGGTCAGCGAGCGGTTCATGGCGCGGCACATGATCTTGGTCAGGATGATGCCGGACGCGCCGACCAGCGAGCCGGCGATGATGAGCATGTTGTTTTCGAGCACGAAGCCCGTGGCCGAGGCGGCAATGCCGGAGTACGAGTTGAGCAGGGCGATGACGACGGGCATGTCCGCGCCGCCGATGGCCATGGTCAGCAGCACGCCGAGCACCGACGCCGCGCCGACCATCACCCAGTAGCCGGTGATGTCTTCGGGGACGATGGAGACGTAGACGCCAAGGCCCACCGTGACTACTGCCAGTGCGAGGTTCACGAGGCGCTGGCCGCCGAAGCTGCATGCGCCTTCGAGGAACAGCCGCTGGAGCTTGCCGAATGCCACGAAGCTGCCCCAGAACGTCACGCCGCCGATGATGCCCGAAAGGGCCGTGGCGATGGAGAACTGGAGGCCGGGCGCGGCGCCGCTGGCCTGCACGAGGGTGGCCCCGGCCACGAGGACCGATGCGCCGCCGCCGAAGCCGTTGAACAGGGCCACGAGCTGCGGCATGGCCGTCATCTCGATCTTCATGGCCAGCACGGCACCGATGGCCGCGCCGAGCACGATGCCCGCGAAGATGTATTCGAAGCTCAGGATGTTCTTGTCGAACAGCGTCACAGCCACGGCCAGCAGCATGCCGAAGGCGGACAGGACGTTGCCGCGCACGGCGCTTTTGGGGTGGGTGAGGCCCTTGATGCCGAGGATGAACAGGACCGAGGCCAAGAGGTAGACGAGGTTGATGATGGACAGGTTCATGGGGCTACCTCTTCTTCTGCTGGAACATTGCGAGCATGCGGTGCGTGACCATGAAGCCGCCCACCACGTTGACGGTGGCGAAGACCAGTGCAGCGATGCCGAGGATGGTCGAGGTCAGGGAATGCTCGCTTCCCGCGGCGATGAGCGCGCCGACGAGGGTGATGCCGGAGATGGCGTTGGTTCCGGACATCAGCGGCGTGTGCAGCGTCGGCGGAACCTTGGTGATCACTTCGAATCCCACGAAGACCGCGAGGACGAAGATCGTGAGGCCTATGACGAAGGTTTCCATTCGGACTCTCCCAGAATGCCTGCGCGGTCAGCGCGCAGGGGGGCGGTTATTCGTAGCACTGCTCCAGACATTCGACGATGCGCGGATGAACCACGTGGCCCCCGTGGGTGACCATGGTGCCGGAGACGACCTCGTCGTCGCGGTTCATGTCGAGCGCGCCGTTTTTCATCATCGAGAGAAGCAGTGTGGTGATGTTCTTGCCGTACATCTGGCTCGCGTCGCGCGCGAGGTCCGACGGAACGTTGGTGGGGCCGAGGATGGTGACGCCGTTGTGGTCCACGATCTCGTCGGGGCGCGTCAGTTCGCAGTTTCCGCCGGTGAGCGCGGCGAGGTCCACGACGACGGAACCGGGATGCATGGATTCGACCATATCGCGGGTGACCAGCACCGGAGCCTTGCGTCCGGGAATGGCCGCCGTGGTGATGACCACGTCGTTGGCGGCGACAACGCGGGCCATGAGCTCGCGCTGCTTGCGGTAGAATTCCTCGCCCATGGCCTTGGCGTAGCCTCCGGTGTCCTCGGAGTCCTTGGCGTCGAGCTCCATCTCGACGAACTTGGCACCGAGGCTCTGGACCTGTTCGCGCACGGCGGGGCGTACGTCGTAGGCCTCGACCACAGCGCCGAGGCGCTTGGCCTGCGCAATGGCCATCAGGCCCGCCACGCCGACGCCGATGACGAAGACGCGGGCCGGGGTGATGGTTCCTGCGGCGGTCATCAGCATGGGAAACATCTTGGGCAGGTGCGTTGCCGCCAGCAGCACGGCGCGGTAGCCCGCGAGCGTGGCCATGGACGACAGCGCATCCATGCTCTGCGCCCGCGTGATGCGCGGGATGAGTTCCATGGAGAAGAGTGTGGCACCCGTTTCGGCGACGCGGCGGGAAATGGCGGGATGCGTGAAGGGATCGGTGAGCCCGATGAGCACGTGCTCGGGCCGCAGAAGCTCGATGTCCCGCGATCCTTCCTCGGGATTGGCTCCCGGAGTGCGGACTTGCAGGATGATGTCGGCCATGCGGAAGAGGTCCGCGCGGTCCTGGACGATGGTTGCGCCCTTCTCTGTGTAGGCCGCGTCGGTGAAGCCCGCCTGCGTGCCTGCCCCGGTCTCGACGAAGACGCCAAGACCGGCCTTGACGAGGCCCGGAATCGCAGCCGGTGCGATGGCCACGCGTCTTTCGCCGGGAAAGGTTTCCCTTGGAACTGCCACATTCATGTCGCGTAATCTCCTTATTGCGCTGGTTGACCCTTCTGAAGCGCGTCATGTGTAAATCATTTCGGGTCGGAAGACTATCTATTGCGTAGGCAAGGATTGGGTTGGACGCAGAGGGGCGCTCACGCGCTCGAGGAATGGCGGGTAAAGGCGTCGGCCCATGCGAGGGCGGCGTTGTAGGCGTTGGTGATGGTGGCGAAGTCGAACCCGAGGCCCGCCACGATGGATTCGAGGCGTTCCCAGCCTGCAAGTTCGTAGCAGTTCACCATGTCGAGCCAATCCCGATGCGGGGACGGCGCGCCGAGGAGCGCGTCGCGCAACTCCTGGGAGAGGGGGAGCCGGGCTACGATGGCGTTCATGGGCATTTCGAGGATGGATTCGAGCATGGAGAACAGCCCGAGCAGGAATATCTGGTCGGGGTCGAAGTCCGGGGACTTTTTTGCTCTGGCGAGTATTTCGAAGAACTTCGCACGCTTGAGGGCCGTGATGAGCAGTTCCTCGGTCCGGATGTCGGGGTTCAGGTCGGTGAAGACGATGATCCGCAGCCAGTGGCTGAGTTGCTTCCAGCCGAGGATGACCACGGCCTGCTTGATGGAGTTGATCCGTTCGGGAAAGCTGAACGCGGCGGAGTTGAGGTAGGTGAGCAGGCGGTAGCTGAGCGCCGCGTCGTTGCGGATGGCAGCGGAGAGTTCGTCGAAGTCCTCTTCGGCGCGCTCGATGATTTCGAGCAATTGGAAGCGGGACGATTCGTGTGAGGTGAGTTCCCGGCGGTCGAGGTTTTCCGGTACGGCAAAGAAGGGGCCGGAGAACAGTACGCAGCCTGCGGCGCGGACTTCGGCGAGATGCTGGCGATCCTGCACATGGCGCGCGACGAGCTGCGAACCGTTCTGGCAGTGTTCGCGGATGGCCTCGATTCTGCGGGCGTCGCAGGCGATGGTGTCGATGAGCACGAAGTCCGCGAGGCGGACGGATGTTTCCTGCGGGAGAAAGCTTTCATCCGTGTCGATGGCCACGGCGTATCCGCGGCGCTTGAGGAGCGTGAAGACCATTTCGAGGTCGTCGTTCATGGGTTGGTCCGGGATGACGATGACGGTCTTTCCCGGAGGCATGGCCGAGAGCGCGTTCTGTCTGAAGTCGATGAGCACGGTCTTGCCCGCTTCGCACAGGCTGGTGGCCGTGAATCGCGCTCCGGCGTCGGTCGGCGCCGGGGGGAGGAGCTCGTCCAGTTCCCGGCCGGTCTCCGTGCTGAACACAAGCTCGTAGCCCCACACGGTGTAGTCCGTCGCGAAGATGGGCTGCCGGGTGAAGAATGTGGCGAGAACGTTGTTTGAGGTGGTCGGTTCGCGGTGCATGCCGATCTCCTGCTGGACGCTTGGCGGTTTATGTCGACTGTAGCGCAGCTTGAGTGACGTGCCAAGAGTTCGGCGAACCTGCTTGACCGCATGTGGAACCGAACGTATTGCGTTCGTATCGTATGTCTTTATTTTAAAATGTTTTTTGAATGGCTTCGGAGGGTGCAAGCCGATGACGTTTTCCATCAAGGATATTCTGCTCATGGAGGTTGCGCCCGCGCTTGGGTGCACGGAGCCGGTGGCCATAGCTCTTGCCGCGGCGGCGGCCGCATCCCTGCTCGATCACCCGGAGCCGGACGCCATCGAGGTTTGGGTCGATCCCAATATCTACAAGAATGGCCTCGCGGTCATCATTCCCGGGACGGGTGGGTTGGTCGGTCTCGATACCGCTGCTGCGCTTGGTGCGTTTGGCGGGGATGCCTCGCGCGGACTGGAGGTGCTGGACACCGTGGACGATGCCGCCGTGGACCGGACCCGCGCCTGTGTGCGGGACGCACGGGTGCTGGTGAACCTGCTGGAGGACCGCAAGGGGCTGTTCATCCGTGTGCTCATCCGCAGTGGTGCCGACACCGCCGAGGCGGTCATCGAGGGCGTCCACGACAATATCACCACACTGCTTCGCAATGGGCAGCCGGTGGCAGATTCTCCGCTCGTCGCGTCGAAGCGGGGGGTGGACAAGGGCGGGCTGTGCGCCCTCGAAGAGTGGCTGAAGGCGCAAAGCCTCGACCGGCTGCTGGAACTTCTCGACGGACTCGATGCGGACGATCTGGTTTTTCTGCGTGAGGGCGTGGATACCAACATGCGGCTGGCCGAATACGGCCTGCGCAACGATCCTGGGCTTGGCGTCGGGCGGACCCTCGAACGGTTGGTGCGCCAGAAACTCATCTGTCGCGACATGGTGCAGGCCGCTCGCATTCTGACCTCCGCCGCCGCCGATGCGCGGATGGGCGGTGCCCGGCTTCCGGCCATGAGTTCCGCCGGGAGCGGCAACCATGGCCTGACCGCCATCCTGCCCATCCGGGCGGTATACGACTACGTGGCCTGTACCGAGGAGGATATGCTCCGCGCCGTGGCGCTTAGCCATGTCGTCACCGCCTACGTCAAGGCCTACACGGGGCGGCTGTCCGCAGTGTGCGGATGTTCCGTGGCCGCCGGAGCCGGAGCGACGGCGGGTGTCGCGCTCCTGCTTGGCGGTTCGGCGCGTCATGTGGCGGGTGCGATCAAGAATCTCACCGGCGATCTTGCGGGGGTGATCTGCGACGGGGCCAAGGCCGGGTGCGCGCTCAAGCTGGCCACTGCGGCCGGAACGGCGGTGCAGGCCGCGCTGTTTGCCCTTCAGGGCGTGAACGTCTGGGAGACCGATGGCATCATCGGCCCCTCGCCCGAAAAGACCATGCAGAACATCGGCACGCTTTCGACCGAGGGGATGATCGAGACGGACCGCACGATTCTGAAGATCATGCTGGAGAAACGCTTCTCCGGATATTGAGTGCACGAGGCCCCGCGATGTTCGGAAGGCCCCTCGACGCCACGCGTCGAGGGGCCTTTGAGCGTATGGAATCCTTGATCGCGCACATGAGCGCACGCAATGATTGACGATAACTGGCTTTATGCTTAACTTTGAATTGTTGAGTGAAAAGGTCTGATATGGCGTGTCCAGTACGCCGGATGAAAATCGTTGCACGGCAGTGACCATGCGGGTAATGTTGGGACAATGGGACCAATCGAACATTGGGGGTGGCATCATGTTGCGTAGAATGGTGATCGGCGTGCGCATTTCCATTGCAATGATCGCGATGGTGGTGTTCATCGTCGGGGTTATCCTTGCCTTCCTGTACAATTCCGCGAAGGTGCAGGAAATCAGCATCAGCGAAGTGCAGGAGATCATGCTCAAGGGGCAGAAGGAGAAGATATCCGTCGGCTCGTCGTCCATCGCTCGGGCGCTCGGCGATATCCTTCAGGGCGCCCCCCGCGATCAGGCCATCGAGACGATGCGCACGGCGCTCAAGAAGATCCGCTTCGAGGAAGACGAGTCCGGCTACTATTTCATCTACGAAGGGACGATCAACATTGTCCATCCCATCCAGCCCGCCATGCAGGGCACGGACCGTGGCGACTCCAAGGACCCCAATGGCAAGTACTACCTGCGTGAACTGTACAAGGCAGCGCAGCAGGGCGGCGGATTCGTCGAGTACGTGTACGACAAGCCCGGCGCGGGCAAGCAGCCCAAGATGGCCTACGCCATGCCCATTCCGGGGACCACGTTCTGGATCGGCACCGGCGTGTACATCGACAACATCGAGAAGGAAAAGGCGCGCATCGCCGGGAATATCGACGAAATCGTCAGCAGCAACACGCGCGTGATCGTCATCGCCATCGTGGTGCTGCTTCTCGGCGTCATCGTGCCCGCCGTGCTGTTCATCATCCGCAGTATCGTCATTCCCATCAAGGCCGCCACACAGGCCGCTACGGACATTGCCGCCGGGGAGTACGGCGTGTCCCTTGACGAGTCCGGGCGCGACGAGGCCGCCATGCTCAGCCGGTCCCTGAATGCGATGGCTGCCACACTTAGCGCCAACATCGAGGAAATCACCCTCAAGACGCAGGAGGCCGAGGAAAAGGCCCACGCGGCTGAGGTTGCCATGGAGCAGGCCGAAGAGGCGCGCAAGAGGGCCAATCTGGCGCGCAGCGAGGGTATGCTTCAGGCCGCCATGCGCCTCGAGACGGTGGTGGAGCGCATTTCCGCCGCAACCGAGGAGATTTCCAGCCAGTCCGAGGAAATCCGTCAGGGTGCCGATGTGCAGAAGGAACGCATCCAGACCACGGCCACGGCCATGGAGGAGATGAACGCCACGGTGCTTGAGGTCGCCCAGAACGCGGGCAGCGCCGCCGAGCGCGGAGCCGAGGCCAAGAACAAGGCCCAGCACGGCGCAGAGGTGGTGGGGCATTCGGTGAAGGCCATGAATACCACCTACAAGCAGGCCGAACTGCTCAAGGAAAACATGGCGCAGTTGGATGAACAGGCGCAGGCCATTGGCAACATCATGAGCGTCATCACCGACATCGCGGATCAGACCAACCTGCTGGCGCTGAACGCGGCCATCGAGGCCGCCCGCGCCGGAGAGGCGGGGCGCGGTTTTGCGGTCGTCGCGGATGAGGTGCGCAAGCTGGCCGAGAAGACCATGGGCGCGACCAAGGAAGTGGGCGATTCCATCGTCGCCATCCAGCGGGTGGCCGAGGAGAATGTGACGTCCATGGAAAAGGCGCTTCAGGATCTGGAGCAGGCGGTGGATTACTCCAACCAGTCGGGCAAGGTGCTCAACGAGATCGTGCAGGAGACCGAGTCCTCGGCCGAGCAGATTCAGGGCATCGCCGCCGCCGCGGAGGAGCAGTCTGCAGCTAGCGAAGAGATCAACCGTTCCATCGAGGAAATCAACATCATCACCACTGAGACGGCGCGCGGCGTGTCCGAGTCCGTCATCGCCCTTCAGGAGCTTGCGGAGCAGGCCGAGGCGCTGAAGACCCTCGTCCAGCAGCTCAAGGAGGAAGGTCAGGCGGCCGGATAGCGACGGCGTCTGTGAAACGCGGCAGTCACCCCAAGGCCCCGTTCGTGTGCGGACGGGGCCTTTGTTCTGCCCGGTGCGTTACGACTGGTTTTCGCAGAAATCGAGGAACCGCTGGGCCTCGTCGAAGCCGGGGTTCAATTCCAGCGCATGGCGCAGGTGCCGGATGCACAGGGTGCGGTCTCCGGCCTGCCCCCGCTGATGGAATGCGCGGGCGATGTTGAAGTGGAGATTCTCGTCGTGCTCGTTCATGGCGAGGGCGCGGGCGTAGTAGGCCACGGCCTCGTCCGCGAGGCCCTGCTTGCGCAGGCTCATGCCGAAGGTGTTGAAGAGGTGGCGTTGCTCCTCGCGGAACGTGTCGTCGTTGTTCATGAGGATGCGCAGCACCTTGGTGAGTTTTTGCGTCTTGCCCTGCTCGCAGTAGATGGTGCCGAGGCCGAGATTGGCCTCGACGTTCTCCTCGTCGATCATGGCCGCCTTCATGAATTCGCGTTCGGCAGGGCCGAGGAGGCGCTCGTCGAGGTAGCGTGCGCCAAGTTCCAGCTTTTTTTGCAGGGAGCGCAGGAGCGGCAGGGTGCGCTGTTCGTAGAACCCTGGCTCCGGGGTGAACTGGCGGATGAAGTCGCCCTTGGAGAGGTGGGTGCGCAGTCCGGCGGGGATGTTGTTGGAGTTGAGCGGCTGGACCTCGTAGACATTGTCGTCGATGCGCCGCACGTACCAGTAGGTCGCGGACGCCTTGTCCGACGTCGTGCCTCCGGTTCCCGTTTTCGCGGGGGGGCGCTTCGAGAAGACGCCGAGCGTCTGTGGATAGGGCATGCGAATCTTCCTTCGGCGGGCTTTTGGGGTCCCGTCATGATAGCATAGTCGCAAGGCGGCAATCCGTCGATGGCGAACGTCATTTTCGCGTTTGAGGCGCAGGTAAAGAAAAAGCCTCCATCTTGCGATGGAGGCTTTGAAGTCTGGCTCCCCGGCACGGACTTGAACCGCGAACCTAGTGGTTAACAGCCACCCGCTCTGCCTATTGAGCTACCGGGGAATGTTGCGCACGTGCGTTGCCGCCGTTGCGAAGAGCGTGTTTAGGCGTATTCACCATCGACGTCAAGCGCAAAAAATGAAAAAGTTGAAAAAGTCCGTGGGGCGGGCACGTGAAGCGATGGGGCGGCGGGGCGGTTAGGTCCCACGCGGAAGGTGGCGGTCGCCATCGGAGAAACAAATGTGCGGCAGTGGGGAAAAGGCGGCGGTCTGCGGAGTTGCTCGGCTGTATCCGTGGTCGCGGGTCGGTGGGCATGTTTGTCGTTTTGCACAGGGGCAAAACGTGTTAAGCGTCCATGAGCGGGATGGATGGAAACGGCGGGGCCGCCGAGCGTGGCGGAAGTTGGCATGGGGGCGGCTTCGGCAGGGTACGAAAAAAGGTCCATGCCGAAACATGGACCTTTGAAATTCTGGCTCCCCGGCACGGACTTGAACCGCGAACCTAGTGGTTAACAGCCACCCGCTCTGCCTATTGAGCTACCGGGGAATGCTTGGGACGATCACGCCGTCCGCGAGTTGGGTTATTAGGTTTTTCGCCGCGAACCGTCAAGGGGAAAACGTTGGGGCATGTAAAAAAAGTTCGTGGCGGTGGGGGCGGCGCGCCGAGAGCCGTTCTTGACGCCGGACGTCAATCCGAATAAACCTCTCGGGTTCTTTCACGATGAATGTCACGGTTTGGAGAGAGTACCTTGAGCACGACAGGCAACGAGCCTCAGCAAAAGCAGATAAAGCTTCCCGTCAAGTCCCCCTTCGTTGGACAGTTCCAGCCCATGCTCCGCGCGATGCAGGCGAACGACGAACTCAACGAAGTCCTCAAGAACCGCGTCGGCAAGGCGTGCACGCTTCTTGATGAAGGCGTGCCCCTTTTCCCCAATTCCTTCCGTAAGGATACCGACGTCGCCTACATCGTCAAAAATTATGGCGAGCATGACGGCGAGGCCCTTGAGGCCTTGGAGGAAAAGTTTGCGATTGCCGGCCGAATCGTGGCCCACAGGTCGTTCGGCAAGGTGGCGTTCTTCCACCTGCAGGACGCCACGGGCCGCATGCAGGTCTACGTCGCTCGCGACGAGATCGGCCCTGATGCCTACAATATTTTCAAGAAATTCGACCTCGGCGACATCGTCGGCGTGCATGGCAGACTGTTCCGCACCAAGACCGGCGAGCTGACCGTTCTGGCCGACTCCGTGCAGTTGGTGACCAAGTCCATGCGCCCGCTGCCCGAGAAGTACCACGGCCTCAAGGACGTCGAGACCCGCTACCGCCAGCGCTACGTGGACCTCATCGTCACCGAGAAGACCAAGCAGATTTTCGAGACCCGCACCAAGATCGTGCGCGCCTTCCGCAACTTCATGGATTCCAAGGGATTCCTCGAAGTGGAGACGCCCATGCTCCAGCCCATTCCGGGCGGTGCGACCGCCAAGCCCTTCGAGACGCACCACAACGCCCTCGATATGAAGCTCTACATGCGCATCGCGCCCGAGCTGTACCTCAAGCGGCTTCTGGTCGGCGGTTTCGAGAAGGTCTACGAGATCAACCGCAACTTCCGCAACGAAGGCATCTCCACCCGGCACAACCCCGAATTCACCATGTGCGAATTCTACTGGGCGTATGCCAATTTCCATGACCTCATGGATCTCACCGAGGAGCTGTTCGCCCACGTTGCCATGGAGGCCTGCGGCACGACGAAGGTTCCCTATCAGGGCGAAATCATCGACCTGAGCCTCGGCGCGTGGACGCGCATGCGCTTCCACGAGTCCATCGAGAAGATCGGTGGCATCTCCCCCGAAATCTACCAGGACTACGACAAGGCCGTGGCGCTGGTGAAGAAGGAAGGCGAGAAGGTCGTCCAGGGCGAAAAGCTCGGCAAGGTTCAGGCCAAGCTGTTCGACATCTTCGTGGAGCCGCGCCTCATCCAGCCGCATTTCATCTATGGGTATCCCACGGAGATTTCGCCGCTGTCGCGCCGTAACGACGAGGATCCCACCATCACCGACCGCTTCGAGTTGTTCATCACCGGTCGCGAGTTGGGCAACGCCTTCTCCGAACTTAACGACCCCGTCGATCAGCGCCTGCGCTTCGAGGATCAGGTCAAGGAGAAGGAAGCCGGTGACGAGGAAGCCCACTACATGGACTCGGACTACGTCCGCGCCCTTGAGTACGGCATGCCCCCGGCTGCGGGACAGGGCGTCGGCATCGATCGCCTTGTCATGCTGCTGACGGATTCCGCCAGCATCCGCGAGGTCATCCTCTTCCCGCTGCTTCGGCCGGAGGTCGGCTCCGGATCATGAGCTTCGAATCGTTCATCGCCCTCAGGTATCTGATCGCACGCCGCGGTCAGGCGTTCATCTCGGTCATCTCGGTCATCTCGATTCTCGGCGTGGCCCTCGGCGTGGCTGCACTGATCGTGGTTCTGGGGGTGATGAACGGTATGAGCACCGACATGCGGGACAAGATTCTCGGCGTCAACGCGCACCTCGTGGTGTCCAGCGTTGACGGGAGAATCCCCGACCGTGCCGAGACCAGCCGCAGGGCGGCAAGCGTGAAGGGCGTCACCGGCGTGACGCCCTTCGTGTACTACGAGGTCATGCTCAGCACGCGTCAGGGCGTGAAGGGCGTGGTTCTGCGCGGCATCGATCCCGCGTCCGCCGGAACCGTGCTCAGTCTGGCTCGCGACATGAATCAGGGGGCGCTGGAGGATCTGGTCTCCGGCTACGGTCCCGACGGCCCTCCTGGCATCATCATCGGCGACGAGCTTGCCAAGCGGCTCGGCCTTGCGCGCGGCAGCCTCGTGAATCTGCTGTCTCCGGCCGGAAAGAGGACGTCCGCGGGCTATGTGCCCACGGTGCGCATCTTCCGCGTCGTCGGCGTGTTCAAGACTGGCATGTACGAGTACGACTCGTCCCTCGCCTACGTCACCATCCCCGCCGCGCAGGAACTCTTGAGCCTTGGCGACGACGTGGTCAACGGCCTTGAGCTTCGCGTGGACGACGTGGACCGCGCCACGCAGATCGGACGCGAGGTTTCGCAGGCTGTGGGCGGCTATCCGTTCTACGTGCGTTCGTGGCAGGAGATGAATGCCAACCTTTTCGCTGCGCTCAAGCTGGAGAAGGTGGGCATGTTCGTGATTCTGGTCATGATCGTGCTGGTCGGCTCGTTTTCCATCGTCACCACGCTGGTCATGCTGGTCATGGAGAAGACGCGCGACATCGCCATCCTCATGTCCATGGGTGCCACGCGCGAGAGCGTCCGCCGCATCTTCATGCTGCAGGGGATGATTATCGGCGTCGCGGGGACGGCGCTCGGCTACGCGCTGGGCCTGACCCTGTGCTGGCTGCTGCAGAAGTACCAGTTCATCGAGTTGCCCAAGGGCATCTACTCCATGGACCACCTGCCGGTACTCCTCGAATGGCTGGACATGGTGATTATCGGCATTTCGGCCCTCGGCCTGTGCTTCATCGCCACCATCTATCCCGCGCGGCAGGCCTCGCGGCTGATGCCTGCCGAGGCCTTGCGCCATGAATAATTTCCCGTTGTATGAATTGCGGGCTGTTGGTAAGGAGTTTGCCGGACCCGGCGAACAGGTTGTTGTTCTGCGCAATATCGACATGCGCGTGGAGGAGGGCGAAACTCTCGCCATCATCGGGGCGTCCGGCTCCGGCAAGTCCACGCTGCTGCATATTCTCGGGACGCTCGAAACACCCTCGTCGGGGGAGGTCCATTTCCGGGGGAAGGATCTCGTGCGACTGAATGGCCGCGAAAGGGCCGGCTTCCGCAATAGGGAAATCGGCTTCGTCTTTCAGTTCCACCATCTGCTCCCGGAATTTTCGGCACTCGAAAACGTGGCCATGCCCGGAATCATCTCCGGCATGTCCCGCGCCGAGGCCTTTGCTCGCGCCGAGGAGGCGCTGGCGCTCACGGGGTTGTCGGGACGCTCTTCCCACCGCGTGACGACGCTTTCCGGCGGAGAGCGTCAGCGGGCGGCCATCGCCCGGGCTATCCTCCTGCGGCCCAAGGTGCTTCTGGCCGATGAACCCACCGGCAGTCTGGACGAAAGAAATGGCGAGAAGATAGGAAGCCTGCTCTTCGATCTCAACCACGAACTTGGAATGACGCTTGTCGTCGTTACGCACAACCACGATCTGGCCCTGAAAATGAACAGACGCTTGGAACTGCGCTCCGGAGAACTCTATGAACAAGTTGATTGAGCGGATGCGGCTCTTGTGCGCCTGCCTTGCGGCGTGCGCAATTCTCGCGGGTATCCGACCCGCCGCCGAGGCTGCGGAAGCCGTGCGGCTCAAGGTCGTTGTGCTGCCCTTTGAGGTTCGCGCCGACCAGCAGCTCGACTACCTGAAGCAAAGCCTGCCCCAACTCCTCAATGACCGGCTCAAGGAGCTGGGCTTCGACGTGGTGGGGCATGACGATATGTTCAAGCTGCTTGAACAGAACGACATCGAATATCTCGACCTCGCGTCCGCGAAGGACATTGCGCTGCTCGCCGGGGCGAACTACGCCCTGTACGGCAGCTTCAATCAGCTTGGGGAAACCCTCAGCCTGGATGTCCGTCTCGTGGAGGCCTTCGGTCTCAAGCCCCCCAAGCCGCTGTTCGTGGTCAAGGAAGGGCTGATCAACGTCATCCCCGCCATTCAGGAGCTCGCGGACAAGGTTCGCATGGAGCTTCTGCGCAAGCAGAGCATCGCCGTCATCGACGTCGAGGGCACCAAGGTTCTCGAAAAGGACGTCGTGCTCATGCGCCTGCGCACTCGGCAGGGCGACATCTACGATCCCAAGGCCCTCAACGAGGAAATCAAGCGCGTGTACGAGCTTGGCTACTTCGAGGACGTGCAGGCCCGCATGGACGACCTGCCGGACGGCATCAAGCTGACCTTCGTGGTCAGCGAGCGTCCGCGCATTCAGGCCGTGAGCATCCTCGGCAACGAGGAACTTGACGCCGACGACGTGCTGGAACTCATGTCCACCAAGACCGGCGCGGTCCTCAACCCCAAGGTGCTCGCCGACGATCTGACCAAGATTCGCGAGGAGTACCGCAAGAAGGGCTACTACAAGGCCGAGGTCACCTACGAGCTTGAGGAGTCCGACGCCAAGCAGGCCCGCCTGAACATTCGCATCAAGGAAGGCAACAAGCTCTACATCCGTGGCATCGCCATCGAGGGTGCCGAGCAGATGGACGAGGATGATCTGAAGGGCGAGCTGGCTCTCGACGAGCGCGGCATCTTCTCGTGGATCACCGGTTCCGGCGTGCTCAAGGAAGACCTCCTCACCCGCGATAGCGCCGCCATTGAGGCCTACTACGGCAACCACGGCTTCATCGACGTAAAGGTCGGCCAGCCTGAGGTTCGCTACGAGGACGACGGCATCTACATTACCTTCAAGGTCGAGGAAGGCACCCGCTACAAGGTCGGCAACATCGCCTTCAAGGGCGACATTCTCGAAAGCGAGCAGAAGCTCGCCGAGGTCACCCGCATCGACGATCTCGCCGCCGAGGACGACTACTTCAACCGTTCCGTGCTGCATAGCGACTCGCAGCGGCTGACGGAGTACTACTCCAACTACGGCTACGCCTACGCCGAGGCCGACTACCACCTGTCGCCCAACCGCGAGGCCGCGACTGTCGACATCGAGTTCGAGCTGCGCAAGCGTGATAAGATTTACATCCGTCAGGTCATCATCGAGGGCAACTCCAAGACCCGCGACAACGTCATCCGCCGCGAGATGCGACTCTCCGACGGCGACCTCTACAGCGGTTCCATGCTGCGTCGTTCCGGCCAGCGCCTCGGCTACCTCGATTACTTCGATAGCGCCGACATCGAGCCGGTTCCCACCGGCGAGCCTGGCCTTATGGACCTCAAGGTCAAGGTGAAGGAGAAGAACACGGGTCGCCTGTCCGCTGGCGTGGGCTACTCCAGCGCCGACGGCGGCTTCCTCGCCGGTTCCATCGAGGAGCGAAACCTCTTCGGAAAGGGCTACTACACCGGCTTCACCGGTACCATTGGCGGGTCCGACTCCAACTACAACATCAGTTTCACCAACCCGCAGGTCAACGACTCCCCGCTGTCCATGGGCGGCGACCTCTACCTGACCAAGGTTGACTGGGACGACTACGACCGCGATACCGTGGGCGGCCGTGTGCGCATGGGCTACCCCCTTGGCGAGTACACCAACTTCATCTGGAACTACCGCCTCGAAAACTACGAGGTGTCCGAGGTGCAGGATGACGCTGCGTGGGAAATTCGCGAGGTCGAGGGCAACCACTGGCTGAGCTCCATGACCTTCGGCATCAAGCGCCGGACCACGGACCAGCGTCTCGATCCCACCTCCGGTTCCGTCTCCAGCCTTTCGCTGGAATACGCGGGTGGTGCGCTGCTGGGCGACGACGAGTTCATCAAGCTCATCGCCGAGCACAGCCAGTACTTCCCGCTGTGGCTCGACACCACCTTCCACGTGCACGGACGCTTCGGCTACGCCTTCGAGAACGGCAGCGACGAGATTCCGGTCTTCGAGCGCTTCTACCTCGGCGGTATCAACTCCGTGCGTGGCTATAGTTCCCGCCGGATTTCGCCTATCGACCCCGCGACTGGGGACCGTATCGGCGGCGACAAGATGGCCTTCGTCAATCTGGAGTACCTCTTCCCGCTGCTGGAGGACCTTGGCGTGAAGGGCGTGGTGTTCTTCGACGCGGGCAACGTGTGGGATGACGACGAATCCATGGATTTGGACTGGAAGAAGAGCGTCGGCGGCGGTATCCGCTGGTACTCGGCCTTCGGTCCGCTGCGCCTTGAATACGGCTACGCCCTCGACGAAGTCCACGATCAGGGCGGCAAGGGCAAGCTCGAATTCTCCATGGGCCAGTTCTTCTAGAATAATTGGGCAAACCCGCGCCCCGTGGTCGCTGTGTCGCGTGACATGCCGACGGCGGGGCGCGATTTCGGTTTACGGAATTGAAAACACCTCTCTTGTATAAGGAGTGAATCATGCGGAAAATTCTTCTCGCAATCGTTGCAGTCGTTCTTCTTGCTCCCGCCGCCTGGGCACAGGGCCCCATCGGTGTGGTGGACATGGCCAAGATCATCAAGACCTGCGAGCCCGGACAGAAGGCTCTGAAGGAACTTCAGGGCAGCTTCTCCGGCGTCAAGGACGACCTCGACAAGCAGAAGGCCAGCATCGAGCAGATGCGCCAGGAGATGCAGAAGCAGAGCCTTGTGCTGTCCCAGGAAGCCAAGATGGACAAGGAGATGGAGTTCAAGCGCAAGGTGCGTGACTTCCAGGATGCACTGCGCAACTACCAGCGCAAGGTTAAGGCTGAAGAAGAGCGCCTGTCCGAGCCGGTCATCAAGACCATCTTCGAAGTCATGAAGGATTTCGGCAAGAAGAATGGCTATGCCATGATTCTCGACGGCCGCGGTGCCGGTCTGCTCTACGTGGACGACAAGGCCGACGTGACCAATCAGATCATCGTGGAAGTCAACAAGGCCTCCCGCAAGAAGTAGCATCGGGGAATCTCCATGGAATTCCGCCTTTCGGAACTGGCGGCCCGACTGGGCCTGACCCTGCGCGGCGACGATTGCGTCGTGACCGGTGTGGGCACTCTTGAGTCCGCCGGTCCGGATGACATCACCTTCCTCGCCGACGCCAAGTACGCGGCCCTGCTGGATACCACGCGGGCCGCTGCCGTTGTTGTGGACGAAGCGCATGCGGCGGGCGTCGGCAGGGCGCTGGTGAGTGCCAATCCGTACATGGATTTCGCGCGCATCCTCTTCCTGTTCACGCCCGCGCAGGGCTGTCTGGAGGGAACCGGCGTCCACGAGCGCGCATTTGTGCATCCGGGCGCCGAGGTCGATCCCACGGCCGACATCTATCCCTTCGCCTTCGTGGCGGATGGGGCGAAGATCGGTCCGCGCACGCGTGTGTTTCCCGGCTGCTACGTCGGCGAGGGCTGCGTGATCGGCGAGGACTGCACCCTGTACCCCAACGTCTCGCTCATGGCGGGGACCGTGCTCGGCAACCGGGTCATGATCCACCCCGGAGCGGTGCTCGGAGCCGATGGCTTCGGCTACGTGCCCACGGACGACGGCCGACAGAAGATTCCGCAGGTCGGCCGCGTGGTGGTGGAGGACGACGTGGAGATTGGGGCGAATACCGCCATCGACCGCGCCATGCTCGACCGCACCGTCATCGGCCACGGCACCAAGATCGACAACCTCGTCCAGATCGCCCACAATTGCATCCTGGGCGAGCACTGCACCATCGTGTCGCAGGTGGGCATCGCGGGGAGCACGAAGGTGGGGCGCGGCGTGATCATGGCCGGTCAGGCTGGCGTCGCCGATCATGTGACCATCGGCAACGATGCGATCATCGGCCCCCAGTGCGGCGTGCGCACCGATGTTGAGGAAGGCCGTCGCATGGGCGGACATCCCGCCATGGACTACGGCACGTACATGCGCAACATGTCGCTGGCCCCCAAGATTCCCGATCTCTTCAAGCGCGTGAAGGCGCTGGAGAAGGAATTGGCGGCGCTTGTGACCAAGCGTACGGGAGAAGACAATGAGTAGAGTCGACCTTGGGTCCGTGGACATTCAGGGTATTCTGAAGATGCTTCCGCACCGGTATCCCTTCCTGATGGTTGACCGCATCACGGAGTTCGTGCCGGGCGAGAGCATCAATGCGTACAAGAACGTAACCTTCAACGAGCCGTTCTTTCAGGGCCATTTCCCGGAGCTTCCGGTCATGCCCGGCGTCATGATCTGCGAGTCCCTCGCACAGGCGGGCGGGCTGCTGGTCGGACTGACCGACGGACCTGAACGCGCCAAGGGCGTGTTCATGTTCACCGGGCTGGACAAGGTTCGCTTCCGTCGCCCGGTGCGTCCTGGCGACAAGCTTGAGCTTCGGGTTTCCGGCGTGCGCCGCAAGCTGAACATCGTCAAGATGCACGGGGTTGCCCTCGTGGACGGCGAGGTCGCCTGCGAGGGCGACATGAGCGCGGCGCTTGTGAAGAGGGAGGACATCTAGTGTCAACCGTGATCCATCCGACTGCCGTCGTCGATCCCGGCGCGCAGCTCGGCGAGAACGTCGTCGTCGGCCCCTACGCCATCATCGAGGCGGACACCCGCATCGGCGACAACACCCATATCGACGCCTTCGCCCAGATCAAGCGCTTCACCACCATGGGCAGCGACAACCACATCCACTCCAACTCCCTCGTGGGCGGCGATCCGCAGGATATCAAGTTCAAGGGTGCAGAGACCACGCTGGTCATGGGCGATCGCAACATCATCCGGGAGTTCACCACCATCCACCGGGGAACCCCCGGCGGCCGTGGCGAAACGCGCATCGGCTCCGACTGCATGATCATGGCCTACGCCCACGTCGCCCATGACTGCCGCCTGTCCGATCATTCCATCCTGACCAACTGCGTCATGCTGGCCGGTCACGTGGACGTGGGCTATCACGCGGTGGTCGGCGGCATGTGCGGCGTGCACCAGTTCAGCCGCATCGGCGACTATGCCTTCATCGGCGGCATGACCGGCGTGACCATGGACGTTCCGCCCTATTGCATGGCTGCGGGCACCCGCGGTTCCCTGCGCGGGCTGAACACCATCGGCCTGCGCCGTGCGGGCATCTCCCGCGAGGCCATTCGCGGCCTGAAGGAGGCCTACATGGCGATCTTCAGGTCCGAGCTCACCCGTCAGGAGGCGCTGTCCAAGGTCGAGGCCGAGGAGAGCGAGATTCCCGAGGTGCGGCACTTCCTCGAATTCATCCGTTCCAGCGAGCGCGGCTGCCTGTCCGACGTGAGCCGCAACGCCAAGCACGTGGACTGAGCGACTTCATGGCTTCCGAGACCATCGGCATTATCGCGGGCGGCGGGCAGTTTCCCTTCCTCGTTGCGCACGGAGCGCGCGAGCTGGGCATGCGCGTCGCCGCCGTGGGCTTCACCGGCCATACGGACATGACCCTCGGCGAAAGCACTGACGCCTTCCGCGAGCTGCACATCGGGCAGCTTGCGCGGCTCATCGGCTTCTTCCGCGAAGAGGGCGTGAAGCGCATCGTGCTGGCCGGGGCCATCAACAAGCCCCGCGCTCTCGACATCCGCCCTGATTTCCGCGCGGTGAAGCTGCTGTTCAAGCTGCGCACCAAGGGGGACGACGCCATCCTGAAGACCGTGGCCGCAGAGCTGGAGTCCGAGGGCTTTTCCGTCGTTTCCGCGCTGGCTCTCGTGCCCGGTCTGGGCACGCCCGCCGGGCCGCTCACCAGCAAGGCTCCGCGCGAGTCGGACTGGGACGATCTGCGCTACGGTTGGCCCAAGGCCAAGGCCATCGGTGCCATGGACATCGGCCAGTCGCTCATCGTCAAGAACGGCATGGTGGTCGCGGTGGAAGGGCCGGAAGGCACGGACGAGGCGCTTCGGCGCGCCGGACGTCTTGTCGGGCCGGGCTGTGTGCTGGTCAAGGTCTACAAGCCGGGGCAGGATGATCGCATCGATTTGCCCGCGGCCGGATTGCAGACCGTGCGGACCATGATCGAGATCGGCGCGTCGTGCCTCGGCATCGAGGCGGGCAAGAGCCTGTTCTTCGATCTGGCCGAGGCCGTGGAACTCGCCGAGCGGCACGACATCCGCATCATCGGTCTCACTCCCGAGGAGATGGGCGGCGAATAGCGGCCGCCGAGAATACAAGATTCAGGAGCCGGTACGGACGACAGCAGTCGTCCGTACCGGCTCCTTCTTTTTTCCGCGTTGTGGCGACGTCGTTATCCGGCCGTGGCCTTGGCCCGTTCCTCATCGCTCATGGCGGCCAGTCGTTCGACGTCGGCGATGTCGAGGGCGAGGCCCTTGGCGACGGCGCGTCCGTAGTTGTGGTGCGCCTTGAAGAACAGGGCGCATTGACGCAGTTGGATGCGCGGGCAGGCACCGGAGAGATGCCCGACAATGTTGGCCACGAGGTTTGCGCGGTCCGTATCGGTCATGACCTTCGAGTAGAGCGCGCCCCCCTGTGCGAAGTCGTCGTTGGGGTGATCGAAGGCGTGGCGAGCACCTGTCCCGTCGAGGGGAATGTCGGGTTCGACGGCCGATGGTTCCGGAGCCGGGCCGCCGAAGCTGTTGGGCCAGTAGTTCGGCCCTGCGCCGCCGTTGTCGTCCACGCGCATGAAGCCGTCGCGCTGGTAGCTGTGCTCGGGGGCGTTTTTCGGCGCGTTGACCGGAATGAGGTGGTAGTTCGGGCCGAGGCGGTGGATGTGCGTGTCATGGTACGAGAATATCCGCGCCTGAAGCATCTTGTCCGGCGAGGCGGCGATGCCGGGGACGAGATTTCCGGGGCAGAAGGCGGCCTGCTCGACCTCGGCGAAGTAATTGACGGGATTGCGGTCGAGCACGAGCCTGCCGACGGTGATGGGCGGGACTTCGGCGTGGGGCCAGACCTTGGTGATGTCGAAGATGTCCCACTTGAAGTCCGCCGCCTGTTCGGGCGTGAGAATCTGCATTTCGAGCGTCCACGAGGGGTGTTCGCCTTTCGCGATGGCGTCGTGCAGGTCGCGGGTGGCGTGGTCGGGATCGCTTGCGCACATCTTCCGTGCCTCCGACCCCGTGAGGTTGCGGATGCCCTGATCGGTCTTGAAATGGTACTGGACCCAGAAGTACTCGTCCTTGGCGTTGTACCACTTGAAGGTGTGGCTGGAGTAGCCGTTCATGTGACGGTAGGTGGCGGGGGTGCCCCGGTCCGAGAAGAGGACCGTCACCTGATGGATGGATTCCGGCGTCAGGGACAGGAAATCCCAGAACATGTCGGCGTTTTTCAGGTTCGTTTCCGGATGGCGCTTCTGGGTGTGGATGAAGTCCGGAAACTTGAGCGGATCACGGATGAAGAAGACGGGCGTGTTGTTGCCGACGAAATCGTAGTTGCCTTCCTCGGTGTAGAATTTGACCGCGAAGCCACGGGGGTCGCGCTCCGCGTCTGCGGAACCCTTTTCGCCGCCAACGGTGGAGAAGCGCGCGAAGACCTCGGTTTTCTTGCCGACCTTGGAGAGAAAGGCCGCCTTGGTGTAGCGGGTCACGTCCGCGGTGACCTCGAAGTGCCCGTAGGCCCCGGCTCCCTTGGCGTGGACCACGCGTTCGGGAATGCGCTCGCGGTCGAAGTGGGCGAGCTTTTCCAGCAGGTGCATGTCCTGCATGAGCACCGGCCCGCGCGGACCGGCGGTCATGGAGTTGAGGTCGTTGCCCACGGGGATGCCGAAGGCGGTGGTGAGTTTCTTCTTCATGCCGTGCTCCTTGTTCGTTTGGGGGCGCAACGATGTCCTGCGGTCGCGGGATGGGCCCGCCCGCATTATGGCATGGGAACGCTGCCCGCCGGACGGCGGGACTCGTTACACAGTAGAACGGAAAGCGTGGAGCATGGCAAGGCTGGGAAACAAACATGCCCCCGGGCTTGCGCGAAGCTCCGGGGGCATGGGAAATGGCTGGTGTGACGGCTTGGAATTAGTCCTGCGGGCCGAAGGTCATGCGGGCGGTGGTCAGGCCGTGCATGGGCAAGATGGTGCCTTCCATTGCTCCGATGCGCTGGGCGGTGTCGTAGGCGACGAAGGCGTCGTAATGCACGCCGGGGCAGACGACCTTGCCGTTGCCCGGGAAGTTTTTTTCGTTGCAGCAGAAGCCGGGCAGGATGACCGGACCTTGCTCCGTCTGGATGATCACGGTCTGGATGCCCGGGGTGTGCCCCGGGGAGAGTTCCACGCGGATGCCGGGCAGGATTTCAGCGTCGCCGTCCACGGTCTCGAATTCGACGTCCTCGGTGAAGTATGTATCGTAGCGGTGGTCGAGGGGGTGCGGGTTGTTGCAGAATTCGAGTTCCTTCTTCTGCACGTAGTGGGTGGCTTTGGTGAACAGGCGGTTGTTGCCGCAGTGGTCGTCGTGGAGGTGGGTGTTGATGACTACGTCGATGTCGTCGGGGGTGAGCCCGTGCTCGGCAAGACACTCGGTGATGGTCTTCACCGACAGGCCGGTCTCGGCGACGAAGGCTTCCGGCTCGATGACCTCGTCCTCGTCGAGACCCGTATCTATGAGGATGTTCTTCCCGCCGCCGCGAACGAGCAGGGCGTAGATGGGCAGCCAGATGGGCTGGCCGTAGCCGCGCTGGTAGGTCATGATGCCCTGGTCCGGGTTGCGGACGCCGGTCAGCAGGGGGGTGATCGAATAGTTCATCGCGTGCGCTCCGTGTCTGTTGAAAGGTGGAAACGATGCAGGCGCTCGGCGATCGGCGGTCGGGACGGCCGGGGTGGGCCTTCCGGGCACGGAAACCGATGGCGGACGTCGCTCGCGAGATCAACCGGAATGCATGTTCGGGAGTAGTGCGTTCTCTTCCCGTTCATGCGTTTCGGGTTGCAGCGGTTCATGCACGGGGAGATAGTGGGCATGCGGACACGTCAAGTCAAGTGGCTGGGCGGACGCGTGTGGACATTTCGCGCCAAATGCGGGACCGATGCATTTGAAGTTCGGACGGAACTGATTTATACAGGCCCGTTGGACACTACACGAACCCAGACAGGAAGGCGACATGGGCCACGCACTTGGATTGAAATTCAGCGATTACGGCCAGATCTACTATTTCGACTCGGGCGCGTTCGTCGTGAACACGCACGACAGCGTCATCGTCAAGACGGATCAGGGCATGGGGCTGGGCGCGGTGATCACCGTGACCCCCGAGCCGCCCGAGGGCATTTCCCCCGAGGAACTCAAGCCCATCTTTCGGCTTGCGACGGAGGAGGACCTCGTCACGGCCGAGGAAAATCGCACGCTGGCGCGTGAAGCCTTCAGGTTTTGCAGGCGCTGCATAAGCGAGCGCGAACTCGAAATGAAGCTTGTCGATGTCGAGGTGTTCTTCGACCGCGGCAAGATCATATTCTATTTCACCGCGCCGGGACGCATTGATTTTCGCGAACTGGTCAAGGATCTGGTGAAAAACTACCGCACGCGCATCGAGCTGCGTCAGATCGGCGTGCGTCACGAGACGCAGATGATCGGCGCGGTGGGCAACTGCGGGCAGGTGGCGTGCTGCCGTCGCTTCATGCGCAAGTTCGCCCCGGTCACCATCAAGATGGCCAAGGAACAGAACCTGTTCCTGAACCCCACGAAAATTTCGGGAATCTGTGGTAGGCTCCTGTGCTGCCTGAGCTTCGAGGAGAAGAACTACGAGGAGTTCTATCGCCAGTGCCCGAAGATCGGCAAGCGCATGGATACTGACGACGGCATCCTCAAGGTGCTGCGCGCGAATTTCTTCCGCGGCAGCATCTCCGTGTTGTCAGAGTTCGGCGAGGAGCGCGAGCTGACCCTTGAGGAATGGCAGGCGCTCAATCCCCGCCGCATTGATCCCCAGCAGCTTCAGAAGCGCCTTCAGGAGGCGCAGGCCACCATGCGCACGGCCAAGGCCCGGCCGCAGCGCGGCAAGCCTCGCCCCGGCGCGCGCGCCGCGCAGAGCGAGGACGCCGCCGCGCCGTCGGACGCCGCACCGGCCCCCGCCCAAGCGGGAGGCGAAGCCGAGGGCGACGATTCCGCCGACTCCGGCCCGCTCCTTGCCGATGTGGATATGGCTGACGAAACGCCCGGTTTCGACGAGTCCGAGGATCGTGGCGACGACACGGCCGAAGGTGCGCCGGAATCCGCTCGGGGCCATGGTCGCGCTCCGCAGCCCAAGGGCCGCCCGTCCGGTGCAGAGCCGGGCGACCGCCAGAAGAACAAGCCCCGCCGCAAGACCCGTCGCAAGCCCCGTTCGCGTGGGCCGAAGGGCGAATAGACAGGCGAGAATCCAGGAGGAATACACTTGAGCCGCTTCTTCATCAGCACGCCCATCTACTACGTGAACGCCAAGCCCCATCTGGGCCATGCCTATTCGACCATCGTGGCCGACAGCATTGCGCGTTTCCATCGCATCATGGGCGACGAAACCTTTTTCCTGACCGGAACCGACGAGCATGGCGACAAGATCGCGCAGGCCGCCGAGGCCGCGGGCACGTCCCCGCGCGAGTTCGTCGACGAGATAAGCGGAACCTTCCGCAACCTTTGGCCCCGGCTGAACGTCTCCAACAACGACTTCATCCGCACCACCGAACAGCGCCACATCGACACCGTGCGCGAGGTGCTGCAGAAGGTCTACGATAGCGGAGACATCTACCAGAGCGAGTACGAGGGACTCTACTGCTACGGCTGCGAGCAGTTCCTCACCGAGAAGGACCTCGTGGACGGCAAGTGCCCGGACCACGACAAGGAACCCTCCGTCATCCGCGAGAAGAACTACTTCTTCCGCATGTCGAAGTATCAGGACTGGCTGCGCCAGTACATCATCGACAATCCGGACTTCATCCGGCCCGAGCGCTACCGCAACGAAGTGCTCTCCATGCTCGAAATGGGCGTGCTGGACGATCTGTGCATCTCCCGGCCCAAGTCCCGTTTGTCGTGGGGCATCGAGCTGCCGTTTGACCCGGACTACGTGACCTACGTGTGGTTCGATGCGTTGCTCAATTACATCACCGCCCTCGGCGGACCCGAAGGCGAGGATTTCGGTAAGTTCTGGCCCGGCGCGAACCACCTCATCGCCAAGGACATTCTGAAGCCCCACGCCATCTTCTGGCCCACCATGCTCAAGGCCGCAGGCTTCGAGCCGTACCAGCACCTCAACGTGCACGGCTACTGGCTGGTCAAGGACACCAAGATGTCCAAGTCGATCGGCAACGTGGTGGACCCGCTGTCCATGGTCGACACCTACGGCCTCGACGCCTTCCGCTACTTCCTGCTGCGCGAGATGCGCTTCGGACGCGACGCGTCCTTCTCCGAGACCGCGCTGGTGGGCAGGCTCAATGCCGACCTCGCCAACGACCTCGGCAACCTGTTCTCGCGCGTGTTGTCCATGACGCACAAGTACTTCGGCGGCGTGGTGCCCACCCCGTCCCGCAGGCACGAGAGCGTGGACGTGGAGATGCTCAATCTCGCCTCCAATTCCTTCACGAACTTCCAGCACCTGTTCGGCAACTTCGAGTTCGGACGCGGTCTGGAAGCCCTGTGGGAGTTGGTGCGCGGTCTGAACAAGTATGTGGATGCCACCCAGCCGTGGGCGCTGTTCAAGGCCGGGGATACCGAACGCCTTGGCGACGTCATGTACGTGCTGCTCATGCTCATGCGTAAGGTCGCGCTGCATGTGTGGCCGGTCATGCCCGCCACTGCCGAGACCATGCTGGCCCAGCTGGGGCAGGGCGAGAGCTTCGACCCTGCGTCCGTCGAACTGCCGGCTGAGGCCGAGAGCTTCGGACGGCTTGAGCCGGGCACCGCGCTGGCCAAGGGGTCGAACCTGTTCCCGCGCGTGGAATTGAAGGCCGAGGGCGAGGCCAAGCCCGCCGAGGCTCCTAAGCCCGCAAAGAAGGCCGAGGCCAAGGCCGAACCCAAGGCCAGCAAGGAGAAGCCCGTGACGCCCGAGGTGCCCGAAGCCATAGACTTCGCCGACTTCCAGAAGGTGGACCTGCGGGCCGGTGTGGTCCTGTCCTGCGAGCGGCACCCCGATGCGGACCGTCTGCTCGTGGTGCGCGTGGACCTCGGCGAGGCCGAGCCGCGTCAGATCGTGGCCGGGCTGGCAGAGTTCTTCAAGCCCGAGGAAATGGTGGGACGGCAGGTCGTCGTCGTGGCCAACCTCGCTCCCCGCAAGCTGCGCGGACTCATGTCGCAGGGCATGATCCTCGCCGTGCGCAAGGAGGGCGGCCTTGAACTGCTGACCGTTTCCGGGCCCGTGCCCGGCGGGAGCAAGGTTTCCTAGTCCCTGACACACTCTTCGCCGGAAGCGCCGTCCGGCGTTTCCGTCCGGACGGCGCGCCATGCGGATTCTCAATATCGACGGCAACTACTTCGTGCCCGAGTTCCGCGAACTCGGGCACGAAGTGCTCACCATCGGTCCCCGCCCTGGGGACGACGTGGTCATCGACCGCCAACTGCCGCTGGGCAGACTGGTCGATATCCTCGATTCGTGCGGATTCGTGCCCGATGTCGTGCTGTGGTGCGACATCGGCAAGCCGCCGGGAGTCTTCGGCTTCGAGGACCTGCCCGCCGCCACCATCGCCTTTTCCATCGATCAGTACTGCAACCCGTGGCACGTGCCCTACAGCGGCGGGTTCGATCTCGTCCTCGTGGCGCAGAAGGATTACCTCGATCTCTTCGCGCACGAGAGCCTTTCGCGGCGCGCGCGGTGGATGCCGCTGTTTTGCGAGCCGCGCTACGACACGCCGGACGATGCCCCGCGCGACATTCCCGTGAGCTTCGTGGGCACGGTGTCCGGCAGCATCAATGTGGAGCGGGCACGCTTTCTGGAGGCCTTTCGGCGCGTTCATCCGTTGTACGTGACCAGCGGGCGCTACCAGCCCATCTTCGCGCGAAGCCGCATCGTGCTGAACCAGAGCGCGGCGGGCGAGGTCAATTTCCGGGTCTTTCAGGCTGCGGCCTGCGGGGCCGCCGTGTTGACGGAGGACGTGGAGAACGGGCTTGGCGAGTTGTTTCGGGTAGGGCAGGATATACTGGTCTATCCGCGCGGCGACGCGACGGCTGCGGCCGTGGTGGCCGCACGCGCGCTGGCGGATGCCGAGGGCTTGGCGCGCATCGCGCAATCCGGGCGGGAACGCGTGCTGACACGGCACTCCAGCCTGTCGCGAGCGCGGACCATTCTGCGCGAGGCCGATGCGCTGGTCCGCGCAGGGTCGTGGTTGCGTCGCAGGGCAGAGCGTGCGACCGTACGATCGGAGCTTGCCAAGGCGTTTCTCTCGCTGGCGACGGATGCGAAACTGCCCCTGCCGCCCGAGCATCGCGCCAAGTATGCGCATATAGGGAATCTGTACATGAACCGGGGATAGCGGCGGACTCTTTTCGCTGGACGAGTGAAGGCTCGTCAACTATAACACGCCCAGCCTTCCACCGGGAGGCACGATCCCGGCTTACATTCTCCCGATTTCCCCCCATGCAGGACGAACAGCGCGGCCAGCGGCCCGAACCGTCTGGTGCGCGTCAAGAAGTACATAACCCGAACCATACCGACACGACATGCCCAAACGCACCGACATCAAGAAAATCATGCTGATCGGCTCCGGGCCAATCGTCATCGGCCAGGCCTGCGAGTTCGACTATTCTGGAACCCAGGCGCTCAAGGCCCTCAAGGAAGAAGGGTACGAAGTCATCCTCGTCAACTCGAATCCGGCCACCATCATGACCGATCCCGAGTTGGCTGACAGGACGTACATCGAACCCATCGAGCCTGAGACGGTGGCCCGCATCATCGAGAAGGAGCGCCCCGACGCCATTCTGCCCACGCTGGGCGGACAGACGGGCCTGAACACGGCGTTGGCCGTGGCCGAGATGGGAGTGCTGGACAAGTTCGGCGTCGAACTCATCGGCGCATCCCGCGAGGTCATCGAAAAGGCCGAAAGCCGCGACCTGTTCCGCAAGGCCATGGACAACATCGGCCTCAAGGTTCCGGAAAGCTACATCGCCCGCACCATTGACGACGTGCGCGAGGCCGCCAAGATTCTTCCCTTCCCGATCATCATTCGTCCCGCCTACACCCTTGGCGGAACCGGCGGCGGCGTCGCCTACAACATGGAGGACCTGCTGGAGATTTCCGGACAGGGCCTTGCCGCCAGCCGCACCAGCGAGGTCATGCTCGAACAGTCCGTCTTGGGCTGGAAGGAATACGAGCTTGAGGTGATGCGCGACAAGAATGACAACTGCGTCATCATCTGTTCCATCGAGAACCTCGATCCCATGGGCGTGCACACCGGCGACTCCATCACCGTCGCCCCGGCCCAGACCCTCACTGACTCCGAATACCAGCGCATGCGCGATGCCGCCATTGCTATCATGCGCGAGATCGGCGTGGAGACCGGCGGTTCCAACGTCCAGTTCGCGGTGAATCCCGCCGATGGCGAGCTCGTCATCATTGAGATGAACCCCCGCGTGTCGCGCTCCTCGGCGCTGGCCTCCAAGGCCACCGGCTTCCCCATCGCCAAGATCGCCGCGAAGCTCGCCGTGGGTTACACCCTCGACGAACTGCCCAACGACATCACCCGCGAGACGATGGCCTCCTTCGAGCCGTCCATCGACTACGTGGTGACCAAGATTCCTCGCCTGACCTTCGAGAAGTTCCCCGGCACCCAGGACGTGCTGACCACCTCCATGAAGAGCGTGGGCGAGGCCATGAGCATCGGCCGCACGTTCAAGGAGTCCCTCCAGAAGGGTCTGCGTTCCCTCGAAATCGGCATGCCCGGTCTCGGCAAGGACTTCGTGCGCATGTGCCCGGAGAAGGACGAGATCATGGCGAAGCTGCGCCGACCCAACTCCAAGCGCATCTTCTACATTCGTCACGCCATGCACTGCGGCCTGACCAACGAGGAAATCCACGAGGCGTCGAGCATCGACCCGTGGTTCATTCGCCAGATTCGCGACATCGTGGATGTGGAGGAGGAACTGCGCAACTTCAGCCTGAGCGAGACCCTCTCGGCCCAGAGCCCCGAACTGCGCTCCATCATGCGCAGAGCCAAGGAGAACGGATTCTCCGATCGGCAGCTCGCCGCGCTGTGGAAGCTCCACGAGGGTGACGTTCGCCGCCTGCGCGAGGAAGCCGGCATATTGCCGACCTTCTACCTCGTCGATACCTGCGCCGCGGAATTCGAGGCGCAAACCCCGTATTTCTATTCCACCTACGAGTCCGGCAGCGAGGTCGAGGCCAGCGAGGGCCGCAAGGTCATGATCCTCGGTGGCGGACCCAACCGCATCGGTCAGGGCATCGAGTTCGACTACTGCTGCGTCCACGCCTCCTACGCGCTGCGTGAGGAAGGCGTGACCTCCATCATGGTCAACTCCAACCCCGAAACCGTCTCCACGGACTACGACACCTCGGACAAGCTCTACTTCGAGCCGCTGACCTTCGAGGACGTCATGAACATCGTGGAGTTCGAGAAGCCCGACGGCGTCATCGTGCAGTTCGGCGGCCAGACTCCGCTGAACCTCGCTGTGCCGCTTCTGCGTGCGGGCGTGAACATCCTCGGCACGCATCCCGACTCCATCGACCGCGCCGAGGACCGCGAGCGCTTCCAGACGTTGATCAAGAAGCTCGGCCTGCGCCAGCCCGACAACGGCACGGCCATGAGCGTGGAAGAGGCCGTGGAAGAGGCCGCCATCATCGGCTACCCGGTGGTGGTCCGCCCGAGCTACGTGCTCGGCGGTCGGGCCATGGAAATCGTCTACGACGAGGACGGCCTGCGCACCTACTTCCGCGACGAGGTTCAGGCCGCGCCGGAGCATCCCATCCTCATCGACAAGTTCATCGAGAACGCCGTCGAGGTGGACGTGGACGCGCTGTCCGACGGCGAGGACGTCTACGTGGCCGGCGTCATGGAGCACATTGAGGAGGCGGGCATCCACTCCGGCGACTCCGCCTGCGTTATCCCGCCCATCACCCTCGGTGCGCTCATCGTGGAGGAGATTCGTCGTCAGACCATCGCCCTCGCGAGGGAGCTGCACGTCGTCGGCCTCATGAACATCCAGTTCGCGGTCAAGGAAGGCATCATCTACATCCTTGAGGTCAACCCCCGCGCCAGCCGTACGGCACCCTTCGTGTCCAAGGCCACCGGCGTGCCGCTGCCCAAGCTGGCCACCAAGGTCATGCTCGGCGCGAAGGTCAAGGATCTCGATCCGTGGAGCATGCGCAAGAGCGGCTACGTCTCCGTCAAGGAGAGCGTGTTCCCGTTCAACCGCTTCCCCGGCGTGGACGTGCTGCTCGGACCCGAGATGCGCTCCACCGGCGAGGTCATGGGCATCGACACCTCCTTCGGCATGGCCTTCTTCAAGGGCCAGCTGGCGGGCGGACAGAAGCTGCCGACCTCGGGCACGGTGTTCATCTCCGTCAATGATCCTGACAAGGAAGGCATCGTTGACGTTGCGGCCACCTTCAAGCAGCTCGGATTCAATATCCTCGCCACCAGCGGCACGGCCCGCTTCCTCTCCCGCCGCGGAGTGGAGACTGAGACCGTGTTCAAGGTCTACGAGGGCCGTCCCCACGTGGTGGACCGCATCAAGAACGGCGAGGTCGATCTGGTCATCAACACCGCTTCCGGCAAGAAGACCGTCGGCGACTCGTCCGTGATCCGGCAGAACACTCTCCTGTACGGCATCCCCTACACCACCACGGTGGCCGGGGCCCGGGCCATGGCCCATGCGCTTCGCGAGCTCAAGGAACGCGAGCCGGGCGTGCGTAGCCTTCAGGAATACTACAAGGCCTAGAACTTCAACCGGCCGCCCTTGGGACGGCATCCGGCAAGGAAATGAAGAAGGAATACTGCGGACTGTTCGGTATCTACAATCATCCGGAAGCTGCACGGATGACCTACTTCGGCCTTTACGCGCAGCAGCACCGCGGGCAGGAGAGCGCCGGCATCGTCACTTGGGACGGTTCCAAGCTTCGTGAGCAGAAGGGTATGGGGCTGGTGGCCGACGTGTTCAACGAAAGCCACCTGAGCGAACAGCTCAAGGGCAACATCGCCATCGGTCATGTGCGCTATTCCACGACGGGGGCGTCGCTTCTGCGCAACGCCCAGCCGTTCATGGTCCGCTTCGGCGACACCATGATCGCCATTGCCCACAACGGTAACCTCGTCAACGCGCACGAGTTGCGCGTTGAATTGGAGCACGGCGGCGCGATCTTCCAGACCACCATGGACTCGGAAGTTATCGTCCACCTCATCGCCCGCAACATGAACGTTGATGGCGATTGCATCGAGGATGCCGTGGCCAAGGCCTGCCGCAGGGTGAAGGGTGCCTTCTCCCTGCTTATTCAGGCCAACGAGAAGCTCATCGCGGTGCGCGATCCTCACGGCATTCGGCCGCTGGCACTGGGCCGCGTGGGCGATTCCTACGTGTTGGCCTCCGAGACCTGCGCCTTCGATCTGCTTGAAGCCGACTGCCTGCGTTCCATTCGTCCCGGCGAGATGCTCATTCTCGACGGCGAGGGCCAGCGCAGCAAGCTGTATGCGGAACCCAACGGCCGCAAGCAGTGCATCTTCGAGCTGATCTACTTCGCTCGGCCCGACTCCGACGTGTTCGGCCAGAACGTCTACGGTTGCCGCAAGGCCATGGGCATGGCCCTGGCCAACGAGGCACCCGTGGACGCCGACTTCGTCATGCCCTTCCCGGATTCCGGCAACTACGCCGCCGTGGGCTACGCGCAGGCCTCTGGCCTGCCCTACGAGCAGTGCATGATCCGCAACCACTACGTGGGCCGGACCTTCATCCAGCCCTCGCAGGACATGCGCGACTTCAGCACCCGCGTGAAGCTCAATCCCGTGCGTAGCATGGTCAAGGACAAGCGACTTCTGGTCGTTGAGGACTCCATCGTCCGCGGCACCACCATCCGCACCCGCGTGAAGAAGCTGCGCGAACTGGGCGCACGGGAAATCCACATGCGTGTGGCTTGCCCGTCCATCAAGTTCCCCTGCTTCTACGGCATCGACTTCTCCAGCAAGGGCGAACTCATCGCGGCCAACCACGCCGTGGAGGACATCGCCCGCTACATCGGACTGGACAGCCTGCACTATCTGTCCATCCCCGGTCTGCTCTCCTCCGTGGAGGGACCGGATAACTTCTGTCTGGCCTGCTTCGACGGCGACTATCCCATCCCGCCCTGCGAGGGCGCGGGCAAGATGTGCCTCGAATAGCCCGGCATAGACATCAGGTATACAATAGCAATGACTCCCAAGGCTTTGGAGCGTGATTGGCTGGCCCTCGGCCGCGAGGCCCTCGACATCGAGATCGAGGGCCTGCGCGAGGTCCGGTCGAAGCTCAATGGCGGTTTCGTGGAGGCGCTCGAACTTCTGGGCGCCTGCACGGGCCGTGTGGTGATTACCGGCATCGGCAAGTCTGGCCTCGTGGGCCGCAAGATCGCGGCTACCCTGTCCAGCACCGGCACGCCGTCCTTCTTCCTGCATCCCGTGGAAGGGGCGCATGGAGATCTCGGCATGCTGCGTCCGGAGGATGTGGCGCTGGCCATCTCCAACTCCGGCGAAACGGATGAACTCAACGCCATCCTGCCCACGCTGCGCAGCCTTGGGCTGCGCATCATCGGCATGACCGGCCGCAGCGATTCCACGCTGGCGCGTCTGTCGGACATTGTGCTCGACTGCGGCGTGAGCCGCGAGGCCTGCCCCCTCGGGCTGGCCCCCACGGCCAGCACCACCGCCGTGCTCGCGCTGGGCGATGCGCTGGCCTCGTGCCTCATCACCTGGAACCGTTTCGAGAAGGAGGACTTCGCGAAGCGGCATCCCGGCGGGTCGCTCGGGCAGCGCCTGAGCGCCTGTGTGCGCGAACTCATGCATACCCATGGCATGCCCGCCGCCCGTGAGAGCGTGTCCCTTGGCGAAGCGCTCATCGCGCTGAACGAGGGCGGTCTCGGCGCACTGGCGCTGACCGACGAGGGCGGACGCTTCACGGGTATCCTCACCGATGGCGACGTCCGCCGCCTACTGTGTGGCGGTAGCGTGAATCCCGAGGCGGCCGTCTCGGCGTTCATGACCCGCAACCCGGCCTGCGCGCGGCCCGACGTGTCCGCCGCTGAGGTGCTCGACGTCATGGAATCCCGCCAGATCACCGTCATTCCCGTCGTGGACGGGGAGGGCATTCTGGTGGGCATGATCCACCTGCACGACCTGCTCGGAAAGGGGCACCTGAAGTTCTCCGTGTAGCGGAGAAACATGGACCAGCGAATGAATCGACTGATCAACGAAACCGATTTTCGAGTGTGGGGATGCCGGCCTGGAGTCTTGGCCGGCGTTCTCATTTTGTTTACGACGCTCGCCCGCGTGGCCTTCGTGCTTTCGGGCCAGCTCGATCTGGTGCAGGACGAAGCCCAGTACTGGGACTGGTCGCGCACCTTCCAGCTTTCCTATTTCACTAAGGGCCCGCTCATCGCGTGGATCATCGGCGGTGGCACGGCCATCTTCGGTGATACACCCCTCGGCGTGCGCTTCGGGGCCATTGCCGGTGCCGCGCTGACGCAGATCATCGTCTATCTCGGCATCGCGCGGCTGTGGGGCCGTCCCCGGCTGGCCTTCCTGTCGCTGGTGGTGCTCAACTGCTCGCTTCTGGCCATGGCCTCGGGCATCCTGATGACCACGGACAATCCGCTCCTCGTGTGCTGGTACGGCGCGCTCTTTTCGCTGTACTGGGCCTCGCGTGAGCCGGAGCGGCATCTGCCCTATGTGCTGCTGGCGCTCACGCTGTGCGTGGGAACCCTCGCCAAGTACATGATGTTGGCCTTCGTGCCCACGGTTATCGTCTACGTGTGGCTGTTGCGGCGCAAGGGACTGTGCGAGCCCATGCTCGTGCGCAGGCTCGCCGTGGCCTGCCTTGTCGGCACGGTCGGTGGCCTCGTGCCCATCGTGAACTGGAATCTCCAGAACGATTTCGCCGGGTTGCGGCATGTGTTGCACCTCGGCGGCATGGCTGGCTCCCGCGCGGAGACCTTCCTGCGCCTCGATAAGTTCCCTGAGTACATCGGCAGCCAGATCGGGCTGCTACTGCCGTGGTGGTTCCTGTACATGATGTTCGGTGCGGTGGCCGTGGTGCGCTCGCTGGCCGACGCTCCGGGCCGTGGTGTGCGCTCCGTGGAGGGACTGGGCTATCGCCAGAAGGCGCTTTTGGCCGCAGGCTTCTGGCCCATCTGGGGCTTCTTCATCCTGTGGTCCTTCCATACCAAGATCAATCCCAACTGGTCCGCCGTGAGCTACGCCAGCGGCTTCATCCTCGCCGCCGCCGCGTGGGATGCGGTGTGGCGCAGGCGGGGATGGCGCAATTGGCGCGTGTGGCCGTGGCCGTTCGTCGGCCTCGCGCTTATGGGCATGCTCATGCTGCACGACACGTTCCCCTTGCCGTGGCGCTATGATGGACGCCTGCCCATGGTGGGCGAGGTGCACATCGAGAATCCCATCCTGCATCTCAAGGGCTGGGACGACCTCGGCCGCAAGGTCGACGAACTGCGTCGGACGCGCTTCGAGAATCCCGACAATGTGTTTTTCTTCGGCGACAACTACGACGTGACCGCCGCCCTGTCGTGGAACGTGCCCGGCAAGGAGCGCGCATTCTGCCTGCCCGGCGGCAGGCGGCTCAACCAGTACGACCTGTGGCCCGGACCCGAGGGCCGCGAGGGTTGGGACGCCATCTTCGTGCGCAAGAAATTCTCCGGACCGCGCGATTCGCTCCTTGAGCGTTTTGCAAGATACGAGACAATACAGTATCAATCGCAGCACGGGGACCGTCCCGCGCGGCGGTTCACCATCTATCTGTGTTACGGATTCAGCGGCCAGTGGCCGCCAGCGCAAGGGACGGACTATTAGCATGCAGGACCCGCACGTCTGCGCGCGCTGTGCGGCGCAGGGCACGACATGCTGCAAGCTCACCCCCGGCGAGGAGGGCAACTGCTTCCCCTTGTCCGAGGTCGAACGCTCGCGTATTCTCGCACATTGCGGTGATGCGGGCGTGTTTGTCGTGGAGCGCAACACCGGGCCGTTTTTGCTTGGCCTCAAGCGGGCGTTTCCCGGCGAGGAGCGGCTCATCGAGGAGCTGTTTCCCGTACGCGAAGGGGCCACGCACCATCGACTGGCCACGCTGCCCGATGGATCGTGCAAGCTGCTCGGCCCGCAGGGCTGTACCCTGCCGCGCGAAGTGCGTCCCTACTATTGCCGACTGTTCCCTTTCTGGGCAGTCGGCCGGCGGATCATGATCTTCGCCTCTGCGCGTTGCCTCGCGCAGAAGGAAACGGCGGCCCTTGCTCGGCTGACGGAAGCTCTCGGCGTGACCGAGGCGGAAATCCGTCGCCTGCACGGCTGCCTGCGCATGGCCTGGGGGCTTTCGCCCCGCAAGGGCATGCCGACTGTCATTAACAGGCTCTAACGGTTCGATACATGAAAAAAATACTGCTGGTGCTTGGTGGCCTTGCGGGAGTCGGTGCGCTGTGCGCCGTCGCGCTGATTGGAATGCTCTATTACTGGGCCTCGCGCGATCTTCCCGATTTCGAGAACATCACCGACTACAACCCGCCGCTGGCGACGACCGTCTACACCTGCGACGACCGCGTGTTGGGCTACTTCTACCGCGAGAAGCGATTCCTCGTGCGTCTGGAGGATATGCCCGGTTATCTGCCGCGTTGTTTCCTCGCTGCGGAGGATTCCGGCTTCTACGAGCACGAGGGTGTGGACCTTGGAGCCATCTTCCGTGCGTTCGTGAAGAACCTTCAGGCCGGGCATGTGGTCCAGGGCGGCAGCACCATCACCCAGCAGGTCATCAAGTCCCTGCTGCTCACGCCGGAGCGCAGCTACAAGCGCAAGATCAAGGAAGCCATCCTTGCTTACCGGCTTGAGAGCTACCTGACCAAGGACGAGATTCTCACCATCTATCTGAACCAGATTTTCTTCGGCGCTCGGGCTTATGGCATCGAGGCCGCCGCGCGCGTCTACTTCGGCGTGCACGTGAACGAGCTGACCCTCGGTCAGGCGGCCATTCTCGCCGGTCTGCCCAAGGGACCCAGCGCCTACAATCCCTATCGCAATCTTCAGGGCGCGCTGAACCGCAAGCATTACGTGCTGGGTCGCATGCTCGAAATGGAATGGATCACCCGCGAGCAGTACGACGCCGCGCTGGCCGAGCCTGTCGTCCTCAAGAGTATGGAGGACCCCTCGTGGCAGCAGGGCGCGTACTATCTGGAAGAGGTCCGGCGCAGGCTCATCGACCGTTTTGGCGAGGATGCCGTGTACACCGCTGGCATGCACGTGCATAGCGCCGTTGATCTCACGCATCAGGTCGCGGCGGAGCAGGCCCTGCGCCGTGGGCTGATCGATTCCGCCCGCCGACGTGGCTGGATTGGTCCCAACCGTCATCTGGAGGAGGGCGAGTGGTCGTCCTTCCTGACCTCTACGCCGCATGTTGTCGAGGCCCTCGTGCCCGGCGAATGGGTGGAGGTGTTGGTGACCGGCGTCGAGCGCGACAGCGCCGAGGTGCGCTTCGGGCAGTTCCGTGGGGCCATTGGCGTGGATACCGTTCATTGGGCGCGTATCCCCGATCCGACCAAGGCCACTGAGGAAGTGCCGAGCGTGCGGGACTGCCGCACCATCCTTTCGCCCGGCGATGTGGTCTGGGCCTCCGTTACGGAGATTCCCGCCGCCATCGCGCAGGGGACGAATCCGGAGGCCGCGGTGTGGCCGCTGGCCCTTGAGCGCGAGCCGGAAGTGCAGGGCGCTCTGGTGTCCATGGAGCCCGCCACGGGCGAGGTGCGGGCGCTGGTCGGCGGCTATAGCTTCGAGACCAGCCAGTTCAACCGCGCCACGCAGGCCAGCCGCCAGCCTGGTTCGGCTTTCAAGCCCATCGTGTATTCCACGGCCTTCGACAACGGCATGACGCCGTCCACGGTCATGCTCGATGCGCCTATCGTCTACACGGACTACGAGAACGATAGGACGTGGAAGCCCGACAACTTCGAGGGCGTGTTCTACGGGCCCACCATCCTGCGCACCGCGCTGGTCAAGTCGCGCAACCTCGTGACCATCCGCATCGCCCAGCAGCTCGGCATTCGCAAGATCATCGAGCGCGCGCAGGCCATGGGCCTCGAAAGCGAATTCCCCGAGGACCTTTCGGTGAGCCTCGGCTCCTCGCCGGTGACGCCGCTTAACCTGACGCAGGCCTATTCAGCATTCGCCCGAGGCGGTAGCTGGATCAAGCCCCGCCTCATCCTCAAGGTAGAGAGCGCATGGGGCAAGGAGCTGTTCGTCAATCAGCCGGAGACGGCGGAAGCCCTGTCGCCCGAGACGGCCTACATCATCAACTGTCTGCTTAAGGAAGTCGTGCGCGACGGCACGGGCTGGCGCGTGCGCCGGGCCTTTAATCGTCCCATAGCCGGTAAGACCGGCACGTCCAACAACGAGCAGGACGCATGGTTCGTGGGGTATACTCCCCACCTGCTGACCACGGTCTACGTCGGCTTCGACCAGATGGCCCCCATGGGCAAGTACGAGACCGGCTCCCGCGCCGCGTCGCCCATTTGGGTGGATTATCGCAAGGCCGTGGAGGCGAACTATCCCGAGGCGGATTTCCCGCAGCCTCCGGGCATCGTTATGACTCGCATCGACGCCGCCACCGGCCTTTTGGCCGGGCCGGGCACCGAGCGCAGCTACTTCCTGCCCTACAAGGCGGGCACCCAGCCCACCGAAACCGCCGAGCCCGACGCCACCGCGCCGACCAACGGCAGCAGCGCCGCGGGCGAGAATCTGCTCAAGCAGATATTCTGATCCCGTAGGTCGATTCAAGCGCAAGCAGGCGCGCCGTGCATGAGCACGGCGCGCTTTTTTTTGTTCCTGTGTACGGGAAACCGTGGAAAGGGCCGTGAGCCGGATTTTTTCGGCGGTCTAACGTAATATGCTGATTGGATATGAAAAATGGACAGTGATTGTGATGTAACCTGTAAGGTGTGTGCGACATGTAGCGTGCTGAATTGGATTTAGCGTATGAAGATATGATGCAGTGATGGCAATATGTTGTCTATTAAAATGCATCACTGCGATGTTGTGAGTCTGCCAGACCTAAAGTTGTGTCAATTAAAGGTCGATAAGTGTTGCACGTGGGTAGGGGCAACAGGTCCTGACTTTGGGGGAAGATGGGACGACCGCCCTGACGGCAAGGAAGTCATTGCATTCAAGGAGGAAAGGCAATGTCACTTATCATCAACCATAACCTTATGGCCATGAACGCCGCACGAAATCTTGCAGTTTCGTTCGGCGCGCTGGCTGTGTCCACCCGGCGCCTGTCGTCCGGTCTGCGAGTGGGGCTCGCGGCCGATGACGCGGCAGGTCTGGCCGTCCGCGAGCTGATGCGCGCGGACATCGCGTCGCTCAACCAGGGCGTGCGTAACGCCAACGACGCGATTTCACTCATCCAGACGGCCGACGGCGCACTCGCGGTCATTGACGAGAAGCTCATCCGCATGAAGGAGCTTGCGGAGCAGGCGGCGACTGGTACCTACAATTCGGACCAGCGCCTCGTCATCGATTCGGAGTATCAGGCCATGGCCTCGGAGATCACCCGTATCGCGAACGCCACGGACTTCAACGGCCTCGCGCTGTTGAATGGAAATCTTTCTGGAACCTCTCACGACGGGACAGGTCTTCAATCCACTGGCAAGTTGAAGATTCATTTCGGCACCGCGAATGACAGTGCCGAGGACTACTACTACGTCCAGATCGATACGGCGACGGCTTCGGCCCTTGGGCTTGGCACCGGTGCCGGCGCGACGAGCGAAGGCTACAGCGTGTCCACCCAGTCCGCGGCACAGAACGCGCTGGAGGGCATCAACGACGCCATCGTGTCCAAGGACAACATCCGCGCCAAGCTCGGCGCCATCCAGAATCGGTTGCAGAACACCATCTCCAACCTACAGATCCAGTCAGAGAACTTGCAGGCTGCGGAATCGCGAATCTCGGACGTGGACGTCTCCACCGAAATGACGGAGTTCGTGCGTAACCAGATTCTTTCGCAGTCCGCAGTGGCCATGCTGGCACAGGCAAACGCCCTGCCGCGTATGGCGCTGACCCTGCTCGGAACATAGGGACGCTACGAGCGGCATCCGTGCCGCATTCGAGATCGGCTTGTTTGTCGTCCGTACCGACCGGCCCCACGCCACGCACAGGCGGAACCTTCACGGTTCCGCCTGTTTCATGTTGGTGACGGGAAAACTTGTGCTTTTGCCATGTTGATATTATTCAGGACTTCGCGGTGCCGGATGCGATGTATCCGGTGCCCGAGGCGTGGTGTCGTGCGTGGCGCATGCCCTGTGATGGGTGCTGCGTCGTGTGCGCGGTCCGAGTGCGCGCCATGGTGCGTCCGAGGCCCGGTCCGTTGCTGGCCATACAACATGGACGCGGTGCATGTCGAAGGGGCCCCGTTTTTCAGTCGGCAGGGATATTCTGCTCATCGTCACGGTGGCCATCGCGTCCGCGGCCGTGGCGCTGTGGCTGGTGTCCGCACGGGGCATTGGCGACGTTGGTGAGTTCGCCGCGTCCGTCAACGAACGCAACATCGGCATGCTCGCCTCGCAGTATCTGGCGCGCTCCGTGCGCGAGCGAGCGGAGCGCTACGATGTGCTGTTTCGCAGCGCGCAGGGGCAGGTCGAGTCCGCCGCGGGGATGGCGGCGCTGCTTCTGGCGAGGGCTGATGCCGACGCGGCCACGTCCTCGGCGCTCGACACTTTCGCCTACGACGCCCACAAGGGCATCTTCCACAATGGGGCCGCCAGCCGCGTATCCTGCGCCTACTGGGGCGGCCCGATTCTTGATTCGGGCATTCGCGACCGAATCGCCACGCTTTCCCTTCTCGATCCGCTTCTCGAATCCGCCACGCTGCGCCTGCCGTGCGTCGCCGGTGCGTGGATTCTGCTCGAAAGCGGCATCCTTCGCTATTCTCCGAACATTCAGCTTGCCGAGAGAATGCCCCCGGTCGCGAACTTCGATTATCGCGACGACCACTGCTACCGCATAGCGCATCCCGACGCGAATCCGAAGGGGCGGACAGTGTGGAGCGAACCCTACGTAGATACCGTCGGTCAGGGGCTTGTGGTTACCGTCGCCTCGCCGATTCACGCTGGGAATGGAGCTTTTCTCGGCGTGGCGGGGATGGAGTTCTCGCTTGATGGAATGGTCGCGGAAATACTGCGCAGTTCGGCCAACTGGGACGACTTTGGCCTGCTTGTGGATGCGGCGGGGAGGGTGCTCGGCGTGTCCTCTGGCCGGGCGGACCTTCTTGGGCTTGATGTTGAAAGACCGCAGACGCTGGTTCCTGGTGCGCCGCTTAACGTCTGGCTTGCCCAATCCCACGAGCCGGACGTGCGGGCCATAGCGCAGGACCTGCGGACTCCTGGTTCGGGCGTACGGACCATCGTCCTGCGCGGGGAGCGACATCTTGTAGCCTTCCATCACATGGCGTCCACCGGCTGGAATTATGCGACAGTCGTTCCCGAGGCGACGCTTTTGTCCTCCGTCACCGTGACCCGTGCGGCTATGGCCGAAACGGTTCGGGCGGCTCTTGCCCGACATCTGCTGCTGGCCGTGGGCGTGGGGGCATTGACCCTCGCCTTGCTGCTGGTTTTCGTGGGGCGCAGGGTGCTTGCGCCGGTGCGTAGGTTGAGCGCCGCGACGAAAGCCGTGGCGGCGGGCGATCTGGAGTCGCGCATCACCGGCTTTCGTGACGACGAGTTCGGGCAGCTCGCGCAGGCGTTCAACGCCATGACCCGCGACCTTGGGCGCAGCCGCGACATGCTCGCCCGCGCCGAGGCCGGATACCGCAGCATTTTCGAGAACGCGGTGGAAGGCATCTATCAGACGTCGGCCGACGGGCGTTTCTTGAGCGCCAACCCGGCGCTGGCGAACATCCTCGGCTACGATTCGCCCGAACAACTGGTTCGCGAGGTCAATCACGTGGGCCTGCAAATTTACGTGGACCCTGCGGATCGGGACTGCTTCCTCGAACGCATGCGCAGCGGGGCGGATTTTTTCTGTTTCGAGGCGCGGCTGCGGCGGCGCGACGGGGCGCATATCTGGGCGCGCTGGCACGGGCGGAGCATACTCGGCCCCGATGGGGAGATCGAATCTTTCACAGGGCTGTTGGAGGACGTCACCGAACGGCGCATGGCCGAGGAGCGCATCCATGCCCTGAATCGCGAATTGCTCCTCGCGCAGGAGCACGAGCGCAAGCTCGTGGCTCTGCACCTGCACGATAACGTGGCGCAGAATCTGTCATTCCTCAAGATCCAGGCGCTGCTCATTGCGGAGTCGGCTGACGGTAGCGACTGCGACATGGATGATTTTCTGCGCGTGCTGTCCGAGACCATCGACGCGGTGCGCAACATGGCCTACGAACTCCGCCCGTCCGGACTCGACGAGTTGGGCCTTGCGCGGGCGCTGGAACTTTATTGTAACGAATTCGCCGAGCGTTCGGACGTAGAGGTCGATTTTTCCGCCGCAGGCATCGAGGAAACGGGGATCACGTCTGAAATGTCCATCCATAGCTTCAGAATCGTGCAGGAAGCCCTGCGCAACGTGGAGCGGCATTCCGGCGCGGGGCGGGTTCAGGTGAAGCTTGTCGCGTCGCACCCCAACCTCATCATGCGCATTCGCGACGACGGCTGCGGATTCGATGCCGAAGCGCAACTGAAAGTTGCTGCGCGGTCGCGGCGGATGGGCCTGCAGGGCATGCGCGAAAGGGCGCGGCTGATGGGTGGGGACTTGCGCATCGTGGCCGGGACCGGGCGCGGCACGTCCATCGTTGTCGAGTGTCCGCTGTCCGGTGCGTGGGCACCGGCTGCCGGTCAGTGCGCCGTGTGACGCCTCCCGCCGTGCAATGGGCCTACGGCGCGACGCGTTCCGCCTCTTCCATCCCGTTGCGAAGTGATGCATGTAGGGGCATGCGTACACGATATTCCGACATCGAATCCTATGTGACCAAGGACGGTTCCATTATTCGGGAACTCATGCATCCGCAGGTGCACGGCAACGCGAAACAGAGCCTCGCCGAGGCCACCGTTCCGCCGGGAGCGACAACCATGGCGCATGTGCATCATCGGACCGAGGAGTTGTATCACGTCGTCAGCGGACGGGGGCGGATGTTTCTCGGTGACGACGCCTTCGAGGTCAGGCCCGGCGACACCGTGTGCATCGCACCCGGAACGCGCCACAGCATTGTCAATGTGGGCGACGATGACCTTCGCGTGCTGTGCTGTTGCTCTCCGGCCTATGCGCACGATGACACGGAGCTTGTGCCGGGGGCGGATGACGGCGTTTCCGACAAGGAGTCATGACGGTCGAGAGACCGGGGAGCGTGGAGGAGTGCATGCCCTATGTGAATGTGGCCCTGAATATGGAGATGAGCGACGAGGACGCGCGGGCGTTGGCGGAAAAGGTTTCGGCGTTGGCCAGCGAGCTCACGGGCAAGCCCGAGCGCTGGATCATGGCCCGCGTGGAGCCGGGATGCGCCATGTGCCACGGCGGGAGCTTTGCCCCCGCCGCATTCGTGGAATTCAAGAGTATAGGACTGGATGAGGGCGACTGCGGACGGCTGTCGCGCGGGGTGTGCGGTCTGCTGTCGCGGGAGGCGAAAGTGGCACCCGAGCGCGTGTACATCGAGTTCAAGACGCTACACGGCCACCTGTTCGGTTGGAACGGCGGAACGTTTTAGCCGCGTTGGAGACGCGTGCGCATGTCGCGTACGACGAGCGTTTTGCGGAAGAATCGTTTGAGCAGCAACCTGTTGAGGTAGGTCAACGGGGCGCGGGCGATGCGTGCGCGTCCGGCCAGCGTGCGTTGCGGATCGAGAACGAGGTCGAGCACATGCATGGTCGGCCCGTGGGGCGCAAGCCTGTTCACGCAGCCTGCGCAGGACGTGATCATGGGCAGCCCGTCGGCTTCGGCGGTTCTGCGCCGCGCCCATTCGAGGGCGAGGTCCGGGGCGACGAGGCAGGCGGCTCCGCCTTCGCCGCAGCACAGGGTGTGCGGGCCGTTGTGCTGCATTTCGGTCAACTCGCATCCGGTCCTGCGCACGAGTTCGCGTACGGCGGCCTGTGCGGCCTCGTCGTGGCGCAGGACGCAGGGGTCGTGCACGGTGACGCGGGCGCGGGTTTCGGGAGCTTCGCTCGGCAGGTTTTGGGTCAGCAGTTCGTAGACGGTCTGCGGGCGCAGCGCGTTGCCGTAGCGTTCGAACATGGCCTGACAACTCGGGCAGGCGGTCAGCACGCGGCGCACGCCGCGTTCGACGAGCCAGTCGCGCATGTCGTCGAACATGGCGTGGAAGGCCTCGTCACGACCGAGGTCGTGCGAGGGCTTGGCGCAACAGTCGAGGACGATGCCGAGGGCGGGGACGTGCTCCGCCAGCATGGAGAAAAGGCGGCGCACTGCGGCGGGGCGGGTCCCGGCGAGGGTACAGCCCGGAAAGAGCACCGTGTCGCAGCCTTCGGGCAGGCCGTACCACGAATAGCGCGGCGAGGTGCCACGGCGCTCGTAGTTCAGCACCCGGGAGTGCGTGGGGCTGATGCCTGTGCCGCGCCGTACGGCGTCCCTGCGCAGTTCGAGGAACATTTCGCGAGGGGAGACCTGCGTCGGGCAGACCGCGTCGCACAGGCCGCACAGGCTACACTCGTAGGCCGCTGCGCTCAGGTCGTCGCCCTGGGCCACGGCCTCGGCGATGCGCCCCGGTGAGCCGAGTCGTTTGAGCAGGGCGCATTGGCGCTGGCATTTGCCGCAATGCATGCAGCCCTCGCGCAGCAGCCGAAGCTGCCGCGCGAGGGCGGTTTCGTTTGATGGGGTGGGAGTTTCGCTATCCGGCATGCCGTTCGGTGCGGGCTAGAGGAGCTTGAGGTCCCAGTTGAAGGTGCTGACGCGCGAGGCACGCTGGACGTCGCGCGGCTTCATCTCGTGCATATGGACGAAGGCGCTGTATCCGGCGCGGCTCAGTTCGGCTTCCTTGTCGCGCAGGTCGATGCCCCAGCCGGGGTAGATCCAGTGGTTCTGGCCGTAGCGGCGGACCCAGCAGATTTCCCTCATGGGGCTGGCGATGGGGCGCTCGGTCTTTGCGCCTTCAAGGGGAATGCGCGTGATGCCAAGCGGCCACTGGCCGGTGGTTACGAAGCCGATGGGCAGCGGCGAGGTATGGCCCAGTTCCAGCGCGTCGTCGCGGCTGAGTTCCGGGCTGGCGATGGCACCAGCGAAGCCCATGTCGGCCAGCCATTCGAGGGCCAGCGGATTGGCGATGTTGCAGAACGGACCGGCCCACAGGACGAGACCTTCCTCGGTCTTGGCCTTGCTGCACGACTTGCGGAAGTCCTTGGACTTGCGCTTGAGGGCAAGGGCGCGGGGCAGGCGGGGCATGGTGTCCGGGAACAGGGACATCTGCCACGGAGCGCCGAGCACGAAGCGCCGAGCACCGCCGGTGACGATGCGCGAGATGGTCTCGCGCCATTCCTGCTCCTCGTTGGGCCAGATGACCGGCGGCAGCCACCACCACACGCGCATGGCCAGACCGGGCTTCACCTCGCGCGAGGACGAGGGCGTGAGCCACAGGCCGGAGCCGTCGTTGAGCTTGTTTTCGCCCTGCTTGCGCGAGACGTGCAGATGCAGCGGACGCGACATGCCCTTTGCCGGGCGGGGCATCTTCGGCTCGAATTCCGAAGGGCCGGACGGCTGGACGCGGATGCCTTCCAGCTCGCGTTCCAGAGCGTTCAGCGCGCGGGAGAGTTCCGGCTCGCGTCGGTCGATGAGAAATACCGAGCTACCAAGGCGCGGCGGCTTGCCTTCGGCGAGGAAGTCGAGGCGGCCGCCCTTGGGCACGCTCTTGCGGACCTTGATGATCTGGTGACCGGGTTCGTCCTCGAAGCCCACGCGGATGAGGTCGCCCGAAATGAGCGGCACGCGCGGCGTGATTTGCAGCTTGCGCGTGCGGGCATTGCCGAGCTTGTCGATCATGAGACCGGATGCGGTCTGCCGGGCCGGATCGGTGGGCACGTAGGGGCGCTGGGGCAGGAACATGTAGTGCGAACCCCTGCGGCCGAGGGACTGTTCGAGTAGCGAGAGGGCGGTCTTGCGGGCTTCTGGATCGTCACCCTTATCGCGCAGCAGCTTGTAAGCGCTGACGGTGTAGTAGACGTAGTGCGGGCCCTTGCGGCGGCCTTCGATCTTCCACGAGCGGACCTCGGGCACGTCGCGCAGGGTGCGCACGAGCACGTCGAGGGAGAGGTCGTTGCACGAGAAGAAGCTGCCGGTATTGCTGCCCTGGCTGTACTGGCGGCGGCAGGGCTGCACGCAGCGCCCGCGCAGGCCGCTCTTTCCGCCGAGGAAGCTGCTCCAGTAGCAACGGCCGGACACGTTGTAGCACAGGGCACCGTGCACGAAGACCTCAAGGTCGAGATTTTCCGGGCAGGCCTTGGCACAGGCGCGGATTTCGTCGATGTTGAGTTCGCGCGGCAGCACCACGCGGTCCACGCCGAGGCGCTCGCGGATCATGGCCAGAGCGGCGGGCGAACCGGCGTTGGCGAGGGTGGAGAGATGAATCTCGCCCGCGAAGCCTGTTTGCCGTGCGAGCTTGACCATCCCGGCATCCTGTACAATAAGTGCCGCCGGACGCACATGCCTGTTCAGCCTGTCGATGAGGCGACCGGCCGCTTCGGCCTCGCCCGGCTTGAGCATGGTGTTCATGGCCACGTGCACGCGGCAGTTTTTCGCCGCGGCTAGTTCGGTCAGGGCGGCCAGTTCGGTTATGGAGAAGTTTCCGGCCTGCGCACGGGCTGAAAAGTTTTTCAGACCGAGGTAGATGGCGTCGGCTCCGGCGGCAAGAGCCGCGAGGAAGGCCGCGCGATCGCCCGCGGGGGCCAGAATTTCGGGAAGTGTTGTATTCATTCTGCTTCGCCTGTAGTTTTCGGTGGAGCGTTCAATTAACGCGACGGCGACCAATAAGGGATTGCATCGATGATTGCAAATGCATGTACTGACGTGAGGGTACGGTCCTTGACCCGTTTCGGCAAGGAAGGGTTTGACGGAGACTTCTTCGAGCTGGTGCTCGAACACCCCGATCCGCAAAGCCCCGCCTGGAGAAATTGGAAACCCGGCCAGTTCGTGATGGTCCGTCCCACGGCGTGGGAGCACAATCCCCTGTGGGGTCGCCCGTTCTCCATTTATCGTGCGGATGAGGACGGATTGTCCGTTTTTTTCCAGATCGTGGGGCGCGGAACCGAGCGCCTTGCTAAGCTCGAACCCGGCGACGAGGTCACCGTGTGGGGCCCGCTTGGCAACACCTTCGCCGTGCGTGAGGATGCGCCCACGCTTATCCTTGCCGGGGGCATCGGCCTTGCGCCGTTCGCCGAGTACGTGCGCAGGCATCCGCATCCCGAGAATCTGAAGGTCGTCTTCGGCCATCGTCCGCCCGTGGAGTGCTACCCCCTCGCGAAGATGGCCGAGCGCGTGAGCTGCCAGTCCTGCCGCGAAACCTGTCCCGCCGATCTCGATGATTTCATCGCCCTGCTCGGGCGGGTCATTCCCGACTACTGCCGGGACGGACTCGTGCTGGCCTGCGGCCCGATGCCGTTCCTGAAGACCGTGCAGCGCATCGTCGCCGAGCATGGCGGAAAGGCCCAGCTTTCCCTTGAAAATCGCATGGCCTGCGGCGTTGGCGCCTGCCTTGGCTGCGTGTGCGACCACAAGGAGGAAGGTCCGGTGTCCGTCTGCGCTCGCGGTCCCGTGTTCTGGTCGGACGAGATTACCTTCTAACGGAGAAGTCGCAAGATTATGGACATGAAAGTTTCTTTCGGCGGGCTTTCCCTCAAGAATCCCATCCTGACGGCCTCGGGAACCTTCGGGTACGGTCTGGAATACACCCGCTTCGGCGAGCTTGCAACGCTTGGTGGTATCGTGGTCAAGGGCCTGTCCCTCGAACCGCGTGTCGGCAACCCCATGCCCCGCATCGCCGAGACGCCCTCCGGCATGCTCAACGCCATCGGTTTGCAGAACATAGGCGTGCGTAATTTCGTGGAAAAGCGCCTGCCCAAGCTGCCTGCCGACCAGATGGCCGTCATCGCCAACCTCTACGCGTGCAGTGCCGAGGAATTCGCGGAACTGGCTGGGTATCTGTCCGAGCAGCCCGGCGTGGCGGCGCTGGAGGTCAATATCTCCTGCCCCAACGTCAGCTCCGGCGGCATCCTCTTCGGTCAGGACCCGAAGATGGCCGCTCGCGTTACCGAGGCCGTGAAGCGCCGCGCCGGGGACAAGCCGGTCATCATCAAGCTGTCGCCCAACGTCACGGACATCACGGAGATCGCCCGTGCGGCGGCCGGTGCGGGTGCGGATATCCTGTGCCTCATCAACACGCTGTCGGGCATGGCCGTGGACGCGCGCACCAGACGCCCCCGGCTGGCCAACGTCATCGGCGGCCTGTCCGGCCCTGCCATCAAGCCCGTGGCATTGCGCTGCGTGCATCAGGTGAGCAGGGCCGTGGACGTGCCGATCATCGGCGTGGGCGGCATCGCCTCCGCCGAGGACGTGCTGGAGTTCATTCTCGTTGGCGCGCACGCCATTCAGGTGGGTACCGCCAACTTCATCAGACCGGACTTCGTGTTCCGACTCGTGGACGAGCTGGAACGTCTGTGCGAGGCCTACGGCATAACGTCCTTCGACGAATACCGTGGCAGCCTTCGACTGTAGACTTGCGGCCGCTCCGTTGGGGCGGCCGTTTTCGCATCCGAACCGGGAGGTGGACGCGTGCAACTGCTGATTTTGCTCGCAGTGGCCCTCATGGCCGGTGCCGCCGCCTCGTTGCAGGTGGGCGTGAACATTCGGCTACGCGAATGGGCGGGCGACCCCGTGGCCGCCGCCTTCGTGTCGTTTCTGGTCGGTACGGTGACCCTTGCCGCATACATGTTGGCCACGCGCATTCCGTGGCCCCAGATCGATGGTGCGTCGCGTCTGCCGCTGTGGCACTGGAGCGGTGGCGTGCTCGGCGCATTCATCGTGGCCAGCACGGTTATCGTCGCACCTCGGCTCGGCGCGGCGACGACGCTGTCGCTCATGGTGGCGGGGCAGATGCTCACGGCGCTGGCGCTCGACCACTTCGCGCTGTTCGGCTATCCGCAGCATACGGCCAGCCCTCTGCGCATGCTGGGCATCGCGCTCATCGTGGCGGGCGTCATCGTCATTCGCAGATTTTAGATTCAAAGGCGCGGAGCCGATTGCTTCGCGCTGTTTCGGAAAAGGGTTTCGCATCATGAGGAAAGTTCTCGCATTTGGCGTCGCCGCGATTTTCGCGGTGGTCCTCGCGGCGGTCGTCGCGGGCGTGTTCGTCGTCAATCCGCTGGTCCGCAAGGGTGCCGAGCATTTCGGGCCGCAGTTCCTCGGCGCGGAGGTCCGCCTTGCGCGCTCGGACCTGTCGCTTTTGCGCGGGCAGGGCGAGTTGCGCGGGCTGTTCGTCGGCAATCCGCAGGGATTTACCACCCCCGGAGCCTTTAGCGCCGACGCCGTGCGCGTGCAGTTCGACACCCGGACGCTTTTGGATAGGACTGTGGTGGTGCGGGCCGTGGTCGTCGAATCGCCGATCATTACTTATGAAGTCACTGGACGCGTGAGCAATCTGCAAACCCTTGTGGACAACGTGACGCGGAGTGCCGGGGCCGGTAGCGGTGGCGATGGCGGAAGCGGCGCTGGTTCCGGTGGTGATGGCGCAGCCGAGGGCGGGCGCCGGGTGGTCATCGAGAATCTCGTCATCCGGGGCGGTCGGGTGAATTTCGCCGTGTCCGGCTTTGGCGGCGAATTCGCGAGCGTGCCCCTCGGCGACATCCACCTGCGTAATATCGGTGGTGACGATTCCACCATGGCCGACGCCGTGCGCGAGGTGCTGGTGGCGGTCAACGCCGGGGTCGCCGACAAGGTGCCCGATGCCGTGCGCGACGGGGCCGGACGCGCCGCCAACGTCGTCAAGGGCGCGCTGGAGAGCGTGGGCGAGAGCATCCGGGGACTCTTCAAGTAGTCGCTACGGAGTATTATTTCAGAATATGGGGCGGTTCGCGACGGCGGGCCGCCCTTTTTCGTCACATGCAGGGTGGATTAGGTTTTTCGGAAGCGGAAGCAGCCGCAGGCGTAGCGCTGCGTGTCCGCCAGCGCGGGGCCGGCGTTGCGGATGAGGCCCTGTGTCGAGCCGTCGTCCGGGATGAGGGCGAACTCCACGAGGTCGAGGTCGCCGAAAAGCGAGGTGACGTCCTTCACGGTGTAGATGCGGTGGGCATTGAACGCGATGCGCGACTGTCCGCCAACGGGCACGGCCAGGAGCAGCTCGCCCCCCGGTGCAAGCACGCGGCGCAGTTCTGCCGCGGCCTTGCGGTCGCCGTCCGGGTCGAGGGGGTCACCGTAGCGCCCTAGCCCCACATGTTCCAGCGCGTGCATGCACGAGAGCGAGATGACGCTCGCGTCCGCGAAGGGCAGGGCGAGCAGGTCTGCACGGCGTACGTCAAGCCCGTCGAGGGAGATGCCCGGCGGGCGCAGGTCGTGATGCTCCACCGGGATGAAGGCTGAGACCACACTGACAAAGCGCAGACATGACGAGACGTCCACATGGCGGGGTGGGCGCGTTTCGGCGAGGACGCGGGCCGCCCATGCCGTGTGGTAGACGTAGTGACGATCGAAGGGCGTGTGCGCCGTGCATTCGCCAAGGCAGGGGCGAACGTCGCTCCACGCGCACGAGAAGCGCGCGCCCGAGGCTTCGGCCATGGCCCGGAACTGCCGCCGGAAGTGTGGCCAGCCCCGCAGGACCGCAAGGCAGCGCAGCGCCCCGCGCAGGCAGGAGCGCACTTCGCGCAGAAGCGGGAAGCGGCGCAGGCGTCCGGGCACGGCATGTTGTCCAGACACGGCAAATCCTCCGGGACGTTGACGCTGTATGGCTGCGGACGTGGCGGTCCACGCTCCAGTCTACACCCTGCGGCCCGGAGTTACACGCGTTTTTCGAAACGCGTCGATTCAGATTCGGAAAAGGTGGGTGAAGCGGATGTCCCCGCGCATAAGGTCCATGAGCTTGCGATGTCCGGCGGGGAAGGCCAGTTCGTCGAGTTGGCGCGGCGTGGCCCAGCGGTATTCGGTTGCGGCGGTGAGGTGCGGCTCGGCCGAGGCATCGGCCATGTCGAGCAGGAAGCAGTGCAGTGTAACGCGGAAGCGGGTGTAGCCGTGCCGGACGATGGCGATGGGTTCACGCACGGACACCGTGAAGCCCGTTTCCTCGTCAAATTCGCGAACCACGGCCTGTTGCGGCGTTTCCCCGGCCTCGACCGTGCCGCCGGGAAATTCCCACAGCCCCGCCCACACCTGACCTTCCGGACGTTTCTGGACGAAGAGGCGTCCGTCGCGGACCAGAACGCCGGTGGCCACCTCAAGGGGGACGATGTCCTTCTTGCGGCCGGGCACCGGGCGCTGGGCCACGATGCCGAGACGCCTCGCCTCGCAGTCCTCGGATACGGGGCAGGTGTCGCAGCGCGGGGCGCGCGGTGTGCAGACCAGCGCGCCAAGCTCCATCACCGCCTGATTGTAGATGCGCGATTCGCCCGTGGGGAGGAGCTGTGCCGCCAGTTCGCGCACGCGGGCCTTGGCCTCGCGCTCGGCCATCGGGGCGTCGATGTCGAAGACGCGGGCATAAACGCGCTCCACGTTGGCGTCCACGGCCGGTTCATCCTCGTTGTAGGCGATGCTCAGGATGGCTCCCGCCGTGTAGGGACCGATGCCGGGAAGCGCGGTGAGCTCCGCCCGGCTGCGCGGGAATTCGCCGCCGGATTCCGCCACGATGCGCGCGGCGCGGGCGATGTTTCGCGCGCGGGAGTAGTAGCCGAGTCCTTCCCACAGTTTGAGGACTTCCTCCTCATTGGCGGCGGCGAGGGCGTGGACGTCCGGAAAGCGGGCCACGAAACGCTCGAAGTACGGCACGGCGCGGTCCATTTGCGTCTGCTGGAGCATCATTTCGGATATCCAGACCTGATAGGGCGTGTAGGTTCTGCGCCATGGCAGGTCGCGCCGGTTGTGTTCGAACCAGTCGATGATGCGGCGCGCGAAGGTGGACGACTCGGGCATGCTGTCCTCGGGTTGTGGTGACGTGACGGGGCAGCAAAGCACGAGCCGGGCGTTTCGGCAAGCGTGTCAGACGTGGGGGCGGGGGAAGGAGCTGCGGTCCGGTGCGAAGAAGTCGATTTCCGGCGGCTGCGTGAATTCCTGCTCCACGTTTTCCAGCAGGAACTGGATGGGGTTGTCGAGGATGGTGGTGTCGACCACGGAGATGGTGCGACAGAACAGTTCGCCCCAGTTCGTGGCGTAGATGACCGAAACCTCGGTGATGGCGGTCTGCTCGCGCGGTTGGACGAGATTGAGCGCGAAGAAGGCCCGCACGATGCGTTCCGGTTTGAGCATCTCGGAGATGTCGGTGTTGAAGGTGGCCTTGGTCGGGAAGAATTCGACGAGGCGGTCCATCAGCCGCTGGAGATCGCGCGCGGAGACGGGAGAGATGGAGTAGTCGCCGCGCACCTCCATCCCCGGACGGTAGATGCCGTTGGCGGTGAGCCACGCCACGTGCTCGGCGAGGTCCGGCCCCTTGCGCAGGTCCACGAGATCCAGCCGTCGGGAGTCGGAAACCTCCTGCGCGCCCTGCACCTCCCACAGTCCGGGCTGACCCATTTTCTTTGCCTGCGCGGAGAAGTGCAGCACGCGGAAGGACGAGCCGCCGAGCGACATGAACGGAATGTGCTCGATTTTGTTCTTGCGGCGCGAGAACGTGGCGAAAATCTTGCGGCCGAGCTTGGTGAGATCCTCCGGATTGATGGCGATGTTGCGGTCCTGCTGGCTGTCGCGCACGCGCATGTAGGTGCGCACGATGAATCTGTTGACCATGGACCCCACTGTGACCAGCCTCTGGAAGGGCCAGTCCCCGCCCGTTTCGAGGCCCGACGGCATGGCTCCCGGTGCGCAGAAGAGGTCGGCCATCTCGCGTTCCTCGCGGCGAAGCGGACGGACCTGCGACGAGAGCGCTCGTCCTACGCGGGCCTTGAGGAAGAACGACAGCCGCACCAGTTGCACGGAATCCTTCTCGCCCGCCCGGGCGTAGTGCCCGAGCACCTCCCGGAAGAGCAGTAGGTACGGGTCCGTGTCCGCGAGGCCGAGACGTCCGGCGAGGATGTTGGTCTTGAGCCGTTCGCAGAGCAGGGGGCTGCGTACGTCCGATTCCGTGGCGATGTATTTTTCCAGCAGGCCGAATTTCATGATCGACTTGAAGGGGCTTTTCAGCGCCTTGACGATCTGCCACAGGGACGCGCCGAAGAATTCCTCGGCGGGGATGTCCACCAGATTGCCGAGGTCGATGAACATGTCGCCCCATGGCTGTGTCGTGAGGATGCGCATGGCCGCGGTGTAGGCCGCGTCGTCCGCGCCAGTGGGTGTGGCCCACCACACGGGGATGCGCCCGGCGGCATGCACGGCGGTACGGTAGAATTCTTCCTTGAGCAGCAGCGCCTGCGCCGTGCCCGAGCTTTCCGCGTCGCTCACGCCGAAGTTGTTGTCCTGTATGCGCGTGACGTCCATGGTGAAGAAGTGGACTTCGAGGCCAAAAGTTGCGTCTGCCCAGCGTTCTATGGCCTCCATCTTGAATTTCAGCCCGTCCACGAGCACCTCGGGCATGTCCTCGGGGTCGTAGCAGACCCAGTAGTCGAGGTCCGAGCTTTCGGATTGGGCGATGGTCCCCACGCTGCCGATGGTGTACAGCGCCTCGATGTGGACCGGGTCCGGTGCCGAAGGCGGGAGCGACGCGCCGGGGAAATGGCGGCGGGCGGCCTCGATGGTGGTGTAGTCCGGCACGTAGGAGGAGACGCGGCAGGCCAGCGCCAGCGGTTCGAGTTCCGCGCTGTTGCGCTCGAAGGTCTCCGTATGCAGGAAGAACGGGGCGAGGCGGAAGAAGTCTGCCTGCGGATGCCCGAGTTTGCCGAGACACCAGGCCACGCGTCGGTCGTTGTTGGCGCGGAAGGCGAGGGAGGCGGTCTGGAGGGCCTCGGCCTCGAACCATGCGTCGAGCACCGCCCGTGCGGCCTTGCGGGTCGTATCGGAAAGCTCACGCTTGTCCATGGCTGGAGCTGAGTCGGCGGTCTCTGCGGCGCGGCGGAGTCTGGAGGTTTTCCGCAGGCGCGCCAGATGGGGCGAGTCCGTGTGCAGTCCGGTGATGTTCGCACGGGGCATGGCGGTTCCCGTGAACGTCGAGCAGATGATGTCCGAATCCGCGATGGTCGCGTCCTCGGCGAGGCAGTGGCGCATTTCCACGCCACCGGCGTGCGTGCTCCTGATTTCGCAGCGCGTGAGGTCGCAGGCCGTGAGGCGCACCGTCTGCACCGTGCAGTCGCCGATGAACAGTCCGTCGAGTTGCGCGCCGCACGAATCGACGAGGGAGAGGCGGCATCCCGCGAAGGCCACGTTCGTGCCATGCCCGCCGCTCAGGCGTAGGTCGAAGAGATTGGCGTCGAAGAATCGGGCGCGGTCGAAGGTGCAATTTTCGAAGGAGCACCCCGCGAAGCGTGTGCCGATGAGAATGGCGTCCGTGAAATCGGCGTCCACGAACACGCAGTCCTCGAACGTGCCGTTTTCGATCAGGCACCCCCGGAAGGACGCCCCGCGCAGGGTGCGGCCTTCGTAGATGGGGGATAGGCGTTTCCCCGCGTGTTCGGATTCCAGCACCATGTCTCCGCCGAACTGGATGGAAAGGGCCTCCTCGGTATCGCCGCCGCCGAAGAGGCTACCGAGAAAGCCTTTGTCCTTGCGACGAGAAGGCTCCTTCTCCTTCGGTTGCTCCGGGGCGGGGGAGAATTCGGCCACGGCGCGGGCTGCGTCGAGGCGCGGCTCCGGGCGCATGGGGGGAAACATGTCCAGTACCGCCATGTCCTGCATGTCGCTTGTGCTTAACGCTGCACGCGCGGCCGTTGTGTCCAGCGCGATCAGCATGCGCAGGATGTCCGGCTCGGGTGCCGTGTCCCGCACGCCCTGACAGGTGAGGAAGGTTATGGCCTCGGGCTTGGCGAGGAGCGGTGCGCGCGAGAGTATGGCGGCGCGAAGCGCCGTGTCGCGCCGGAAAAAGGCGGCCAGAATCCGCCCGGCGTCACGCGGCGATGTGCTGATGAGCGCGTCGAGGGCTGCGGTCCTGACGCGCTGGTCGGGGTGCGTCAGCGGCTTGAGCAGGGCCTTGCCGAGGCAGTCGTCCGCGTGTGTCGAAAGGGCGGTGAGCGTGCTGAGCACCGCTTTCAGGGCTAAGGGGTCGCGCACGGCGAGAAGGGGGATGATCAGCCGGGCGATGGTTTCGTCCGCAAGGGCGACTATGGCGGGGAGAACGTCGTGGAGTTCCGGGCCGGGACGTTCGGAGGACTCGATCTTCCGGCATTGGGCGGCGATGGTTCTGCGCAGCAGTTCGCCGTATGGCCCGTGGATCAGTGCGTCCGCGAGCGGAAAGGCTAGCGGGATGGCATGTTGGACCATATCGGCCAGAAGGGGATTGAGCGTATCCGCAGGAAGGGCGGCGAGGTCGTCCACTGCCGCAAGCGCAATACCGCGCAGGCGGACCGTGGGCGCGGTGTCGTCCAGCAGAATGCGGTTGACGAGTTCGAAGCGGAAGATTTCCGGGAAGTCCGTGAGGACCGGAAGTGGGGATTCCTCGTCTGCCTCGGCGAGAAGCACGAGAGCGAGTGGTGCGGCAAGCACGCCAAGCCCCGGCAGGAGACCGACATAGAAGGCGCGAAGCTCGGCGTCCTCGCTGGCGGCGGCGCGGGCATGCAGCAGGAGCGCCATCCGCATGCGCGTGTCCTGCGCCTGTTCCGGCGGGGCCGCGTCGAAGAGCGCGTGGGCTTCGTCCATCAGCTTCGCGATGTCGGCGCGCACGCGCTCCGGCGGCGGATGTGCCGTCAGGCCGTGCAGCCGCTTGACGAGCTGCGGGAGTTCCTGTTCCGGATGTGTCATGAACCGCTCATCTCTGGAATTGCGGCGGGAGTCGTCATGGACGCGCGCTAGCCCTTGGCCTGATTGGCCACGGCCTGCGCGGCCCTTGCCGCGGCCTCCGGGTCGCCGAGATAGTAGTGCCTGACGGGGACGAGTGCGTCGTCCAGTTCGTAGACGAGCGGGATGCCGGTGGGAATGTTGAGCCCCATGATTTCCTCGCTCGAAAGCCCGTCGAGATATTTGACCAGAGCGCGCAGGCTGTTGCCGTGTGCAACCACAAGCACGCGTCGACTGGCCATCACATCCGGGGCCATTTGGTCATGCCAGAGCGGGAGCACCCTGTCCACCGTGAGAGCGAGACTTTCCGACGAGGGCAGGACGGAAACGGGAACATCGGCGTAGCGCGGGTCGCGCGAGGGATGCCGGGGATCGTCGGCATCGAGGGCGGGCGGAGGGACGTCGTAGCTTCTGCGCCATGTGAAGACCTGATCGTCGCCGTATTTGCGGGCCGTTTCGGCCTTGTTCAGCCCCTGCAGGGCACCATAGTGGCGTTCGTTCAGACGCCACGATTTGCGGGTGGGAAGCCACATGAGATCCATTTCGCGCTGGATGATCCAGAGAGTTTCTATTGCGCGTTTGAGCAGGGAGGTGTAGCAGATGTCGAACGCGAAGCCCTGCTCCTGAAGCAGCATGGCGCCACGGCCCGCCTCGGCCGCGCCCTCGGGCGTGAGGCTGACGTCGGTCCAGCCCGTGAAGCGGTTTTCGAGGTTCCACTCGCTCTGACCGTGGCGGACGAGCACAAGTCTGTGCATGGCCTCTGCCTCCTTTTCGGGGTGACTTTCGACGGTGCCTTGCATTATGCTTGGACGACATTATATACATGACTGCCCCGGACGTGAAAAGCGCGGCTGCGGGCAGGGACAAACGGTCAGACAATATGTGCTTGCCAAACGGCGGCATTCGGTGTATCCAACCCATCTTTTCCGAACCCTGTGGAGGAATTTCCCATGAAGAATGATATCCATCCGAAGATTTACAAGGCGAAGGTCCGCTGCGCCTGTGGCAACGAGATTGAACTCCTTACCAGCAAGGGCGAAGAGATGTCCGTGGAAATTTGTTCCAGCTGCCATCCCTTCTTCACCGGCAAGCAGCGCTTTGTCGACACCGCTGGCCGCATCGATCGCTTCCGCAAGAAGTATGCGAAGTTCGGCGCGGGCAAGGAAAACTAGGTTTCTATTTCAGCGGGCCTTTGGGTCCGCCGGCAGTCGCCTCCGTCAGCAATTGTGCCTGTCGGAGGCGACTTTTCATGTAGGCCGGACGCGTTGACCAACGGCGGGTCCGGCGGGAGGCGGGTATGTCCGGAGTAGTCGAAACCGTCCGCGAAGCGGCTGGCGCACTGCGCCGGATCGCTGTCGGCGGAACAACGCTCTTCATGCGTGCGGCGCAGACCGTCGGCGGACAGGCCGTCGTCGAAGGCGTCATGATGCGCAACAAGGACCGGCTGGCCATTGCCGTGCGCAAGCCCGACGGTTCCATCATCCTCGAAACCCGTCCCTGGTTCACGCTCCTGCGGTCCGACTGGATGCGCAAGCCATTCGTGCGCGGGACCTTCGTTCTCATCGAAACCCTCGTCAACGGCATAAAGGCCCTCAACTTCTCCGCGCAGGCCGCGATGGAGGACGAGGGCGAGGAAGAGGTCAAGCCCTGGCAGCTCGCGCTGACCGTGGCTGTGTCCATCGCGCTGGCCCTCGGGCTGTTCGTGGTGCTTCCTCATCTGTTCACGCTGGGCATTCAGGCCCTTGGACTTGGCGGCGGCACCGAGTCGCTGAGCTTCCACGTCTGGGACGGCCTGTTCAAGCTTCTCGTCTTTGCCGGCTACATCGGGTCCATTTCCCTGATTCCGGACATCCGCAGGGTGTTCCAGTACCACGGTGCCGAGCACAAGACCATTTGGGCCTTCGAAGAGGGATGTGAACTGACGCCCGAGGCCGCCCGTTCGTTTAGCAGGCTGCATCCCCGTTGCGGAACGGCATTTCTGCTGTTCGTGCTTTCCCTGTCCATCGTCCTGCACGCGGTACTCATTCCGGCCCTGCTGGCCCTGTACACGCCCGAGGGGGCGGTGGTGAAGCAGGCCTATGTCGTCTTCGCCAAGTTCTTCATGATGATTCCCGTAAGCGCCGTGGCCTACGAGCTCATCAAGTACACGGGAACCAATGTCGAAGCCCGGCTGTGCCGGGTGCTGTGCTGGCCGGGACTCATGATGCAGTATCTGACCACCGGCGAGCCGGACGATTCCCAGCTCGAAGTGGCCATTGCCGCGCTCAAGGGCGCAGTCGATTAATGACTCCGAGAGGTCATCACCATGTTTGCCAAGCTTGACAGCATAGAACGCAAATTCGAGGAACTCGAATTAGAGCTTTCCTCTCCAGAAGTATTCAATGATCAGGAGCGCTACCGCAAGCTGACCAAGACCCACTCCGATCTCGGCGAGATCGTGAAGGTCTATCGCGAGTATCGCAAGCTTGAGGAGAATCTGCGCGACAACCGCGAGATGCTCCACGACGCCGACGCCGACATCCGCGACATGGCCCGTGCCGAGATCGAGGAGATCGAGGAGCGGCTGCCCGAACTGGAGCGCGAACTGCAGATTCTGCTTCTGCCCAAGGATCCGCTGGACGAGAAGAACATCATTCTCGAAATCCGCGCGGGTACGGGCGGCGAGGAAGCCGGTCTGTTCGCGGCCGATCTCTTCCGCATGTACATGCGCTACGCCGAGCGCAACGGCTGGCGCACCGAGATGATGAGCGCCAGCGATACCGGCACCGGCGGATACAAGGAAGTCATCGCTTCCGTGTCCGGCGACCACGTGTACAGCCGCCTCAAGTTCGAGTCCGGCATCCATCGTGTGCAGCGCGTTCCGGCCACCGAGTCGCAGGGCCGTATCCACACCTCCGCCGTTACCGTGGCCATCATGCCCGAGGCCGAGGAAGTCGAGGTGGACATCGCTCCCGAAGATCTGCGCATCGACGTGTACCGGTCCTCCGGTCCTGGCGGCCAGAGCGTTAACACCACGGACTCCGCCATTCGCGTCACCCATCTGCCCACCGGCCTCGTGGTGACCTGCCAGGACGAGAAGTCCCAGCACAAGAACAAGGCCAAGGCCATCAAGGTGCTGCGGTCCCGCCTGTTCCAGCTGGAGCAGGACCGTGTGCATCAGGAGCAGGCCGACGCCCGCCGCGCGCAGGTGGGTACGGGCGACCGTTCCGGCCGCATCCGCACCTACAACTTCCCGCAGAGCCGCGTGACCGACCACCGCATCAACCTCACCCTGTACCGGCTCGACGAGGTGTTGCAGGGCGAGATGGGTGAACTGGTGGACGCCCTCGTCAGCCATTATCAGGCCGAGGCGCTCAAGCAGCAGGCGGAAGAGGCGTGAGCCATACCCGAACGCTGCGCGACCTTGTCAACGAGTGTCGCGTCGAGCTTGAACGGCAGGGGGTGGATAGCCCCGCACTGTCGGCTGAAATTCTGGCGGCGCATGCCTTGGGCATGCGCCGCCTTGACATTGTGGTCCATGCGAATCGCGAACTTTCCGCCGAGCAGGTGGCGGCCGTGCGTGCCCTTGTGAGCCGTCGCGCCGCCGGGGAGCCCGTGGCCTACATCCTCGGCGAAAAGGAATTCTACGGACTGGACTTCGCCGTTTCGCCCGCCGTGCTCGTTCCGCGTCCGGAGACGGAACTCATCGTGGAGGAGGTCGAGCGCCTCTTTTCGCCTTGTGACGCCTTCACCTTCGCGGATTTCGGCACCGGCAGCGGTTGCCTTGCCGTAACCATCGCCTCGCTCTTTCCGAAGGCGCGGGGCATCGCCGTGGACATGAGCGCCGTCGCGCTGGCCGTTGCCGCCGCCAATGCCCGGCGTCATGGCGTGGCCGACAGGTTGTGCTTCGTGCGGGCCGATTTCGGTCGGGCCGTGGTAGCGGACGGAAGTCTCGATCTCATAGTCGCCAATCCGCCCTACGTGAGCGCCGCCGAATACGCAGAGGTCAGCCGCGAGGTTGCGGACCACGAGCCGCACTCGGCCCTTGTCCCGGCTGTGGGGGAGGGCGTCCTGTCCAACGGACTGGAGAGCGTGCGCGCCCTTGCGCCACGGGCCGCCGTCGCGCTGCGGCCCGGTGGGCATCTGCTCATGGAATTCGGCTGGAAGCAGGGCGTGGCCGTGCGGGACATCCTGCTCTCGCCCGAGGGCGGTGCCTTCTCGCGCGCCGAGGTGCGCACCGATCTCGCCGGGTTGGATCGCTATGTTCTGGCGGACACGGCCGAGTGAAAGTGTGCGTGAAAACACACGTGTGTTGCGGATTCCCCACACGTGTGCGCCGAAGGGCACAGAGACAAAATCAATAAAATCGCGCAGTTATGTCCGCGCCGCGTTCGGCATGTTTCTTGCTGAATAGGCTGCGGAGGCTATGAATGCAACAGACCACCATCCAGAAATCAGTCAAATGCTCCGGTATCGGCCTGCACAGTGGACGCAAGGTCGAACTGGTGATCCGTCCCGCCGGTGAGGATACCGGCATCGTCTTCGTTCTCAAGAATGAGAACGGAACCCGTTTCCTGTCGCCGACGCCCGAGAGCGTCGTCGGAACCGGGCTGGCGACCACCCTCGGCGAGGGACGCGATTCCATCGCGACGGTAGAGCACCTCATGGCCGCGCTGCGCGGCATGGGTATAGATAATGTACAGATAGAGGTTTCCGGCGGCGAAGTGCCCATCATGGATGGCAGCGCCGCTTCCTTCGTCTTCCTGCTCAAGTCCGCGGGCATTCGCAGGCAGAGTCGGCCTCGGCGCGTGTTTATGCTCGCCAAGCCCTTCTCGCACCGCAACGGGGACAAGTATATCAATGCTCGTCCGTACGACGGTTTCCGGGTGGACTACGTTATCGACTTCGATCATCCCATGATCGCCCGCCAGCAGTTGCGCTTCGAGCTGACGCCCGAATCCTTCGCCACCGAGGTGGCCAAGGCCCGGACCTTCGGCTTCCTGCGCGATGTCGAGTATCTCCAGAAGAATGGACTCGCGCTTGGCGGTTCGCTGGACAACGCCGTTGTCCTCGACGAGTACGGCGTGGTCAACGCCGAGGGGCTGCGCTACGAGAATGAGTTCGTGCGCCATAAGATCCTCGACTTCATCGGCGACATGGCCGTCAGTCCGCTGCCGCTCATGGGCCATTTCGAGGTCTGCTGCTCCGGACATGCCTTCAACAACGAATTCCTGCGCATTCTCACTGAGAATGGCGCGACCTATCTGCGTACGGTTGAGGCCTCCGCTGCCCGCGCCGCCGCAGCAGCCATTCAGGAGGAGGGCGAGGCTATCGGCGTTCCCGCCATGGCCTAGGCCACACTCCGCTTAGAGCCTCCGCCGGGCGAAACCCGCGTGGGACGTGGGTTTCGCGACATACAGTCAATTATGGGCTGCCCCTTCCGGGGCAGCCTTTTTTGTGCTAGAGTCCCCTTTCGGCGCGAGTGGAAAACGGCTTCGGAAGGACTTTTTGAAAAAAACTCGATGAAAATGATTTTTCCGCTTGACTCCGAAGCCGGGTCCGTATAGTTCTGCTCCTCGCCGACGGGGAAAGCGAAACGCGAAGCCGGACGGCACTTTGAAAGACTTGAACGCTGGTGTAGCTCAATTGGCAGAGCAGCTGATTTGTAATCAGCCGGTTGTGGGTTCGATTCCTATCACCAGCTCCAGCGTGAAAAATGGAGGGGTTCCCGAGTGGCCAAAGGGAACAGACTGTAAATCTGTCGGCGCACGCCTTCGGAGGTTCAAATCCTCCCCCCTCCACCATTCATATTTGCGCTAAGAAAACTGTAGGAGACAGGGCAGCCTGTTGCTTGACTGCAGGAAAAGTGCGCGGGAATAGCTCAATTGGCTAGAGCATCAGCCTTCCAAGCTGAGGGTTGCGGGTTCGAGTCCCGTTTCCCGCTCCACATCTTCACCTGCCCATCCCTCGACATCTCCCCACAGTTTTTTTATAAGGCCCACATAGCTCAGTAGGTAGAGCGCATCCTTGGTAAGGATGAGGTCACCGGTTCAACTCCGGTTGTGGGCTCCATACTGCTTTTTTTTATTTTATTTTCGTCCCTAGACCATCAACCAACCGTAAACGAATTTGTACGGGGGAAAGAGTCATGGCCAAGGAAAAATTCGAGCGTAAAAAGCCGCATGTTAACATTGGCACCATCGGTCACATCGACCATGGTAAGACTACGCTGACCGCTGCCATCACCAAGAGCGCCGCTCTGATCGGCGGTGGCAAGTTCATCGCGTACGACGAGATCGACAAGGCACCCGAAGAGAAGGA